>PXRQ01000112.1 GCA_003022005.1 Halobacteriales archaeon QS_5_70_15
TCGCCTACCTCGAGGCCGTCCTCTCCCGGCTGGAGTCCGCGGCGACCACGCATCGGGGAGTGAGGACGCGCCTGAACGACACGCTCGTCGCGGCCGGGTTCGGCGACCTCGACCGGATCCGGCGCGTGTTACGGGCCCGGTCCCGGCCCGTGGACCCGAGCGCCGAGCGGACGCGGGCGCTGGGCGGCCCGCTCGCCGTCGGCGTCGAGACCGACCCCGAATACCTCGGGGTCTCCGCCGTCGAACGGGGGTCCGCCGGATACGACGGGGACGGGACGGTCCACCCCCTCGCGGCGCGGAACGTGAACGCCTTCACGCTCCCCTATGGCGACGCCGCGGACACCGTCCTCGGGGGGCTGCTCGCCGACCAGCGGGTCGGACTCGCGACGGCCGCGCGGACGCTGCGTTCGACTCGGACCGCGGCCAACGCCACCGGGAACCGGACGCTCGAGCGTCGGCGTGCGGCGCTCGAGGGGGCCGTGAACCGGTCGCTTGGAACCGTCCGCGAGCGGATGCGCGCGACCCTCCGGCGCCGTGGTGTCGGCGGGGACCGCGCGGCCCGCGGGCGTCTCGTCGACGACGCCCTCTCGCGGTGGGAGACCCCCGCTGCCCGTGCCCTCGCGGTCTCGAACGGTTCGGCGTCCCGGGCGCTTGCACGGACGGTCTCGCGGCGGACGGACGCCGACCCCGGGCCGGGGATGGCCGCGGCGCTGAACGCGACGGTGGACCGTGCGCTGGCCGACCGGTCGGTCCGCCCCCGCCGACGCCCGACCCGTCGAGCGGCGAACGCGACCCGGTCCGTCGCGACCCGGGCCCTCGAGCGCGGGACCAACGTTGCCGCCGAATCCGCCGCCAGCGCGGGGGTGGGATACGTCGAGGGGCGTCTCGGCCGGTCGCTCGGGGCCGTCCCGGCGGGGCTCCCGGTCGCGCCCGTCCCCGGCTACTGGGTCGCCACTCTGAACCTCTGGCACGTCACCGTCCGGGGGGAGTACGGCCGCCTCGTCGTCCGCTCCCGGCGGGGACGCCCGCCACACGGGACTCTCTCGTACGTCCGCGACGGGCGCGGCGTCCGCCTCGACGTCGACGGCGACGGCGACACCGAGCGCCTCGGACGGGCCAGTCGGGTCAGGTTCGACGTCTCCACGACGGTCGTCGTGGTCGTCCCGCCCGGGAGCCGCGGCGTCGGCGACACGAACGGCGACGCCGACGAGCGGTCCCCGGGGTGGGACGACCGGTGAAGGACCGACCGCGGTCCGATCGGTTGCAACGACGGAGTGATCGAACCGCCGTCGGCTCGTCGGGCCCCGGCAGGGCCGCTAGAACGGCCGGTCGAGCGTCGTGAGTCCCGTCCCGACGATGTCGTTGAGTATCGCGACGACCCCGCGGTTCGTCGCCTCCGAGGTCCCGTCGACCATCGGAACCGGTCGGGCGTGGATGCCGTCGTTCGACCCCTCGAGGTTCGCGTGCTCGAGCATTCGGCTCTCCTCCTCGGGGGCGTGGAGCGCCTCGGGCGTTTCGGTCAGCAGCGCGAGCACCGCGGCGACGCCGTACGCCCCCCAGTTCGAGGTTCCCCCGACGACCACCTCGTCGGCTCCCGGACCGCGTCCCGTATGGTCCCGAACCCGAGCTCGTTCCCCCCGTCGCCGACGCCGACGGTCGGGATCCCCGCGTCCGCGGCCCGGTCGAACAGCGCGTCAACGCGGGCATACCCCTCGGGCCGCTCCTGCCCCGTTATGGAGTGGATGACGCCCGCCTCGTTGGGCCCGAGCTTCTCCACCGAGACGACCGCGGCGGGGTCGTGCTCCTCGACGAGCCGCTCGGCGGCCCCCTCGGCCGCCGACCGCGTCTCGGGGTAGGACTCGAGCGTCGTCGCGTTCCGCCGTTCGACCAACCGTTCGTGGGCGACGTCGTTCAGGCCGCAGGCCCGCGTCGCCGCCCGGAGCGGTGGCAGGTGTCGCTCCTCCGTGAGCAGGACGGGTCGTGCGCCGAGGGCGAGCGCGAGCGCACGCGCCAGGCTCGCCGCCCCGAGCGGGCCGTCGGTCTCGCCCCGTGGCAGCCAGGGCGGCGCGCCGGCCCCCGTCGCGATCAGGACGACGTCCTCCCCCTCGACGGCCTCGAAAAGGGTCCGGCCGGCCGACAGGCAGAGCGGTCCCCCCATCGCCTCGCGGGCGGCGTCGTACAGGTCGTGGATGACCCCCGACGGTACGTTCTCGGACCGCGCTCGGATCTCCGTCGTGACGACCCCGTCGATGCTGATAGCTTCGGCCTCGTGTCCGTTCGCCATCATTTCCGGTGGAACCTCCGTCCGACCCACTCCCGCCGAGAGGCACTTGGCTGCTCGGGTCCGCCGGATGACGGGTCGGCGATCCGCGGCCGTCGAGTTTATTCCGGGACGGAAATTCGATGTTTTATTTATATACGTTCGGAAATATCCTACGCCCGATCATGACCGCGGTGCTGTGGACGATCCGAGTGCTCGACGTCGCCGCCGCCGCGGCCGTCGGGGTCCTGCTCGTCCTCGCGTTGACCACCGTCAAGCGGCCGGAACGGCGGTTCCTCGTTCCCATGCTGGTGGGCGTCGAGGCATGGGTGCTGGGCGACCTGATCGCCAAGTCGCCGGTCGGTCCCGGTGTCGTCGGTGCCGCGGTGATCCTCCAGCTCGTCGTCTCGGGGGGTGTCGTCCTCTGTCTGCTGCTGTTCGTCCTCGCGTACACCGGTCGTGGGGACGCGATACGGGCGCCGCTGGTCGGGCTCCTGCTCGTCGAGCCGCTGGGGTTCGGCCTGCTCGCCCTGACTGACCCGGCCCACCGGCTGGTCCTCGGCGACTCGGTCCCCTCGCACTCCGTCGTCGAGGTCGCGGGCCCCGCCCTGCTCGGGCACGTCGCGTACTCCTACCTCCTGGTCGCGGTCGCCCTCCTCCTGGCCGGCGAGCTCCTCTACCGGGCGGCGTTCGTCTACCGCCGGCAGGCGATCGCGTTCGTGATCGGCATCGCCGCGCCGTTCCTCGGCAACGTCCTCTACTTCTTCACGCCGGTGTCGGTCGACCTCACGCCCGTCATGTTCGTCGTCACGGGCGGGGCACTGACCTACGCCGCGCTCCGGGCGGACCTCCTGGAGCTCTCCCCGATGGCCCGGCCGTCCTCGAGACGATCAGCAACGGGATCCTGGTGCTCGACCGACACGGGGCCGTCCTCGACAGCACCCCCCCGGCCCACCGACTCATCGGCCTCGACGGGCCGGTCGCGGTCGGCCGGCCGCTGACCGAGCTGGGTCCCGTCCGGTCGGAGCCGTTCGACCGTCTCGTCGAGAGCATCCCCCCCGAGCGGGAGCGAGGGTTCGAACTCGAGGTCGGGGACCGGATCCTCGACGTGGGGATGACCCCGCTCACCGGCCCGCGGGAGCGTTCGGTCGGCGCAGTGGTGGCCCTCCACGACATCACCGAGCGGGAACGACAGCGACGGGCGCTGCGACGGCAGCGGGAACGGCTCGACCGGTTCGCGGGCGTCGTCTCCCACGACCTGCGCAACCCGCTGAACGTCGCCGCGGCCGGGATCACCCTGGCCAGGGAGGGGGGTGACCCCGAGCAGCTGGACTCCGCGCTCGATGCCCTCGAGCGGATGGAGGGGATCCTCGAGGAGACGCCGACCCTCGCACGCCAGGGCGAGTCCATCGGCGACACGGAGGCCGTCGACCTCGACGAACTGTGCGAGGACTGCTGGGGGATGATCGAGGCGGAGGCGGCCACCATCGAGGTCGAGCCGGCGACGGTGCGGGGCGACCCGACCCGGCTCGGACAGCTGTTCGAAAACCTGTTCGGGAACGCCGTCGAGCACGCCGGCGAGGACGTCACCGTCCGGGTCGCGTCGCTGCCCGACGGGTTCTACGTCGAGGACGACGGCCCCGGCATCCCGGCCGACCGGCGCGACGACGTCCTCGAACCCGGGTACTCCGCCGACGGCGGGACCGGTCTCGGCCTGGCCATCGTCGAGGAGATCGCGGGGGCCCACGGCTGGGAGTTCGGGGTCACCGCCGGCCGGGACGGCGGGGCCCGGTTCGAGTTCACCGAGGTCGCGTTCGTCGAGGAGTAGCCCCCTGTCCTCACCGGGGCCCTGATGACTCTCTTCCGGTCCCACTCTCTCGCCTCCTCCTCTGTCTCAGTGGTGCTTCACCTCTCGACTTGCGAGTTCACCGCTTCCTCGACAGACCGTTAATATCGACTCCTGATAGAAACAGCGTGCGAGATGGTCGAAAAAGCGAACAGGGCGGCCGAAGAATCCGGTGGTCTACTTTCGGTGTTCGGTGAGTATTACGATCTCCCCTCATGGGTGCTGCCGACTTGGGTGACACAATTGGCGTTCTACAGTCCTCATTTGGTGCTGATTATTGGGCTCACGTGGGGACGCTTCGAGTGGCTTCTGTGGCGCCGCACGACTTCACCGTAAGTGACGGACTCGCGCTGTATATCTTACACGCGCTGAGAGAACTATCCGCCACGAAATAAGTGAGTTAGTGGCGTGTGAACTCGCAAGTCCGTGGTCGAGGAACCACTCGGTCCTCCCCTTGCCGACGGTCGCGGCGATGCGGCGGGAACGGATGTCGGCGGCGGCAGGGACGAGGATCCCGGGAGCCGTGGAGTCGGCGGCGGACATATATCGGATGCTGCCCACGGCGGACGCATGTACGAGACCATCGGTCGTTCGCCAGTCGAGTGGGCCGGCAAGACCGCACCCGAGGTCCGGGAGACCGCCGAGCGCGACGGGTCGGTGCTCGTCGTCCCGGTCGCGAGCCTCGAGCAGCACGGGCCGCACATGCCCACCATCACCGACACGCTCCTGTGTACGGCGGTGGTTCGGACGGGGGCGGAGGCCGCCGCCGAGGACGACGTTCCCGTTCTGACGACCCCGCCGGTGTGGACCGGTCAGTCCCGTCACCACCTCCCGTTCGGCGGGACGGCGTCGCTCGACGTCCGGACGCTGCTGTCGGTCCTCGAACACCTCGCGGAGACGACGCTCGGGAACGGGTTCGACGCGCTGCTGTTCACCAATGGCCACGGCGGGAACGTCAACACCCTCGGGACCGCCGTCCAGGAGATCGGCGAGGCACGGGACGCCGAGGTCCTCGGGCTCACGTACTTCGACGTCGCGCCCGACGCCGTGGCGTCGATCCGCGAGAGCGAAACCGGGGGGATCAGCCACGCCGGCGAGATGGAAACCTCGGTGATGCTCCACCTCCGGCCCGATCTCGTCCGCGAGGACCGCATCGAGGGGACGCCGAACCGGAAGCCGTACGAGGGGGAGTCCGAGGACCTCATGGATTCGGGGTACCTCTCGGTCGGTCGGCCGTTCTCGGCGCACACGGAGTCGGGCGCCTTGGGCCAGCCGGAACTCGCGACCGCCGAGAAGGGCGAGGCGTTCTTCGAGGCGTTCCGCGACGGGTTCGCCGGCCTGCTCCGCGAACTCCACGCGGCACACGCTTGATAAGCCCTCGACTCGGCCGAGCCGGTCCGCGCGTACGCGCTCGAGAATTCGGTCGATGTCCCTGGCCGCCGGGGAGGGATCCGAACGCGATCGAGGGCCACCGGGGAGGGATCCGAACGTGACCACTGGACCCCGAACCGGCCGACGTGGGACGGTGATCGACGATGTCGGTCCCGTCGATCCCGACACGCCCGTTTACTACCTCCGGCGACAACGCCCGTCCGGTGAGGGACCGATTCGCCCCACGGACGCCCGTCGAGTCGCACCATCCAGGGCCGCCGCGGTTCGTCAGCGTCGGCGAGCCGATCCGCGACCCCGTCTTCGTTCTCGGGGCCGACACCACCGGCCTGGGCGTCGACGTCGACGTCGAGGTCGGGGGCCACGACGGGTTCGCGCCGCGCCTGCCTCGCCTCGGACGCGACCCCGAGGCCTACGCCCCGGGGGACTTCGAGTGGTCGATCGTCTCCGCGCCGGCCGGGAGCGACGGCGACGTGCTCTCGTTCGCGACGTCGACGACGGCCGTCCCCCGGTTCGACGCCGGCCGCGACCACGCCGCCGAGTTCGAGGCGGACACCCCGGGCCGGTACCTGCTCGAACTCGACGCGCCAGACGGGACCCACGAACTGACCGTCCACGCGTTCCCCGAACCGACCGACGACCCGCCGCCGCGACTCGGGCTCGAGGCGGAGTTCGACCGCCGGGGCGGACGGTTCCGGGTCGAGTCGAACGCCGCGCTCGCGCCGGACAGCGACGCGGCGCCCGGCGAACCCCGCGTCGCGTTCCTGGCCGACGACCGCGACCCCCTGTCGACCGACGGGATCGCGGTCGGTCCGGACGGCAGGTCGGCGACGGTTCCGGCTGACGCGCTCGATGGCGAACCGTGCCGCGTCCACGCCGCCGCGTTTGACGGCCGGCGGGCGAGCGTGGCGGACGTCGTCGAACTCCGCCCCGACGGCGGGGTCGAACTGCCGAACCGTCCCCCGGAGTGGCTCCACGACGCGGTCGTCTACCAGGTCTTCCCGCGGTCGTGGGCGGGCGAGCGCGGCGCGACGACGTTCCGGACGCTCGTCGAGGGCGACCCGGAGACGGGCGCCCGGGGCGTCGACTACCTCGCGGACCTCGGCGTCGACGTCGTGTGGCTCACGCCGGTCGTGCCCGCCGGGAGCGTCGAGGCCGAGCGCCCGGGCGGCGGCCCCCACGGCTACGACACGACGGACTACTTCGGCGTCGCCGCCGACCTCGCACCGTCGGGGACGGACCCGCTCGAGGCCTACGCCGCGTTCGTCGACGCCTGTCACGACCGGGGGATACGGGTCTGCTTCGATCTCGTCGTCAGTCACGCCGGATGGGGGATCGAGGAGTTCGCGTCGACCGTCGCGGCCTCGACGGGGCGTGGCCCGTCCGGAAGCCGGGGGGACGGCCCGGACCCGTTCCGGGTCCTGCGGTGGGACGAGCGCGCGCGGACGTTCGACTGGTGGGACCGGGTCGACGTTCCGCGGTACGCCCGGGACGGGACGGTCCTCGAGACGGCGCCCCGTCAGACCGGGTTCGCCGACATCCGGTCGATGCCGAACTGGAACTACGGGAACGTCGCCGCGCGGGAGTACCTGCTCGGGGTGGTCGACTTCTGGTCGCGGGCGGTCGGCGTCGACGGGTTCCGCTGTGACATCGCGTTCGGCGTCCAGCACGGGTTCTGGCGGGAGGTGCGCGAACTCGTCCGGGCGAACGACGCCGAATTCTTCATGCTCGACGAGGCCGTCCCGAACGACCCCGCGTTCGCCGAGAGCCAGTTCGACGCCCACGTCGACACGACCGGGTTCACCTACGCCGCACAGGACCTCGTGCGGGGGCTGTCGGACCGCCGCGACGCACCCGAACGCGCCCGGGATCCCGACGACCGCGGGGAGTCCCACTCACGTTCACGCTCGCACCCCGACTCGCTCGTCGAGACGGTGCTGGACCGCCGGAACCGGGGGCATCCCGACCACTCGCTGCTTCTGAACAGCATCGAGAACCACGACGAGCACCGCCTGCTCAACGTCGCGACGGTCGACCCGCTCGCCCCCGATCACGACGAGGTCACCGACGCGGAGTGGGACCGCGCGATGGGCCTCCAGCGGGCGGCCTTCGCCGCGGCCGTCACCCTGCCCGGCGTTCCGACCGTCTACTACGGCGCGGAGCGGGCGATCAGCCGCTACGGGACGGGGCGTGTCCAGAACGAGGGCGACGGGGGCGACGGGACCGAGGGGGCCAGCGGGGACGACAGGACCGACGGGGCCGACGCCGTCGACGGGACTGACGATGACCGCGGACGCACCCCCGGCGGCGCGATCGACCCGGACGCCGACGTCCGCCCGGGGGGCCGCCAGCGCGCGTTCGTGAACTGGGGGCGGTACGACGAGACACACCTGGCGTTCTACCGCCGGCTGATCGAGTGCTACCACGACCTCGACGCGCTCGGCGCGGACGCCGCGCTGGACCCGCTCGGGACGGGGACCGACGCGGCGGTGACGTGCTTCGTCCGCGACGCGAGCGGCCTCGGCGACGTCTCCGGTCCCGAGTCGGTGTTCGTCGCGGTGAACTTCGAGTCCGACCCGGTCGAGGTTGACCTCCCGCCGGCGGTCGACCCGACCGACCTCGCCGGGCGCTCGACGGCCACCGGTTCGACGGTCACCGTCGACACCGTCGGCGCCTTCCCGCTCGACCGGCCGCTCGACGGGCTCCCCGTCGTCCGGCGGACCGCGGAGTGACCTAGCGGTGTGTCAAACCTCTCTTCGCGAGTTCATCACTCCAGCAGTGGGCAGATAAGATCAGACCCTGACAGAAACCGCGTGCAAGAGATAGAGCGTGAGCTCAGCAGAGGGTTCACGTAGGAGAATATCTATCGCTGAGAGTCTCTACCTGCCAACCTAAAAGGACAAGACATCCCGGATCGTGGTCATTACCCCGCTTGAGGAATCCGTGCTGGCCCGCTCCTCTTCGACGAGTCGGTCGAGTTCGTCGAAGAGGGTTTCTACTCGACGTTCGATTTCATCCCGGACTTCGCGGACGGTCTGCATATCCTGGTCGTCGGGATTCCGGAGATCCCATTCGTGCGACTGGACGCCGTACTGTGCGGGATTGAATTTCGTGATGGAGCAGCCCATCGTGACCAGATAATCGGTGTCTTTGAGAGTGTCGAGGTCGGCGACGTATTTCGGTGTCCTGTCTTCGATGTCAATCCCGACCTCGGCCATCGCTTCCACGACCTCCTCGTGCACCGCGTCAGCCGGGTCTGTTCCACCAGAGTGAATTTCGATAACGTCCTCGAAATTACGTTCGGTGCGCTCGCGCTCTGCGAAAGCGGCTGCCATCTGGCTCCGACCCGCATTGTGGACACAGACGAAATCGAGTCGTATTTTGTCAATCGGTGGCATACCAAACCTCGATCATAGCCGCACAAAGAGCCTGCTATGTGGCGTATATACGCGTATGTATCACCTCTCCGTACGAGACTTAGTCCATATCTTCACCTCACGACCGCACTCTTGTCGAGTGCGGACCTCGAAGAGTGACCGGCTCGAAATACCCACTCTGTCGAGTCCCCAGGGCAAACACGTACTATTACACTGTGTCCCCTGAGCATCTCACCGTGCTGCGTTCGAGGGCTACATCCCGCACGCGTCGGGAGAGCTATCCCGTATGAAACAGGAGGATCAGTAGGGTACGTACTCACGGGTCCACGGTCGAGGAACCACTACGAGGACGGTCGCCGGTGCCGGTACGACCGCGGCACAGGGGGTCGTCGCACGCCACGGTGACCGGGTCCCGGGTCCACGGGGGCGTACGGTCCGGAGAGGCGAGTCGACGACCCCCGGCGCATCGGCCGGTCGGCGGGCGGTTTCGGGGATGGTTTCAATCCCCGTCCCGTCGGCGGAACCGGATGCTCCGACTGCCGGCCCGGCTCCGCTCGCTCTACGGCCGGATGATCGGCCTGGGGTGGCCCATCGCCGTCCAGCAGACGCTCACCACACTGATGCGGACCGTCGACATCGTGGTTACCGGGCTGTTCTCGCCGGCGGCCGTCGCCGCCATCGGGCTCGCGGACCTCTACGCGCAGGTCCCGCTCCGGGTCGGCCTCGGGCTCGGCGCGGGCGCCATCGCGCTCTCGAGCCAGGACACCGGCCGGGAAGCGGACCTGAGCCGCGATCGCGCGGTCACGCAGGCGGTGCTCATCGGCGTGCTCTGTGGCCTGCCGCTCGTCGCCGTCGGCCTCCTGTTCAGCGACGCGCTGATCGGCCTCCTGGGCGCCGAGCCCGAGGTCGTCCGGCTCGGCGGGACCTACCTCCTGATCGTCTTCGCGGCGGCCCCGTTCCGCATCGTCGGGCTCGTCGGCGCCCGCTCGCTCCAGGGGGCCGGCGACACGCGGACGCCGATGAGCGTCAACGGGGGTGCCAACGCGCTGAACGTACTGCTGACGGTGAGTCTGGGGCTCGGGTTCGGCCCGGCGCCGCGGCTCGGTATCGTCGGCGTCGGCCTCGCCACCGGCATCAGCCGGCTGGTCGAGGCGGCGGTCATCACGGCCGCGATGAGGAGCCCGTGGACGCCCGTCTCGCTCACCCGGCCGCGGGACCCGGTCGTCACCCGCCAGCTCGTCCGGGTGAGCACGCCCACGTTCGCCGAGGGCATGAGCACCTCGCTCGCGAACTTCCCGTTCAACGCCCTGCTGCTCGTGTTCGGCACCGAGGCGGTCGCCGCCTACCACATCGGCCGGCGGATCTACCAGCAGCTCACGGGACCGATCTACCGGTCGCTCTCCACGGTGACGAGCATCATCGTGGGTCAGCGGCTGGGCCGGGGCGACCCCGACGACGCGCGGTACGCCGCGACGGCGATCCTCGGGTTCGGCGTCGCCGTCCTCGGCGCCGCCGGCGTCCTCCTGTTCGTCGGTGCCGGACCCCTCGTGAGCGTGTTCACCGACGACCCGGCCACGTCCGACCTCGCGGTGCAGTTCACCCGCGTCTTCGGCGTCTCGATGCTCGCGTTCGGCGTCTTCTTCCCCCTCTCCGGCGCCCTGCGCGGCGCCGGCGACACCCGGACGCCGTTCTACGCCCGCCTTCTCGGCGCGTTCGTCTTCCTGCTCGGTGTCTCCTATCTCCTCGCGGTCCCCCTCGGCTACGGGCTGCTCGGGGTCTACGTCGGGACCGTCCTCTCGTACGTCTGCTGGGCCGCCGTCGCCGCCGCGGGGTTCGTCTGGGGTGACTGGGCCGGGACGGCCGCCTCGATGATGGCCGAGCGGGCGGAGGCGGAGGAGGCCGCCGGGCGGTAGTACCACGCCGAGAGGGGCCGACCGCGACCCGTTCCGGCTCCTCGTCGGCTCGGGAACGACACCGACGGCGACATCGGCACCGACGGCGACATCGGCACCGACGGCGACATCGGCACCGACGGCGACACCGGCCCCGACGAGTCCTCCCGGGGACGTGGAACTCCCTCGAGATTTCCCCTCCGATCAGCAAGATACTTGTTAGCATCCAGTGCTCTCGCCCGTATGGACCTCGCGTACACGCCGGCGACCGAGCTCGCGGCCCGGATCCGCCGGGGCGACCTGTCCCTGGTAGACGTCGTGGCGTACTTCCTCGACCGCATCGAGCGACGGGACGAGGAGATCAACGCGTACGTGACCGTCTGTGACGAGACGGCTCGCACCGCGGCGGCGGCGGCCGAACGAGCGCTCCGGGCGGGCGAGGACGTCGGACCGCTCCACGGCGTGCCGGTCGCCGTCAAGGACCTCACGCACGTCGCGGGCGTGCCGACGACCTTCGGCTCGAAGCTCTTCGCCGACTTCGTCCCCGAGGAGGACGCCGTGGTCGTCGAGCGGCTGAAGGACGCCGGCGCGATCGTCATCGGGAAGACGAACACGCCGGAGTTCGGGCGGAAACCCATGACGACGAACCTCCTCCACGGGACGACGAGCAACCCGTGGGACCCCACGAGAACGGCGGGCGGCTCCTCGGGCGGGAGTGCGGCGGCGCTCGCGGCGGGGCTGACGCCGCTCGCGACCGGGAGCCGGCACCGTCAGCGTGATGGCCGACTTCGGCCGCGTGCCGATCGCCTCGCGCCCGGACGGGTTCGTCGACACCCACCCCTACACCTTCGTCGGCCCGATGGCACGGGCGGTCGGGGACGCCGCGCTGCTGCTCGACGTCATGAGCGGACCGGACGACGGCGACCCGTTCAGTCTCCCCGCGAGGGACGGCACGTACCGCGAGGCCACCCGTCGCGGGATCGACGGCCTCGAGGTCGCGTACAGCCCGGATCTCGGGGTCTGTGAGGTGGCCCCGCCCGTCGAGGGCGTCGTCGAGGAGGCGGTCGAGGACCTCCGGCGGACGGGGGCGACCGTCGAGCGCATCGACGGCGTGTTCGAGGACTGGGAGACGCCCCACGACGCGCTCGAGGTCCTCCTGCAGGACCGCTACGGCGGAATGTACGACGACTTCCGCCGCGACCACGGGATCGACCTCCTCGAGCGTCGCGAGGACGTCACCGAGGAGGTCGTCTCCCGGGTGGAGAAGGCCCTGGAACTCGACGCGCTGGACGTCCGCCGCGCCGAGCGCGCCCGGACCGAGGCCCGCGACGCGGTGCGGGACGCCCTCTCCGGGTACGACCTCCTCGTCGCGCCGACGACGGGGCTGCTCCCGTTCGACACGGGGACGAAGCCGAGCGAGATCGGCGGCGTCCCGGTCGATCCCCTGCACGGGTGGGCCCTGACCTGGCCGTTCAACCTGACCGGGAACCCGATCGCGGCCGTCCCCGCGGGACGCGCCGAGGGGCTTCCGGTCGGCCTCCAGGTCGTCGGCCGACGACTCGAGGACGAGACCGTCGTGTCCGCTGCCGCGGCCCTCGAGCGGGTGCGGCCGTGGGCGGGTTCGTACCCGGCGGGTTGATACTGTCGGACATAACTACCCGAACATCATCGCCACCACGGTAGGGCGATGTCGTTCATGGGCTTATGTCCGACAGTATGAGTTCGTCGTCGAGAGTGCCGGTCGCGTCGTCGGGCTCGTTCGGACGCGGTCGTGTTCGGAACGGTAGCGCGAGCGAATAGGGTGGAATCATCGACCGTCTCAGCCGTGGAGTTCGGGATGACAGCGCTCGATCGCCTCGCGGACGGCATCCCGACGCCCGACGAACGTGAGATGATCGCCGCGCCGGAGCGTGAGCCCCGGCTCGGGAATCTGTGACTCGCCGTCGCGGCTCACGAGCGCGACGAGTACGCCGTCCGGAAGCTCGGTATCGAGGTCATCGATCCGCATTCCGACCAGGGTGTCGGCGGTGACCTCGATCTCTTGGACGTCGCCCGAGCGACCGAGTTCGGTCATCCACTCTGAAAGCGCCGGTCGCTCGACGGCGTTGTCCATCGACTGGGCGATCGACTCGTCGGCTGCGATCGCCCGGACGCCCAGCTCCTCGAACGCCGAGGCGTTACCGGGCGTGTTCACCCGGGCGATCACGGTGTCGACATCGAAGTTCGAGTTCGTGAGCTGGGCGACGAGCAGGTTCGAATCGTCGTCGCCGGTCGCCGCCGCGACGATCTTCGCGTTCTCGGCCCCGGCGGACCGGAGCACGTCGACGTCGGCCCCGTCCCCGTGGTGGACCGTGAAGCCGAGATTGCGGGCCCGTTCGACCTGCTCCTGACTCTTGTCGATGAGAATGACGTTTTCGCCACGATCCTCCAGCCGTTCGGCGAGGCCGCGACCGACGCGACCGGCGCCAACGATGATGACACGCATTGGGAGTACGTTGAGTGTTTGTGCGATGTGACGGGCGAATCCACCCTGAAGGACCACCGTCGTCAGGATAACCAGAAACACCGTCCCCACGAGGACCGTCGCAGCCCCCGGGTTCGACGAGCGGAGTTCGAGCGCGAACAGCGTCGCCACGCTCGCCGGAATGATCCCCCGCGGGCCGACCGCACTCATGAAGAGCTGTTCGCGGAACAGGAACCGGTCCCCGGACGTACAGAGCAGCACGGCGACGGGGCGAATCACCGCCACGACGGCGACGACGACCAGCAAGCCACCGAGGCCGAGCGACAGGAGGTCCTCGAACGAGAGCAGCGTCGCGAGCGAGATGAACACGAACGAGAGCACGACCAGCGTGATGTCGCCCTTGAACGCCGCGATCTCGTCCTCGTAGGGGATGTCGAGGTTGCCGAGCAGAATACCCGCCGTCGCGACCGCAGCGATCCCTGCCTCGGAAGCGAGTCCTTCAGCGATGCCGTACGTCGCGATCGCGCCGATGAGGACGATCAACCGCGAGTTCCGCACGGCTTTCGACGGCGAGAGATCGACGTGATCGAGCAGATACCACAGGATGCCGGCGGTCGCGATACCGACGAGAAGCCCGACACCGAGCCGGGAGATGAAGGAGGTCACCAGCAACTGGAGCTGTGTCCCGCTGCCGACGACGACCTCGAAGATGGCGACCGCCAGGATCGCCGCCGTGACGTCGTTGACGATCCCCTCGGTCTCGAGTGCCGCGGCGACCCGGTCCCGAACCGGGACGACCTCCAGGATGGGTGTGATGACGGTCGGACCGGTCGCGATGAGCAACGAGCCGACGAGGAAGGACAGTTCCCAGGACGCACCCAGTGCTAGTCGAACGGCGACCGCCGTCCCGAGGAGGGCGATCCCCGCGCCGAGGGTGACCAGCCGAAACGCCTCCCGAGGGGTCTGCCGCAGCTTCGAGAGCTTCAGGTGGAACGCGCCCTCGAAGATGATGATCGCGACCGAGAGGCCCACGATGGCCGAGAGCGGTTCCGGACCGCCGAACGCCGCCAGGCCGACGATGTCGAACCCCTCAGGGCCGACGAGAATGCCGGCGAGGATCAGAAAGAGTACGCTCGGGATCTCCAGCCGGTCGGCCAACACCTGGGCGGCGACACCCAGCCCCAGAATGGTCACGACCAGTGGGATCAGACCGGTCCCAGTACTCACAGGGAGCGCACCTGTCCGGACGGAATCGCTCCCATCATAAAACCACCGTGAAATCCCCGTCCGGGGATACGGGCCGAGGATGCTCGAATGTCCCGAGCGTGGAACGTCTCTCCCGATCCTCACGAAACGCATCTATCCGAGTCGGAAGTGGATTTCGTAGTGGTTGCCCGGACTGGATCGGAGACGCGAGGAGTACGGGCCCGACGGACAGCCCAGCCGTGGGATGCTGGATGCGGTTCAACCCCAGCACGTCGTCCCGGCGCACGAGGACCCGGGTGGATACTCCGGCTACGTCACCCTCGCGGGGACACACGGATACGAGATCGGTCGTGACCTCCACGCCACGTCGAAGAGGAACGTCCTCCAACTGGCGTAGCTCGGGGACTCGTACTGTCGGACGTACGCTCTCCGGGGACATCGCTGGCTCGTGGCGGCGACGGTGTCCGCGTGGGTCCGTTCGACAGTACCACGAACCGACACTTCCACGGCCTGATTCCGGCGCGTGTCCGGAAGTCACAGCGCAGAAACGGGAAGCCACGTACGATCCCGTGGCGATCCGTGCGACGGTTGTAGCGATTTACCGGGGATCGTCAGGACCGGACCCCCGGTCGCCGTCAGAGGACTACAACCGTCCGTATCGTCCCGAGCATCCACGACCCCTCCATGTCCGGACAGTACGCCACACGGCACCGTGCGTCGGGGAGGGCCGGGTCCCGGAGACGGGGGGAGCGTCCGGCGCCGAGACCGCACGGACTTAAATCGCCCACCCCTACACCCGGCCATGTTCCACGACGCCGTCGACGACCCCGGGGGGCACTCCGCGGACGAACTGTACGAGCGGTACGAGGCGCTACTGATCGACACCGTCGAGCGCGTGGGTGCGGCCGAGGCGAGCGAGCGCTCCGGCGTCGACCGGGGGACGGTCGACGCCCTGCTGGCGGGCGAGAGCCCCGAACTCGCGCTCGAGGAGGCGGCGGCGCTGCTCGCGCTCGATGCCGAGGTCGACGAGGACGCCGACACCATCGTCGCGCTCGACCGGGACGCCCTCCTGATGGGGATGACCAACGCGGTGGTCGACGTGGAGGCGCTCGCCCGCGGGGTCGACGGCGACATCGAGGCGCGCGAGCTCCAGGCGAAGGTGGAGGGGCGCTTCCCGATGACGCTCCGGGAGTTCGCCGACGTCCACCGGTACCTCCAGTCGGAGGGGTGAGGATGCGGGTCGTGATACTCGGCTGTGGTTACGTCGGACTCGAGCTCGGTCGGGGGCTCCGTGACGACCACGACGTGATCGGGGTCCGCCGCTCGGAGGCCGGGTGTGCGGCCATCGAGGACGCCGGGTTCGAGGCCGTCCGCGCGGACGTGACCGATCCGGACGACCTCGCGCGGGTGCCGGACGCGGACTGGCTGGTGTTCGTCGCTTCGTCGGGCGGTCGGGGTGCCGAGGCGGCCCGCGAGGTGTACGTCGAGGGGCAACGCGCGGTGCTCGAGGCGTTCGCCGGCCGCCGGGTCCCGCCGGAGCGGTACGTCTACACCTCCAGCACGGGGGTCTACGGCGACCACGGCGGGGACTGGGTCGACGAGGGGACCCCCCTGGACCCGACGACTGAGAAGACCGAGGTGCTGGTCGAGGCCGAACGGGTCGCCCGCGAGGCGTTCCCCGAGCGGGGCATCGAGGGGCAGGTCGTCCGGTTCGCCGGGCTCTACGGTCCGGACCGCTACCGGCTGGACCGCTACCTCGAGGGGCCGGTCACGGCCGGCTACCTGAACATGGTCCACCGTGACGACGCCGCCGACGCCGTCCGGTTCGTGCTCGAGAGGGGGGTCGACGAGGAGGTGCTGCTGGCGGTCGACGACGAACCCGTGGAGAAACACGCGTTCGCGGACTGGCTGGCCGACGCGTGCGGGGTCGAGCCCCCTCCGAAGCGGACGAAGGCCGAGCGACTCGAGGCGGGCGACCTCTCGGATGCCGTCGAGCGGCGGGTCCTGACGAGCAAGCGCTGCTCGAACGACCTGCTCCGGTCGCTGGGTTACGGGTTCGCGTACCCGACCTTCCGGGAGGGCTATCGGTCGGCCATCGAAGCGTACAGAGCCGGCGAACGTGGCTCTGTCGGTCGCTGAGTGGGGTATTCGGCGACCGGTACGACAGCTAGATCCAGGGGAAAGTACTTTTCGTTCGAATCCAAATCCCGCCGCACATGTCCCTCGACACCGGGGCCGTCGAGCCCGTCGTCCGGCAGCTCGGCGGTCTCGCCGAGGCGGCGCAGTCGCGCCCGGAGCACGCCGCGCTCGCCGTGGGCGTCGCTGCGCTCGTGGTCGTCGTCGGCTACGCCGCGCTGCGGCTGTACCGGCGGGCGGCGGTCGACCGGCTGGTGCGCGCGCTCGGCAGGGTCGACGAGGTGGTCGTCCTCACGCACCCGAACCCGGACCCGGACGCGATGGCGAGCGCGCTGACGGTGGGGCAGATCGCCACCCTCGCCGGGACCGAGGCGACCATCCAGTACCCCGGGGAGATCCGGCACGAGGAGAACCGCGCGATGCAGACCGTACTCGGCCTCGACATGAAGCACCTCTCGGCCGGCGAGGGGCTGGCTGCCGACCACGTCGTCCTCGTCGACCACAACGAGCCCCGGGGGTTCGCCGGCGCGGGCGGGCTCACGCCGTACGCCGTCGTGGATCACCATCCGGGGGAGGGGACGGGCGAGGCGTTCACCGACGTCCGCCCGGAGTACGGCGCCTGCGCGGCCATCGTCACGGAGTACCTCCGCGACCTCGGGTGGCGGACGGACGAGACGGCCGACCGACGGCTGCCCGAGGACCTCGCAACGGCCCTGCTCTACGGCATCCAGTCGGACACGACGAACTTCTCACGGGGCTGTACGGACGCCGACTTCGAGGCCGCGGCGTTCCTCTTCCCGGCGACGAACCCGGAGGCGCTCGAGCGCATCGCCAACCCACCGGTCGGCTCGGAGGTGCTCGACGTGAAGGCCCGCGCCGCCACCAACCGGCGCAAGAACGGCTCGTTCGTCTGCTCGTTCGTCGGCCCGGTCTCGAACGTCGACGCGCTCGGGCAGGCCGCCGACGAACTCCTCCGCCTCGAGGGGGTGTCCGCGGTGGTCGTCGGGGGCGAGTCGGACGGGACGCTCCACATCTCCGGCCGGTCGCGCGACGACCGCGTCCACATGGGCGAGTGCCTCGGTCGGGTCGTCGAGGACATCCCGATGGCGGACGCCGGCGGCCACGCCCGGATGGGCGGCGGCCAGCTCTCGGTCGACCACCTCGGCGGCATCGGCCCGAGCGATGGCGTCTCGGTCGACGAACTCCGCGAACGGGTGTTCGCCGCCATGGCCGGCAAGGAATCGGTGACACCCACCTGAGGCGCGACCCCCACGCCACGGACGTAGTGTAGTTCCCGACCCGGCGGCCGGTCGGAGAGCCCCCGGACCGTTCGACGTACCGTCCGAGCCCGCATCGGTCCCGGCAGCTCGGCCGACGTCGAGTCCGCGGGCCGAGCGGCAGGGTCGCTTATCGTCCTCCGGGCCGTAGTATCGACGCTCATGGTTCCAGCGAGCAAGTCCCCCGGGCCGACTGCGGACCGTGCGTTCAGGACCGGTGTCCTCGCGGCCGCCGTCGTCGCGCTCGCCGTGGTCGGGTTCCTCTACTGGATCGGCGAGTTCACGCCGCTCCTGGTCGGGTTCACGCTGATCGTCCTCTTTCCTGTGTACATGCTCCTCGCTGCGTCGGTCCTCAGCAAGTGGCTGGGCTACGACAGGGACGTCTCCGACCTGCGACGGGTCCGGCGGGAGGTCGGGGAGGACGGGTCGGATCACCGGTGGGGACGCGGGCGACCGTAGCCTCACACCCGACCGAGGTCTCCCCTGGTGGAGACCTCCCCCTGCTGATCTCTCCGTGCCGCTACTTCCTGGCCTTCCCGAGCGCGAACATCGTCATCGGCGACCGGTCCGCGGCCCGCGGCGAGAGGTGCTCGATCACGAGGTCGTCGTAGAACGTGAACCCGCGGCCGCCGAGGCCGAGGTGGGCGTACGTGGCGAGGTAGAGCCGGCCGAGCGCGATCCCGCCCGCCAGCTGTGCCAGCCGGTAGCCGCGGTTCCCGAGGCGCTCGACGACCCGGTCGACGTCAGCCAGCAGGTAGACGTTCGCGGCGGCGTCGCCCACGACCGGCTGGTCGAGCGCGAGGTGACCCGCGGTCTCGCGGCTACCGCCGCTCGACGTTTCCGCGGGCGAACCCGCGCCCGTCTCCCTGTCGGTGTCGCCCACCCGCTCCAGGGCCTTCGAGCCGGGACGGTACCGGTACGCGCCGCGCTCGATCCCGTCGACGGCGTGGACCAGACAGTAGCAGCCGAGCAGGCCGCGGTCCACGCCGGCGGCCGTCGGGACCCCGCGGAGCGCCCGGTCGAGTACCGTGGCGAACTTCCGGGCGCTCACCGACTCGTGACCGAACTCCCGGAGTGACCCGCGGCGCTCGATGGTCGCGCCGACCGGCCGGGGCGAGGCCGTCTCGGCGTCGACCGGGTCGAGTTCGTTCGCGGTGAACGTGCACGTCGTCGTCGCGTCCGTGGCGTCCTCGTCGGGAGGCATGGCCGACGTATCTCGTGGCAATGCAAGGAATATTCCGCCCCCGCCGGTCTGAACGGCGCCGTGACAGCGCTGCCGCTCGCCGGTCTTCCTCTACTTGGTTCCATTAACACCAGAACCACTTAAACCGAGCGAATCCGGTCGCGCGTCGATCGTCACAAGACAGCGTGACCGCTCCGCATACGTCGATACGAACGGTGATCGTCCTGTCCGGGGTACGGGTCCTGATGTCTCTGTCGCTCACGCCCCGCGAGGCGCGGTCGCTCGCGTCGGGCATCGCCGAAGTCGCCCGGGCGCTCGAGGAGGGCGACATCGCCGAGGTGGAGCGATGAGCAGCACCGAGCACTACGACTCGTCCGGGTCCGAGGAGGTGGAACTCTCCCGCGTCGGCGACAGTCACTGGTGGGTACTCGAGGCGTGGATCGCCGCGCCGGACTCGGTGTACGCCGATGTCGAGCAGTAGGGGCGTGCGGAGCCGCTCCCGTCGACGCGACCCCAGGGGCCCGACCCGGGGAGACCGGCACGTAGCCGGCCGGACTCGGTGAATCTGGCCGAACCGTTTTCAAATCAACCGGAAGAACTCAAAAACATGGAACTGGTGGCACGACGGACGCAGATATACGCGGTAGTGATCTTCGCGATGACGGCGGCGCAGAAGGCGGGCGTGGGTATCCCGCGCCTGACCGGGATGCTCATCGGCGCGTACCTGTTCACGATCCTCTTTCAGCAGCTCGCTCGCGGCGGGAAGATCCTCTGGCGGCGAGCGCGTACCGGACCGGCCGAATAACGGCCTGGCCGGGGCGTTTTTGAGTGTTTAGTCGAAATCTAGACACATGGCGAGACTTCCCGGCGGATTCGGCGGTAGGGGCGATGAGGACGACGAAGACAGTAGCGGGCGAGACGGCTCCCGTCCGACCGGTATCGCCGGTCCGGACGACACGCCCGACGGCGGCGGTGGGGGCGGTTCCAGCGGCGGTTCCTTGAGTGACCGGACGCGCGACCGTCGGGCGTCACGCCGTGTCGGAGGCGGCGGTGGCGGCGGCAGCTCGTCGGGCGGCGGCGCACCGCGCGGCGCCGAGCGTGCCGTCGAGCAGACGCTGGAGCCCGTGGCCGACCCGCCGTCGAAGGACCCCACCGTCCGGGATACGGACGCTCCTCGCGGCGCCGAGCGCGCCGTCGAGCAGACGCCGGACGACGTCGACGAGTCTCCGGACCGACGGCGCCGGCGGACGCCCCTCGACGAGCGACGACGAGGTCGTGACCGCACGCGAGGGGGCGACGACTATCTCGACGGCATAGCCCGGGACGTCAGTCGGAGTGTACAGCGCGGGGGAGCGGCGTCGGAGGCCGCCCGCGGCGTCGGCGAGCGTTCCCCGAAAGTCCCCATCCCGGAGCACGTCGAACCGGCCCGTGTGTGGGTCGAAGTGGTAGACGCCGGGGTCGAACTCGCCGGGGTCGTCGGTCACCGCGTAGAGGTCGACGTGGTAGAGCTTCCCCGTGCAGGAGGCCGCGCGGAAGCGGACCGTCTGCCCGCCCCGGTCCAGCTCCTTCGTGACGCCGGTCGCGTAGTGACAGAGCGTGTGGACGTCCGGGTCGGGGGCCGGATCGGGCGGCCCGCACGTCGGCACCGGGTCCGACTGTGCGACCGGCCGGGGCTTGTTCGACGGGTCCATCCGGACGGGGCTCTCGCGGATGCTCCGCGGGGAGTGGTTCGTCCGCTCGTGGTACTCGCGGGCGTCGACCATACCCGGTGGTACCCTTCGACGCACAAAACGGTTCGAGCCGTCCCCGTCACTCCGGGTACCGGTTCCCGACGCTCGCGCTCAGGTACTCGTCGAGGAGCGTGGGGAAGTCCCGTCCGCGGAGGTACCGCAGGCCGAAGTCCTCCGCCCAGTTGATGATGCCGGTGTCCTCGGTGACGACGCCGGCGTCGAGCTCGCGGGCGAGGATGAGCAGGTCGAAGTCCTCCCGGGAGTCGAGCACGCCGCGGCGGAGCGTCGAGCGGTACTCCTCGCGCAGGTCCGAGATGACGCGGTCGACGGCGGTGATGCCGCCGTCCCCTCCCGACTCGTCCGCGTCGCTCCGGGACTCCTCGGCCTTCCGGACGGCCTTCTCCGAGACCCTGAGTCCCCGATTCACGCGGTCGGCCATCTCGTCGATGTACTCGTAGACGAGCTCGGCGGGGATCATCACGCCGTACCGGTCGGGGTTCTTCTTGATGAGCCAGGTGTTGAGCTTCGAGCGGGTCTCGGGCGGGACCTCCCGGTCGTCCAGCATCGCCGTGAGTTCCTCGTACACCGACGGGGGGATGTAACAGGAGATGTTGAGCCGGAGTTTCGCCTCGGCGATCAGGTCGAGCAGGCGGGCGAGCGCGCTCGCGAGGTCCTCCTCGTCCCGCCGGATCTCGTCGGTGAGGAAGACGGACGTGTCGAGGACGAACCGCTGTTTCAGCGGGTGTTCCGGCATGATGGGGGGTCGGCCCCCGGCGGTATAAACGGTCGCGGTCGTTCGGACGGGGCCGACAACGCGCGGTCGAGGGCGGCCGGTCGGATCGTCGAGGGCCGGCGGCCATTCCGGTGTGCCGGACGTCGAGACGCGATAGGCCTCTCGAGCACCGCGAGGCGGATCGGCGGTCGCTCCGCGGTCCAGTCCCGCCCGGTCAGAAGTCGGGGAGGTCGTCGGGTGCCTCGTACTCCGTCTCCCAGTCGATGTACACGTCCTTCAGAACGTCACAGACCACCTGTCCCAGTTCGGTCAGCCCGGCGTTGATAGCGGAGACCGTTCCCCAGGAATCGAGGTCGGGGTGGATGTCCCGCTCCTTCCAGTTCTCCGGGAGGCCGGGGGCGTGGTAGCCCACGCGTTCCGCGTGTGAATCCCAGAAGAAGTCGAACCGCTCGATCAGCCCCAGATCGACCACTATCCGGAACTCGTACTCGTCCATGTCGGTGTGTTCGGTCCACTCCTCGAACGCCCGCTCCCACGCCCCCTCCCGGAGATACTCCTCGATCTCCTCGCGCCTGTAATCGGTGCCGTCATCGACCTGCGTGTCCTCGTACTCGTTCGGATCCGTCGCCTCCAGTTCGGGGGGATCCGGGGGTTCGGCGGTCAGGGCCATGCGGGTCGTTCGCCAACTCGACTGATAAGCCTGTCCCGGTCCCGGCGACGCGGCGAGCGGCGCTGTCCCCTCGATCCGTCCGTCGGACCGCTCGCCGGAGGGACGGATCCGATCGCAGCGATCCCGATTCGACTTCCCGAACATCCCGCCAGCGGCCGTACGCGGGATCCCGCGGTCGCCCGCCGCCCACGGCCGACCCGTGCGGCCGGACTCCCCAAACCGGTGTCCAGCAGCGCGATTCCCCTCGGGTGCTCGCCAGTAAAGGACTACACCGGATCGTGTGGGAACCGAGCGGCGGCCCCCCGGCGGGGTCGGCGAAGCGGCTTTGATGTCCGATGGATCTCAAAGGCGAGGTCCCGCCGAGCACACCCCGGGTATCGAGCACAGTCACCGGTTCGCTCGTCCCGACGCCCGGGCAGCCGATACGGTCCCGATGCCGTCGGCCGGGGCTGCTCGAGGCGACACCACCACGGAGGCGGATAGCGTCGGAAGGTGCGCCCGACGGGATGGCAACCGGACACACCGACACGTTATGCTCCGGTGAACGCCGACGCCGTCTGCGGAGTGTATCGCTGATTTCAGTGGATCTGGACGCCGTCTGGCGATATGGGGCGTCTCAACACGTTTCGAGCTATTGATCCAGCCCCGTTTAATATCTATATCGTTATTATTCTACATCATGGACGAGTGTGATCTCAGAACGCCGACGAAGCAGTACCTCATGCGGGGGGCAGTCACTGCGATA
>PXRQ01000113.1 GCA_003022005.1 Halobacteriales archaeon QS_5_70_15
CGATCTCCCGGCACGTCGAGGGGATGGACTTCGCGACGACGTATCTCGAACTCGAGCCCGGCGACGCGTTCTCCGGCGGGCTCCACGTCCACACCGACCAGGAGGAGCTGTTCGTCGTCCTCGAGGGGACGGCGACCTGGGAGACCAAGGAAGGCCCCGGCGACGAGCCGACGTTCACCGAAGTGGGGCCGATGGAGGCGATCCACTTCGAAGAGAGCGACGTCTACCAGACGGGCCGCAACGAGAGCGACGGGGTCGTCCGTGGGCTCGCCATCGGCGTTCCCGGGAGCCGGCACACCTGGGAGGGGACCGGGGCGCTAATCGACTGCGAGACCTGCGGCGAGGAGACCGTCTTCACCATCGAAGCCGAGGGGCGTATGCCGGACATCGCGGACACGAGGATCACCTGCACCGAGTGCGGGACCGACCTGGAGGTCTGAGGCCGGCGGTCTCACGACCGGCCGCCCGGCCGGGCCTCAGAACAGGGCCTCGTCCCCGCCGAGCACCCGCGCCGGGCCGCCGACCCGCCAGACCCGCGTGTCGATGCCGAGGTCGGCGACGGTCGACTCGACACGGTCGACGTGCTCGCGGGTGGTGTTGACGTAGACCGAGGCGCCGGTGTCGACCGAGAAGTAGACCGGGAGGCCCTCCGCCCGGAGGTCCCGGACCGCCTGGAACACGTCGAGGGTCTCGGGCCGCCAGTAGACCCACCCCGCGGGGCCGGTCATCGTCGTCGCGGCCAGCGAGAGCGAATCGTGCTCGGCGGTCTCGAACGCCCGGTCGAAGTCCGCCGACTGGAGCGAATCCCGCATCTCCGCGATCTGTTCGTGGATGTGGGCGAGCCGTGCCTGGAACATGTGCGAGTCGGCGGCCTCGGCGTGTGCCTCCTCGGTGTGTTTGAACGCCGGGATCTCCGCGGCGACGATCCGGACGTCCTCCTCGAACCCCTCGGGGACGTCGATCCGCTCCGAGCGGCAGTCGCGGTCGTTGAGCCCGGTCCGGAGGTGCGAGAACGCGCCCGTCACCGCCCGGGCCGCGGAGGAGGAGCCGCGGCGCGCCACGGCGGACATCTCGGGGTGGGTCAGGCCGAGGTCGGCGGCCGCACAGAGCGCTACGGCGGCGGCCGCGAACCCCGACGAGGAGGACCCGAACCCGATGTTCGTGGGGAAGTCGTTCAGGCTCTCGAGCCGGACCCGGTCGTCGATCCCCGCGAGCCCCCGGACGTGGTCCACGACCGCCCGGATGCGTTCGGCGCCGCGGCCCCCCACGACCTCGCCGTCGACGACGTACTCGTCGGCGTCCCGGTCGGGGTCGAACTCGGCGGTCGTCTTCGAGTGCGAGCGGGCCGTACAGAGGCTGATGGAGTCGTGGTACGGGAGCCGCAGGTCCGGGTCGCGCATCCCGTGGTACTTCACGAGCCCCTGGATCGGGTGGGCCTTCGCCGTGGCCTTGCTCATGTCCCGGGGGGCGTCCGATGGACGCTTAAGGGGTTCGGGTGTCGGGTGCCGGCCGGCGAGCCGCTCGGCTCCGGGCACGTACCGGCCGGATGCCCTACCCGGGATTCCGGCCTACTCCTCCAGGACCCCGAGCTGTGCCAGCGTCTCCCGGTTGTCGAAGTAGACCCTGTGTGCCTCGACCGTCCCGTCCACGACCTCGACGGTGGCCATCTCCCGGATCTCGAGTTCCCGTCCAGTCGGCGGGATGCCCTCGAACTCGCCCTCGTGAGTCATGGTCAGTATCGCCTCGTACATGACGGTCCCGCCGCTGGAGACCGTCTCGGTGGCGTCCACGTGGAGGTCCGGAAAGTCCGCCAGGATCCCGCGGATGTACTCCTCCACACCGGAGCGTCCGTGTGCCTCGCTCCCGTCGGGGTCCACGTGGACGAACGACTCCGAGACGAGCTCCGGTATCCGCTCGAACTCCCGCTCGTTCCACATCTCGACGTAGTCGGCCGCGACCTGTTCCGCGTCGGTTGTGGCCTGTGCCATGGGTGTGACACCGGGCGAGGTTCGGGGCCACAGCCGGTTGGCCTTACCTCGTGGGAGGCTTCCCGGGGTGTGGGACGGCGCCGACCGTCCGTCGACTCGCGGAACCACCACAGTCGACCGGTACGAGCCGTCGATCGCTCGGCTCGGGGGTTTTTACTGATTGGCGCGTTATCGATAGCATGAGGGGCGCGCTAGAGGAGATCCAGTTCCTGGCGAACTCGGCGAACCGCGTCCGGGTGCTGGACGCGCTCGGCGGTGGCCCGGCTTCCAGACGCGAACTGCAGGAGGAGACGGGGGTTGCCCGGTCCACGTCTCGGAGTTCCGGGAGTACGTGGAGACGGTCCAGGGGATGGGACACCTCGGCGAGGCGGTCGACTGGCTCCCGGAGCCGGCCCGCTCGCTCGACTTCCGCCACCTCCGGGACGCGGGGATCACGACCCCGACGGAGGAGAACCCGACCGCATACTTCGACCGGGGGACGGAACTCCTCCGGGCTGCCGACGAGTACCGCGGACTCACGCAGAACTCGCTCCCGGAGTACATGAAGGCGCTCCGCGGGCGCGTCACGCGGGGAGAACTCGACTTCAAGGGGGTCATCGAACGGGGCTTCGTCGACGTCCTCCGGGGGGGCCCGGACCGAGCGGCCCTCCGGGGCGACATCGCCGACCGGGTGTGGCTGTACGACGGTTGCGTCCCCCTCAACATGCGCGTCGTCGACCGGACGGCGCTCGTCTGGCTCTGTGACGAGAACCACGACGGGGAGGACGTGATCGTCAGGGGCCTCCTGGAGAGCGGACATCCGGCAGTGGTCTCGTGGGCGGAGTCCCTGTACGAGGAGTACCGGGACGAGTCGGAGCCGATGTCCCCCGGGATGCTGCCATCGGAGTGACCGGATCTCGGTCCTCTCTGCCGACCCGACGATCGGTCGTCCGCCACCGCCACGTCCCCTCCGTTCCGCGTCCACTTATCCCACGCAACGCTAACGCTGTAGCGTCGCTGTGTGTTGCTGGACACCGGACACTCACCCGCGTCGAGCGACCCGTGCGCGAGCGAAGCGAGCGCACGACGGGAGCGAGGCGCGCTTTCGTCATGAACGGGTTTTTACCGGGGGGTTCCTCGCTCGCTTCGCTCGCTGCGGGAACCCCCGGTGAAACGAGGTTCAGGGCCAGGTCCCGCCTTCCGAGTACGCGCGGTACACCCGCTCCAGCGCGACGACGTACGCGGCGGTCCGGAAGTTCGGGAGCTCGTCGTCCTCGTACGCCGAGGTGAGGCCGTCGAACGCGTCCACGATGTGGCGCTCGAGTTCGTCGTTCACGCGGGACTCGGGCCAGTAGAACCGCTGGCGGTTCTGCACCCACTCGAAGTAGGAGACGGTCACCCCGCCCGCGTTCGCGAGGATGTCCGGGAAGACGTGGACGTCCCGCTCGGTGAGCACGTCGTCGGCGTCGGGGGTGAGCGGCCCGTTCGCGGCCTCGACGATCACGTCCGCGCTCGCCTCCCGCGCGAGGTCGCCGTCGATGGCGTTCTCGAGCGCCGCGGGGATCAGGAGGTCGACGTCCATCGTCAGCAGTTCGTCGTTGGTGAGCTCCTCGCTCGCCCCCGGGTAGCCCGTGACGGCGCCGGTCTCGTCCTTGTGCGTCCGGACGTCGGCGGCGTCGAGGCCGTCGGGGTTGTAGACGGCGCCGGAGGAGTCCGAGACGGCGACGACGTTCGCGCCGAGTTCCGACTCGACGAGCCGGGCAGCGATCGAACCGGCGTTGCCGTAGCCCTGCACCGCGACGGTTGCGCTCTCGATGTCCCTGCCCAGATACTCGAACGCCTCGCGGGCGGTGAGCATGACGCTCCGCCCCGTGGCCTCGACGCGGCCCTCGCTCCCGCCGGACTCGATGGCCTTCCCGGTGATCACGCCGGGAGCCGTGGTGTTCTCGAGCGTCTCGTAGGTGTCCTTGATCCAGTTCATCTCCCGCTGGCCGGTGTTGACGTCCGGCGCGGGAATGTCGCGGTCCTCGCCGACGACCGGGCGGAGCTCCTTGGCGAACGAGCGGGTGAGCCGCTCGAGTTCGTCCATCGAGAGGTCGCGGGGTTCGACCACTATGCCGCCCTTCCCGCCGCCGTAGGGGATGTCGACGACGGCGCACTTGTAGACCATCCACCCGGAGAGGGCCTTCACCTCGTCGCGGGTGACGCCGGGGTGGTACCGGATCCCGCCCTTGTAGGGGCCGCGGTCGCCGTTGAACTGCGACCGGAACGCCTCGAACACCGAGAGCGAGCCGTCGTCCATCTCGACGGTCAGGTTCGTCTCGAGGACTCGCTCGGGGTGCTTGAACCGCTCGAGGACGTCCAGCCGAACGTCGACGTACGCCGCGGCGTCGTCGATCTGCTCCTGCAGGGACTCGAACGGGTTCGCTTCCTCGGACATGGCCGTTGGGTCGGGCAGCGGCCCGATAAGACTGACGGAATAATACCACACTGTACAATTAAAGGACCTTATATCGCCTCGATGCCGTCGGTC
>PXRQ01000114.1 GCA_003022005.1 Halobacteriales archaeon QS_5_70_15
GTGTATAGTATTGCGCTATTCTCACAATTCTTTTGTGCCACGAGTTAGTAGAGGAGACTAGAATGGCCAGATCGATGAATGAGATGCTCCGAGAGGACATGCAATGTGAAGGTCTCTTGGAATGTTTTCACGGATTCAAAGAACTCGACAAAGAGGTCTTTCAGGTCCTTGCCGAGAGCGATGATCCGCTGACCGTCGATGAAATCGCAGCGAAGGTCTCTCGCGAGCGCTCGACGGCCTACCGCTCCATACAGCGGCTGCTCCGGACCGGGTTCGTCCGGAAGGAGCAGGTCAACTACGACCACGGGGGCTACTACCACGTCTACCGTCCGGCGGACCCGGACCGAGTGGCCGACGACATGCAGCGGATGCTCAACGACTGGTACGCGAAGGTGGGGCAGCTCGTCGCGGAGTTCCGGGAGAAGTACGACGAGGCCGGCACCGGGACGGCGACCGCCACGGACTGAGCGGCGGAGCGCGACTGCCGAGTGACGGCCCGAACCGCCACCGGCGAGTGAATGGCCACGGAGACGCTCCCGGAATCCGACCGCGTCCGGATCCCCCTGTTCGACGTCCACGAGAAGCCGGCATCCGAGGCCCCGTTCGAGCCCTACCGTCTGTCCTCGACGAACTCGCCGTCCGGAGGGAGTCGACGGCCCCCGGGGACCGACCATCCACCCGAGGAGGCGTCCGCACGTACCCCCGCCGTTTTTGCCGGGACGAGCCGTAGTCGCCGCCGATGCGAATCCGCGGCCAGCGCGAGTGCCGGAACTGTGGGACGCGGTGGTCCTACTACGAGACAGGGAGCGTCGAGTGTCCTTCCTGTGGAAACCTCCGGAGCGTGGGGGTCGACGGCGAGCGGCGGCTCCACACGGCGACGCCGTCCAGCCTGGACCTGACCGGGGCCAGGAACCGTCTGGAGGCAGGGGAGAGCGTCCGGCAGGTCGCCGGGGCGGCTGCCGAGGCCTGCCGGGGGTACGTCCGCGGGTTCGGCTTCGTGGACGCCGGCGACCTCCAGCCGCTGGGCGATACGTACCTCGCGGCCGTGGAGCTCCGGCACATCGCCGGCCGGATCGAGCGGTCGATGAGCCTCGAGGACGACGAGGAGTCCTACTTCCTCTCGCTGCTGCGGGGCGCCGATCACGGCGAGCGGCCGCCGACCGACGAGGTGCCCGACTCGCTCCGGTCGGCCCGGGGGCTGGCCTACGCGCGGGCGGTCTCGGCGTACCGGAGCGACCTCCGGACGTACCTCGACGGGTACCCCGATCGGATGGCGACCGACGTGCTCGGCCCGCTGGATAGCCACCTGAAGCGCGTCGAGGCGCTCGACGGTGACGTGCCCGTCGCGGAGTCGGAACTGCTGGTCAGGATCGCCCGGGGCGTCGGCACCTACGTCCGCGAGGACGACGAGTCGGCGCTCCTCGAGGCCCGGGACCGGCTCGACCGCCTCCCCTGACCGGTCCGGTCGACCGAGTGCCCGAAGCCCGGCCGCCAGGACCGGGTCCGACCGGAGCCGGTCGATAGCGTGGGGCGTTCCGGGTGGCTTGCAGGCGGTGGTAGCCGCTCGCACGGGACGATCCACCGCGTTCCCGCGACCCGCCCCGTGGCGACGGTCAGGTCACGGGGTAGGTGGTCCCGTTCCGGTACTTGAAGCTACGGGACCCCCGGCCGGTGGCGCGAAACACTACTCGCTGGCAGTGAGAGCGCCTCGCTGCTAGTTCCGGAAAGCCACGAGCAGGTCACGATCGAGCGTGTCCTCCGGGAGAGTCTCGAACCACCCGACCGATTCGATTTCCTCCTCCGCCAGCCCCGGGTCGTCGGTGAGGTCCCGGGAGCCGGTCCGTGCCTCGTAGAGCGCGAAGTGGAAGCCGACTGTCTGCTCGCCACGGACATAGCGGTTCTCGACGACCGCACGGAGCGGTCCCGGATCGACCGCCAGCCCAGTCTCCTCGTCGAGTTCCCGGACCAGCGCCTCCGCGTGGCTCTCCCCGGGCTCGACTTCGCCCCCGGGGAGCATCCACCGCCCGCCCTGCCGGACGAGCAGCAGCTTCCCCCCGCGCTCGACGATCGCCCCGACCCCCCAGTCGAGTCCAGCCTCGATGCGGTCCCGCGCGGCCTCGAACGCCTCCGCGTCCGGCTCGCGGACCTTCGCCCGGAACCGGACGCCCTCGCGGGTCACGAGCTCTCGGGGGTCCGGCCCGGTCGCGGGGGCGAACGCCGGCTCGCCGCCGTCCTCGATGGTGTCCGGCATCTCAGCGACCCCCGAGCACAGCGGGCCCGTTCACACTACCGTGCGGGATGGGGGGGACGTTCGGTTCGCTCATCACCGACCGGGGGAGGGCGAGGCTAAAGAACGACGCGGAACGTCCCGGGAGCCCCTCAGAGGAACCGGCCGCCGTGGCGGCGGAACTCGCGCCGTTCGGCCGCGGTCGGGAGCGAGTAGTAGTCCTCCGGGCCGGTCGGATTCGGCTCGGTGTCGAGGGTCTCGCCGGCCCGGAGGTCCGAGAGCAGGTCGACCGCGAGGTCCGCACCCGTCCCGACGACCCGTTCCATCACGTCGTCGACGGTGTCGCTCTCTCGGAGCGGGAACGACCGTCGTTCGACGATCGGGCCCGCATCGAGTTCGGGCGTCATCAGATGGGCCGTGACTCCCGAACGCTCCTCGCCGTGGTAGAGCGGCCAGAACGCCGTCGCCCGGCCGCGGTAGTTCGGGAGGAGCGAGCCGTGAACGTTGATCGCCCACTCCGGCACCTCGAGGACGGGTCCGGGGACACGCTGACCACAGACCACCGACAGGAGCACGTCGGGGTCGATCTCGCGCACTCGGTCGAGGAACGCCGGATCGGACAGGTCCTCGACCGCCAGTGGTCGGACGTCGTGCGCCCGGGCCGCGGTCGCTACCGAGTGATACCGTCCCGTCAGCGACCGCTGGAGCCCCGCCGGCAGGGTGTCGAGGAGTCGCCCTCTCGCGTAGCGGGCGGCCATCCGCGCGCCGGCCCGTGGCCCGTACATGGCGTACTGCCGACGGGCCTGTTCCCGGGCCGGGCGCTTCGGACCCGCGAGGACCACCCCCTCGACGACGTCGCCGTGGGCCGCGAGTATCGGCTCGACGTACCGCGGCAGGTAGAGCGGCTCCTCGGCGGTGAACGGGAGGACGCGCACGCCGGCCGTACGCACACAAGATACTCAAATCGTGGGCATGGCACTCCCGGTCATGCGACGCGCCCGCTTGGTCCTCGCGCTGGCGGTCCTCGCCGGGATGCACCTGTGGCACGCCCTCCTCGCGCCGTTCCGGGACCCCCTCGAGACGAACGGGGCCGAACAGCAGGATGCCGACGTGATCGAGCACGTCCGGAACTGGTACGACTACGTCCGCGGGTTCGACGCCCACCACGGGCCGGCGAGCGGCGATCACCCCGAACACGGGTCGTTCTGGCGGGGGCTTCTCGTCTGGGTGGACACCGACTACCTCCGCGGGTACACCCTCGGGGACGACGTGTACGTCTGTCCGAACTGCCCCCGGTCGCCCCGGTCAGGTTGGCGGCCTCGACCCCGGACGACGTGTACGTCTGTCCGAACTGCCCCCGGATCGTCCGGGTCCACCAGGCCGGCCACACCCCCTCGTTCGGGGTGGAATTCGAGCCGCTGCGGACCGAGCGCCGGGCCGACGGCGGCCTCGAGGACGAACCGCTCCGGACGCTCGACGTGATGCTCCCCGGCGGGTTCCCGCACGCGTTCCTCCGGTTCCGCGACTCGCGCGGCCTCGTTGAGACCTACGAGTCGTGGGTCGAGTCGGGCCGGATACGCCGCTCGCCGGGGTGAGTCGGCAGGGACGACGACGGCCCTCGCCGGGGAGAGTCAGGGACAGTCCGCCGCCGAGAACGTCCGCGGGTCGGAACCCTGCTCTACGAACCGGGCAGCGCCGGAGTCGAGGTTCACGAGTGCGGTCCGCCCGCCGTACTCGTGTGTCTGGTCGTGGCCCCTGACGACGACACAGGAGACCTCCGCCGGGACCTCGACGGTCGCCGAGCGGGTGAACTCGCGGGTGCCGTGGGCGTGGAGCAGGTCGCGGCGGCCGAGCCGCGTCCCGTCGAGCCGCTCGACCTGCCACCAGTTCGCGTAGCCGTCCTCGCCGTCGTCGTCGTGGTAGAGCGTGACGTCGAACTCGACCTGGCCGCCCGACCCGGAGACGGCGACGTCGGTGACGTTCGCTTCCCTGAGGTCGAGCGCGGGCGTCCCCGTCGGGGTTCCCGGGGAGCCGTCCGCGGGCGTCGGGGACCCACCCCCACCGCCGGCGTCGGTCGGCGCGGGAGTGGCCGTCGGCGCGTCGGTCCCGCCGTCGCCGCCAGCGTCCGCCCCGGCCGTCGGGGACGGGGAGTCATCGGGCGATCCGGTACATCCCGCGAGCGCGGCGATCGGGAGGACGACGCCGGCACGGAGCAGGGCACGTCGGCGCATGACGGATCCGAGGTGGGACTCCGGAATACGTGCTTCGGGGTCGTGTCGGCGGTCGGGATACCCCCGAACCCCGGTGAACCCCGGACGACTGGTACGACACGAGAGACGACGTCCGCGAGAGCCCCCCGGGACCACGACCCGTCGGGAGACCGAACGGTCGTGGAATCCGGCACGGGGGACGATCCGGTTCCGATTCGTGTCGGTCGAGAGGAAGTTCGTGTTCCGGCAGCCCGTCCGGCGGCGGACGTCCCGTGCGGACGGTTCCCGTCCGGTGACCCGGGGGTTCGCCGGCGGGTCGCTACGGTCGCCCGCTCATACGGTCGTACGTAACGATGTACCGGCGATCAACCCGGACGGGGTCGGCGATCATCGGTAAAAGAGTACGCACGACCGTATCAGAGGTCCTCGTACAGCGGGTAGTCCGCACAGAGCGCGTCGACCTCCTCGCTCACGGCCTCGAGCACGGCGGGGTCGTCGTGGTCGTCGACGACCCGGTAGATCAGGTCGCCGACGTGTCGGAGCGCGTCCTCCTCCATCCCGCGGGTGGTGAGTCCCGCGGTGCCGGCCCGGATACCCGAGGGATCGAACGCCGAACGGGTCTCGCCGGGGACCGTGTTCGCGTTGAGGACGATGCCGGTCTCCTCCAGGGCCTCCTCGGCGGTTCCCCCGGTCAGGTCGGGGTGGGAGTCCCGCAGGTCGGCGAGCACGAGGTGGGTGTCGGTCCCGCCGGAGACGAGCGAGAGGCCGTGGTCCGCGAGCGATTCGCCGAGCGCGCGGGCGTTGTCGACGACCTGCCGGGCGTACTCTGCGAACTCGGGCTGGAGGGCCTCCTCGAACCCGACCGCCTTCCCCGCGATGTTGTGCATCAGGGGGCCGCCCTGCCCGCCGGGAAACACCGCGGCGTCGACCGCGTCGGCGTGCTCCTCGCCCGTCATGATGATGCCGCCGCGGCCGGCCCGGATGGTTTTGTGGGTCGACCCGGTGACGAAGTCGGCGACGCCGACCGGCGAGTCGTGGACGCCCGTGGCGACCAGCCCCGTGATGTGCGCGATGTCGGCGAGGTGGTAGGCGTCGACGGAGTCGGCGACGTCCTGGACCCGCTCCCACTCGACCTCGCGGGGGTATGCGGAGTACCCCGAGACCACGATGTCGGGGTCGAACGCCTCGGCCGTCTCGGCCAGCCCCTCGTAGTCGATGTAGCCCGTCTCCGGGTCGACCTCGTACTGCTCGACCTCGAACAGCTGGCCGGCGAAGTTCGCGGGGTGGCCGTGCGAGAGGTGGCCGCCGTGGGTCAGGTCCAGCGAGAGGATGCGGTCCCCGGGCTCGAGCATCGCGAGGTAGACCCCCATGTTCGCCTGCGTGCCGGAGTGTGGCTGGACGTTGACGTGCTCGGCGCCCCAGAGCTCCTTCGCGCGCTCGATGGCCAGCTCCTCGACGGTGTCGGCGTTCTCGCAGCCGGCGTAGTAGCGCTCGCCGGGGTAGCCCTCGGCGTACTTGTTGGTGAGCGCCGACCCCTGCGCCTCGAGGACGGCGGGGCTGACGTGGTTCTCGCTTGCGATCATCGCGAGCGTGCCGCGCTGTCTGTCGAGCTCGTCCGCGAGCGCATCCGCCACCGCAGGGTCGGCTCCCCTGACGCGGTCGTACATGGGGACGGATCGGGCCCGGCGGCTGAAGTATCTACCCGTCCGCGGCAAGTCGGGCCTCGGTCGCCCGGTCCCGCGTCGGGACCTACCCGACCCGTTCGGGGCGCGGAACCGACCGTAGCTATATGACACAGAAGCGTTAACCGAACGACGAATGGTGAAGTCGGTCGAGGACGGAACCGGCGCTCGCGGGCACGTAGTCGGTGGGACCCCCGAGGGGGAACGCGGTCCCGTCCCTCCGGCGGTACGGGTGCCGCTCTCGCCATCGGGCGTGGCGACGGCGATAACCCACGCCGCGTCGGCCTGCCCGTCCACGGGGCCCGAGCGGTCCGACCCGTCGAACCGGGGGCACCCGCCGCCGGTGCGGTTCGGCGAGGAGCGGATCCCCGGGTCGGTCGCCGAGCGGACCCCGAAAACCGGCATCGGGCTCCGGGTGCCGGCGAACTACGGTGCCCTGTACGCGACGGCACCGCTGGCGTACTACCTCGGCGCGACGGTGACCGTCGACGAGGACGCGACGGCGCCCCGGCTCACGGCCCCCCCGGACGTGGACCGTCGGCTCCCGGCCGACGACGGACTCGCGGGCCGCGCCGCACGGCTGCTCCGCTCGGTGTTCCACCTCGACTGTCTGGCCCGGCGCGACGACGCGCCCGACGCCGGCGTTCCCGGGCTCGACTTCGAGGCGTACGCCGGGCGGCCGATGGCCGGCCGGCTCGCGGCGGTCCTCAGGGGGCCGCTCGACGGGCTCGGGGGGCGGCTCCCGGAGTGGCAGCTCTCGACGTACGTGGCCCCGGAGCCCTCCCACGCGCGTGCGCTTCCGCACCTGCTCGACGCGATGAGCCTGATCTACCCGCCGTCGGCCTCCGAACTCGACGGGAAGGGGCTGCTGAAGCGCTCGCTCGACGACTTCTTCCGGGGCGAGGTCGCGACCGCGGACCGGCTCGACCCGGACCTCGGGCCGGGGATCGCACACGCGTGGCTCGCCGACGGCATCCCGATCACCGCCTCGAAGACGACCGTCCGTGCCTACGAGAACCGGCTCGACCACGGCACGCGGCCGGCAGACGGGCTCCGGATCGACGTCGTGATCAACGACCGCGAGATGGGCTCCGAGGCGGCGGTCGCGGACATCTACCGGCGCCGGGCCGCGGACCTCCCCGTCGAGGTGGCGGTCCACGAGTCGCTGACGCGCCGCGAACTTCGCCGCGTGTTCGAGTCCCCGACTGACTTCGTCCACTACGTCGGTCACTGCGAGGTCGAGGGGCTCCGGTGCCCGGACGGCCACCTCGCCGCCCGGACCGTCGAGGTCGGCGCCCGGACGTTCTTCCTCAACGCCTGTGGCTCGTACGCGGAGGGGCTCGCGCTCGTCGAGAACGGCGCCGCGGCCGGCGGCGTGACGCTGACGCGGGTGCTGGACAAGCAGGCGGCGACGGTCGGCACCGGATTCGCCTGCCTGCTCGTCAACGGCCTCGGCTTCGAGCGGGCGCTCTCGCTGGCCAGGCGACAGATCATGATGGGGTCGGACTACGCCGTCGTCGGCGACGGCACCTACGCCCTCGCCCCGTCCCGCGATCCCGCCGTCTGCCACGTCTCCGGCGGCCCGGAGGCCTACGAGATCCGCTGGGAGGTCGTCGACGCCCGGGCGACGGGACGGACCTACGAGTCGCCGTTCGACGGCGAGCACTACCCGTTCGGGACCGCCGCGACCGCCCGCCTCTCGGCCGGGGAGCTCCGGGCCTTCCTGGCCGACCGGGACGTCCCCGTGGTGGCCGAGGGGACCGTCCGGCCGGCCGCCGAGATAGCCGCGGAGCTCGGCGAACGGTAACGCCGCGGCGCGTCACCGAACGCTGACAAGTTCCGTTCCGAACGGGAGTCTGAGACCGCCCCAGAGGACGGATACCCGTCTCAGAGCCGGTTTTCCATGCCATCGGCCGGTAATATTAAATATACACATCTGCTTAGTTTCAGACGCAACGATGGAACCGAATCTGTTACGACGGACGACCGCGGACGTCCTCGAGGAGGCGCTCTCCTCGGCGTCCCGGGACGTGTACGTCGTCGACCCGGCTCGCGACACGCTCGAGGAACTCGTCTCCGTCATGAGCGGGACGGAGACGCCGACGGTGCGACTCCTCGCCACCGAGCGCGTCCTCAAGGACGTGATGGACGACTTCCTGGTCGCCAGCCGGGCCGCCGACTTAGTGGAGAGCGAACGCATGGAACTCCGGAGCTACGACGGCAGCGAGAGCACCCTCGTCGTGACGGGCGAGAGGGTGCTCTCGGTGGTCCGGGCCGGCGACCGCATCGCCGGGCTCGGCACCGACGAGGAGGCGTTCGTCGCGAGCGCGAACGAACAGTACGACGGGGTCTGGGCCGACGCCGAGCCGTTCGTCCTCCGGACGCCGGCCATGTCGCGGGTCCGGGACTCGCTCCAGTCCGACCTCGGCGAGGCGACGGCCGGCGACTTCGAGGCCGTCCTCGACTCGCTGGAGACCGCCCGCGGCGACGGCGAGGGGCTCGACGAGGTGACCATCTCGCTGCTGGTCACGGCCAAGAACAACGAACTGCTCTACGACGTCTCCAAGTGGGGCGAGGACGTCGGCATCGCGAGCAAGGCGACGTTCTCGCGGACGAAGACCCGACTGGAGGAGCTCGGCCTCGTCGACACGGAGAAGGTACCGATCGACGTCGGCCGGCCGCGGCTGCGGCTGCTGCTCGGCGACGACCGGCTCCGCGGCGCCGACGCCGACGAGCTGTCGAGCGTCGCCCAGTCGGTGCTCGCGCAGGCGTCGTAGACGTCCCGCCGCGAACGGGAGCCGGGTCAGTTCCATCGCGCGGGGCGGTGGGGTGGGGATCCCGGCACTCCTTTCCGTACGCCTCGAGCCTAGAGCGGCCGCCACGGGAGGCCCACGCCACCCGGCGCCCCCCGACGGTACGCGAACGGCGCCACCCGGACTTAACTCGCGGCGGGCCGTCCGTCGCACCATGACCGGAACGCGAGCGGGGAGTGGCGGCTGGGACGCGGGGCAGGGATGGCGGTAGGGCTCGCCGCCGGCGGGCCGGCGGGCGAGGCCGTCCGGGCCGCGCTCGGGGACGTCGACGCCGCCGTGCGGTCGACGGATCCGGGTCGGTTCGGGAGCGTCGAGTTCGGCGTCCTCGCCGCCGAGGTCGGCGACGGGGCGTTCTGTGCGGCGAACGCCGCCGCCGGCGAGGGCGGGACCCCCTGGCTGGCGATCGAACTCGGTGGTATCGGCGGGACGCCGGTCGCGGACGTGACGGCGGCCGTCTCCGGGTACGCGCCGGGGACGGCCTGCTTCGACTGTCTCCGGGCGCGCGTCGCCGCGAACGTCGGCGACGGGGACGACGGCCACGACCCGCCGGACGACACGGACGCGCGGTTCGCCGGCGCGCTCGCCGGGCGGGCGGCCGCGCGGCTCCTCTCCGGCGGCGAGTCCCCCGTCCTGGGCGGGGTGCTCGAGCTCCCCCACGCGCGCCGGCATCCCCTCCCGGTCCCGGGCTGCTCCTGCGGCGAGGAGCCCGACCGGACGGTCCGCAGGGAGTACACGGAGCGGGACGTCGAAGGGGCGCTCTCCCGGGCCGAGCGGGCGCTCGACCCCCGGGGGGGTATCGTCCGCGAGGCCGGCGAGGCCGAGTCGTTCCCGACCCCGTACTACCTCGCGACGCTCGCCGCGACGACGGGGTTCAGCGACGCCGCCGTCCCCGAGCACGCCGCCGGCGTCGCCGCCGACTGGAACCCGGCGTTCGTGAAGGCGCTCGGCGAGGCCCTCGAGCGGTACGCCGCCGCCGTCTACCGGACCGACGAGATGACGACCGGACCGGCCGGCGCCGTCGCGAACGCCGTTCCGCCGGCCGCCTTCGTCACCGCCGACTCGTTCGCGCCGCCGGACCCGACCGAGCCGCTCGCGTGGGTCGAGGGCGAGGACCTCCACGACGGGTCCGAGGCGATGCTCCCCGCGGAGTTCGTCGTCTTCCCGCCGCCCGAGGCCCGCCACCGACCGTCGATCACCACCGGGCTCGGGCTCGGTTCCTCGGGGACCGGCGCGCTGCTCTCGGGGCTCTACGAGACGGTCGAGCGCGACGCGGCCATGCTCGCGTGGTACTCCACGTACGAGCCGCTGGGTCTGGAGGTCGAGCACGGGGGGTTCGAGACGCTGGTCCGTCGCGCCCGGACCGAGGACCTCGAGACCACGGTCCTCCTCCTGACCCAGGACGTGGACGTTCCGGTCGTCGCCGCCTGCGTCCACCGCGAGGGGGAGTGGCCCCGGTTCGCCGCCGGCATGGCCGCCGACCTGGACCCCGGGCGGGCGGCGACGGGCGCGCTCGAGGAGGCGATCCAGAACTGGCTCGAACTCGGGGGGATGGGCAGGGAGGGCGCGCGGTCGGAGGGCAACATCGGGGAGTACGCCGGCTTCCCGGGACCGGCACGGGAGTTCGTCGACCCCGCGACGACCGTCCCCGCGGGGAGCGTCGGGCCGGCGGAGCCGCCGACGGGGGCGGCCGAGCTCGACACGCTCCTCGCTCGCCTCGAGGACGCCGGACTCCGGGCGTTCGCCGCCCGGCTCACGACCCGCGACCTCGAGGACCTGGGGTTCGAGGCCGTCCGGGTGCTCGTGCCCTCGGCACAGCCGCTGTTCACGGGCGAGGCGTTCTTCGGCGAGCGGGCGCGGACGGTTCCCGAGTCACTGGGGTTCGAACCGAGGCTCGACCGGGACCCCCACCCGTTCCCGTAGTCGCGCTGCCGGGGGGGAGAAGGCGAGAGACCGAAGGAAGGGGAGGCGGAGCGTTCAGATCCCGAACGTCGCCCGGAGCATGTCCCGGGTCCCCGGACCGAGCCCGACGGCGACGATGGCGACGAGCAGGATGACCGCGTAGCGGGGGTTCTCCTCGAAGATGGTCCGGTCGAAGACGTAGATGACGGCCGTCGCGGCGATCAGCTTCACCGCGAGGAACGGCCACGAGGTCCCGACGACCGAGGAGAGCGCGGCCGGCTGGACGCCCTCGGTGACGTCGACGATGAACCGGTTGACGGGGTGCTTCGCGCCGTACTCGACGGGGATCCCGAGCGGGTCGAGCCAGTCGGCGGCGACGACGTTCGCCACGCCGTCGACCGCGTGGGCGAACAGGACGACCAGTCCCGCGCGCCCCGTCCCCGCGTTGACGACGGGGGCGTACACGTCGAGCAGCCGGTAGAGCCCGTAGGCGAGCACCGCGGACACCGAGAGGACGAGCAGTGACATCTGCGGGTAGAACCCGGCCCCGGGGATCCCGCCGGCGAGCCGCGTCGGGACGAACCAGAGCAGGAGCCCGACGGTGAGGACCAGCCCGGCGGCACCGACCCCGAACAGCGCCCGTTCGTAGTCGTCGACGTACCCCTCGCGCTCGAGCCGGACCGCGCCGACGAGCGCGGCCAGCGTGAAGACGAACATCGTGAAGTAGACGATCGGGCTGATAATGAGCGCGTTCGCGGGGTACGGGAGCAGCGTGTCGGTCACGGTGGCGAGCGCGGCGTCGTTGGCGTCCTCGACGACCCGGAGCGCCCCGCCGAGGAACATGAACGGGACGAGCGCGAAGAAGAACCGCTTGCGGTGGCCCACCTCCAGGTGCCGGAGCAGGTAGAGCACGCCGATCAGGAAGAAGATCAGCGCGACAGCGTAGCCGACCTCCGAGACGACGGTGTAGCCGGGCTCGGCGACGATCGCCCCGCCCGAATCGGCCGTCCGGCAGGCCCCGTCGCTGCCGAGTAGCGCCGGGCTCCCGCCGCCCTCGATGACGGCACAGCGGGCGTTGTTCGCGTCGGCGTACACCGGTCCCCAGAAGTAGTGCCAGAGGAAGCGGTCCCAGACGAGCCGCGGGAGCGCGAGCGACCCGAGCGCGAGGAGGGCGGTCGCGGCCGCGGCCGCCCCGACCCACGCCCGCTCGGGGCTGACCCCCAACCGCTGACTGACTGCCATACGGGTACGCGAGGGGCCGTCGGGTTTCAGCGTTCCGGAACACCGCGTCGCCGTCGCACGAACGGCCCGGCGGCTCACACGGTCGTGCGTGACGATTGTACCGTCGATCACCCGGACTGGTCGGCTGTCACCGATAAAAGGGGACGTACGACCGTATCAGTCATCCCGGTACTCGGCGATCTCGACCAGGTTCCCGTCCGGGTCCCGGACGTACACGGACCCCATCGACCCGCGCGCCCCGGTCCGCTCGCCCGGTCCCTCGACGATTTCGAGACCCGCCTCGCGGAGGTCGCGCTCGACCGTTTCGATCGGGGTGTCGGTCGTGACACAGAAGTCGCCCGCGCCGGGCGTCGGCCGCACGGCCTTCGGCTCGTACTCGTCCCCCGCCGGGTGGAGGTTGATCTTCCAGTCCCCGAACCCCAGCGCGGTCCGCCCCTCCCCGAAGGTCACGACCTCCGCACCGAGGTGCTCCGAGTAGAACGCGCACGTCGCCTCGACGTCCTCGACGGTGAGCACGAAGTGGTCGATGCCGGTGATGTCCATACCCCCGTACCGGCCCCGGTCGACAAGAGGTTTCGGACTGCTCGACGGTGTCCCGCCCCTCCGTCCCCGGTAGCTACCCGACACGTCGACCCCCTCGAGTGCCGGGGGAAGGGATAAGGCCGTCCCCCTCGCGTGTCGGCGCATGACCGAACCGGAACTGCGGGACGACGCGATGGGCGAGATACCGGTGCCCGACTACGAGGACCTCCCCCGGGACCTCCGCGAACGCATCGACGAGGAGACCGAGGAGGCCGGGTTCACGCCGAACGTGTTCTCCGGGATGGCGTACAAGCCGGACCACTTCCGTGCCTTTTTCGACTACCACGACGCGCTCGTCGAGGGCTCCCCCCTCGAGCGCCACGAGATCGAGATGCTCGTCGTCACCGTCTCGGGGGTCAACGACTGTCTCTACTGCGTCGTGGCCCACGGCGCGCTCGTCCGCATCTACGCGCGGGACCCGAAGCTGGCCGATCAGCTCGCGACAAACTGGCGGAGCGCCGATCTCTCCCCGCGCCACGAGGCGATGTGCTCGTTCGCCGAGCGGCTCACCGCCGAACCGGGCAAGGTCGACGGTGCCGACATCGAGGCCCTCCGGGAACACTTCACCGACGGGGAGATCTGGGACGTCGTCACCACCGTCGGCTTCTACAACCTCTCGAACCGCCTGGCGACGGCGCTCGATATGCGGCCGAACGACGAGTTCTACTCGCTCGGTCGCGACTGAACGTCGCTATCCGACCTCCCGGTACCGCCGACGGCGGGGGATCGGGCAGGCGGTCCTGACTCTCCGTACTCCGCCGATGCCATCGGAACGCCACACGGTTCGTCGTATCCCGTCCGCGGTCGCCGGCGGGTCGTGTCGCGGAACGCGAGCCCGCCGGCCGCGGGGTTGATGTCCGGCGTGTGCGGATCGGTCAGCCCGAACAGCCCCACGCGGGCGCCGTCGGCCTCGAGGACCGTCCAGGGCCGCACGCCGACGCCCGCGCCGAACGGGTCCGCCCCCGGCGGGGCGTCGGCCGGGTAGACGTTCCCCGGAGCCACTGCTGTGGCGACCGGGGGACGAGCTCGAGGGTGCGCTCGGCGCAGAGGTCGAGGTCGTGGTTGCCGAACGTCTCGGAGTCCGGTTCGACCGCGGCGAACAGGTCGAGCGACTGCCAGCCCTCGGTACGGAGCGCGAGCACCCCCGGAGCGGTGTTGTCCCCGGTGCCGCAGGCAAGCGCGTCGCCCCCGTCCCCGGCGAGGAGGGTCCCGGCGAGCCGGCCGACGCGCTCGGGGTCGTCGTACGCGTTCTCGACGTCGGAGTAGTGGAGGAGCCGGAGGGTCACTACCGACCGGTAGGCCCGTGGTGGGACAAAACCGCTCCGGAGCGGGTCGAAGCCCTTTCGGCTATCGCCGGCGGCGTACCGGTATGGACCCGACACTGGAGGCCCGCGAGGGCCCGAACGGGACGCTCTACGTCTCCCGCGAGGCCGAGCGGGGGTCGGTCGCCCCGTTCCTCGTCGTCTACGCCGACGAGGGCGGCCGGGAGCGCTGGGGCTACTTCTGCACGAACTGCGAGACGTTCGACAACGCGATGGACTCGATGGGGCGCATCCAGTGCAACGCCTGCGAGAACTTCAAGCGCCCGGACGAGTGGGACGCGGCCCACGAGTGACCCGTCCACCCGCCGCCGGCCTGCGTCCGCCCCCCTCGTCCCCCGTTGGTCACCCGCCGTTTGACCCCCTTACGCACCAGGTGGATCGTTAGGGGCGAACGTTTATGCCGCACCGCGCCCGATACGGGAACGGATGGGAGTTGTTAACACAACCCTCGACGAGCGCGCACGGGCGGTGTTCAGCGACCTCGGATACGACGTCACGCCGGAGGGTGGGGAGTTCCGGGCCGAGCGGAAGTGGCGGACAGTGTACGTGACGACGGAGGAGCCCGCGGAGGCGGCCACACACGGCCGGTTGCGGTGTTTCGTCGCGCCGGCGGACCGGGCACCCGCCGTACGCGACGACCTGCTGGCACGCGCGCCCGAATACGACTGGGCGGTCATCGGCGTCGAGGAGGAGGAGGACGAGTACACCGTCCTCCACCCGGACGCGGACGTGCTCGGCGCGCCGTGAGCCGCCGCGGAGGCCGGACGCCGGGACGGCCCGGGAACCCGGTTTTATAACTGCCGCGCGCGAGACGCCGGGGCCATGCTCGTCCCGTTACGGAGCCTGACCGGCATCGTCCGGTCCTCGCTGGACACGTTCCTCGACAGCCTGACGGCCGCGATCCCGAAGATACTCGCCGGCGTCGTCTTCCTCGTCCTCGCGTACCTCCTCATCAGGGTCATCATGTTCCTCGTCGGGGGCGTCCTCGAGGGGACCTTCCCCGACCAGCCGGTCTACCGGCAGTTCGCCGCGACCATCGTGGCGGTGTTCCTCTGGTTCGGGGTGGCGCTGTCGTTCCTCTCCATCGTCGGCCTCGACGGGATCGCCGCCTCGCTCGGCACCGCGACCGGCTTCCTCGCGCTGGGGGTCTCGTACGCCCTCTCGGGGATGATCGCCGACGCGGTCGCCGGCATCTACCTCCTCCGGGACCCCGACTTCATGCCGGGCGACACCATCGAATCCGGCGGCACGGAGGGCGTGATCAAGAGCATCGAACTCCGGAAGACCCGCATCAGCGTCGGCGAGGACACCGTCGTCCGCGGGAACGCCGAGATGGAGAAGAAGTGGACGAAGCGGAACGACCTCGACGACCCCGCCGAGCCGGTCGGAGCCGACTGATACGGACGAGTGGGTCACGACACCGACTGACACGCAGGGGATATATCCCTGCGGCACGAACGACACTCGATGTTCGTAGGCCACGGACTACTGGCGTTCGCCCTCGTGGCCGGCCTCGCGCGGTTGCGCGGCTGGTCCCGCCATCGGGCGCTGACCGTCGGCCTGCTCGCCGCCGCGTTCGGGATGCTCCCGGACGTGGACATGGCGTACGCGCCGGTGGCGCTGCTGCTCTCGGCGGACCCCGGCGGGCCGATCGCGACTGCGCAGGCGTTCTGGTCGACCGGCAACGTCGTCCACCGCGCGGTGACCCACTCGCTGATCGTCGGCCCCCTGGTCGCCCTGGGCGCGTTGGCGATCGCCGGCACGGACCGGCGACGCCGGGCCGCCGGCGGGGTCGGCCTCCTCGCGCTCCCGCTGGTGGCGCTCGCGGTCAGCGGGCCGCTGGGGTCGGCGGTCACGACCGTCTTCGTCGCCGGTGCGGCCCTGCTCGGGTTCGCGGGCCGGCGGCACGGTCTCGGCCCCGGGGCGGTCGGCGCCGCGGCGCTCGCCGGCCTGGTCACCCACCCGTTCGGCGACCTGTTCACCGGCGAGCCGCCGGCCATGCTCTACCCGCTGTCGACGGCGCCGCCGGTCGAGCGGATCGCGCTCAGTCCGGAGCCGACCCTCCACCTCCTGGGCGCGCTCGGGGTCGAGCTCTCGACCGCCTGGCTCGCGCTGTTCGTCTACTTCGCGGTCAGGCACGGCGCCGAACGCCCGTCGTCGCTCCCCGGTGCCGTCCGTCGGGTCGTCTCCGGGCGGGCGGGGCTCGGGGCGGGCTACGCGGCCACCGTCTTCGTCCTGCCCGCGCCGACGCTCGACGTCTCCTACCACTTCGTCTTCCCGTTGCTCGGCCTCGGCCTGCTCGTGGCGCTACCCACGCCCCGGATGGCCAGGGGCGCGGTCGCGCGGCCGGTACGGGCCGCGGCCACCGGCCTCGCGGCAGTGACGGTGGCGACGCTCGCCTACACGCTCGTCTACCTCACCGTCGGCTTGTAGCCCGGCCGCAGCCGGGCCGTAGCCCGCGCGTTTATACGGGATGGCGCCACTACCGGGGAGTATGGCAGAGCCGGGCGGGGAGGACGGGCCGTCGTTCGCCCTCGAGCAGGTGTTCAACGACGCCCGCAAGAACGCCGCGTTCGCGTGGCTGCTGGTGGGGTTCGTGGTCGTCGTCGCGGTCGGGAACCTCGTCTCGGGGGTGCTCGTCTGGGCGGGGTTCGCCGCCGCGGTCGCCGTCCTCGCCGTCCTCCCCCCGCTCAAGTTCCGGACGCCGCGCGCGATGCTCCCCTGGGAGGTGCTGCTGCTCGCCGTGCTCCCGCTGCTCGGCCGGACGTTCGCGACCGTCCCGGTGACCAGCGACCTGTTCACGTACCTCTCGGTGGCGGCCATCGCGCTGATGATCGCCGTCGAGCTCCACGTGTTCACGCCCGTGAGGATGAGTCAGGGGTTCGCCGTCTCGTTCGTCGTCATCGCAACGATGGCCGCCGCGGGGATCTGGGCCGTCGCCCGGTTCGCGCTCGACGCGACGCTCGGGACGGCGCTCCTTCTCGACCCGGCGCTGACCGAGGCCGAGATCGAACACGACCTCATGCTCGAGTTCGTCTACTCGACCGCGGCGGGCGTGTTCGGGGGAGCGATCTTCGAGTGGTACTTCCGACGGCTCCGCCGCCGCGAGAGCGTCGTCCCCGAGGAGGTCGAGGCGGCCATCGAGTCACGGGCGACACGCGCCGTCCAGCGACGGGGGGTCGAGCCGTGAGGCTCCGCGAACGGTTCGGGTTCGACGAACGGCGCTTCGGGCAGCTCACTCGCCTGATGGAGTTCGCGCTCGTCGGGATGCTGTTCGTCGGTCTCGAACGCGGACACACCGGTATCATCGTCAACACCGCCGTCGCCCTCGGGGTCACCCAGCTCGTGCCCGTCCTCGAACGCGACGTGGGCATCCCGATGGACCCGGCACTGACCCTCTGGATCACCGCGGCGGTGTTCCTCCACGCGCTCGGGGCCGTGGGCATCCCCGGGACCGAACTCGAGTCGTTCTACCGGCAGGTCTGGTGGTGGGACCACATGACCCACGCGCTGTCGGCCAGCGTCGTCGCCGCCGCGGGCTACGCGACCGCCCGGGCCATCGACCTCCACTCCGAGGAGGTGTCGCTCCCGCCGCGGTTCATGTTCGTCTTCATCCTCCTGCTGACGGTCGCGTTCGGCGTCTTCTGGGAGGTCATCGAGTTCGCCATCGCCGAGGCGGCCGCGGTCATGGGCGGCGCGCCCGTCCTCACACAGTACGGGCTGGACGACACGCTGCTCGACCTCGTCTTCGACACCATCGGGGCCGTCGTCGTCGCCACCTGGGGGACCGCCTACCTGGGCGACGTGGTGGGCGCCATCACCGACCGCTTCGATGCGCGCTCGGGGTAGGCGGCGGACGCTCCCGCGGTCGGGAGCACGGACTGCCCTCCGACGAGGGACCGGCCCCCACCGGCTTCCGGTAACCGAACCACCCTGCCGGTCCCGTGGACCGTGCTATTAAGTAACGAGTCGCACAACCCACCCCTGCGATGGTATTCAAGGAGATAACCCTGATCGGCCGGAGCACGGAGAGCTTCGACGACGCGGTCGACGACGCGGTCGATCGCGCCGAGGACACGCTCGAGAACGTCCACTGGGCGGAGGTCGAGGAGTTCGGCGTCGAGGTGGCGAGCGTCGAGGAGCGGGAGTACCAGGCAGAAGTGGTGGTGGCGTTCGAACTGCAGGACCCCGACGAGTAGCGCGGACGGGAACGACCGGCGCCGCCAGGGGGGTCCCGGCCCGGTGCAGTTCCGACCCGGGATGCGTGTTCCCCGTCCCGCGATCGAACCACCGGATCCGATGGGGTTCCCGCGGGTCGTCGGGGAGGGATTTTTGTCACTCCCGCGGTGACTTCCTCCGGGGCGGCCATGACCGACTTCGGACTCACGAGCCCCGCGTTCGGGGACGGGGACCCGATACCGCGGGAGTACGGCTACACCGAACGGGACGTCAACCCCCCGCTCTCGGTCTCGGGCGTGCCCGGGGAGGCGTCGTCGCTCGCGCTGGTCGTCGACGACCCGGACGCCGTCGAGCCGGCGGGGAAGATCTGGGACCACTGGCTGGTCTGGAACGTCCCGCCGGGGACGGCGGAGATCCCGGAGGACTGGGATCCCGGGTCGATCGGCGCGATAGAGGGGCAGAACGACTTCGGTGAGAAGGGCTACGGCGGGCCGAACCCCCCGGACCGCGAGCACACCTACGAGTTCCGCCTCTACGCGCTCGACACCACGCTCGACGTCCGGGCCGGCGCGGGGAGGGACGAGTTCGAGGACGCCGCGACGGGCCACCTCGTCGCGAGCGCCAGCCTCTCGGGAACCTACGCGCCCTGAGTCCACTCTTACCGACGGCCGTCTCTCACGGTGATCGCCCGGACGGGGTGCGATCGCCGGTGAACCGTCGGGGCCGTCCGTGTCAGTCCAGCCGCGACTCGAGGTCGTCCAGCCGGGCCTCGATCCCGTCGAGCCGGTCGGCGAGGTCGGCGAGCGCCGCCTCGTCGGCGCTTCCCGCGTCGACCCGCTCGACGCGGCGGGCGAGTTCGTCGTGGACACACCGGGCCGTCGACTCCATCTCGTCGAGACGATCGGCCAGCTCCGGCCCGGAGACGGACGGCTCCCGCTCGACCTGTTCGATGTGCGTCTTGAGTTCTTCGTCGGAGACCATCGTTCGGGGTGAGGCTGGCCCGTGTGGCGGGGTTCTCGATCCGCCCTTCATCGGACTCCCGTATAAATCCGGAACGGCGTTATCGCCGCGCGAAAAGGCCCTCGACCGCGCGGCCGTCGCCCGCCGGTCGGCACGAACGTCACGCAGCCCGCTCGACGTCCTTCGGCGGGCGGAACCACCCGCCGCCCGGGCGGATGGCCCCGAGGAGCCCCGGTGAGCCAACGCCGTCCGGCTACCGTTTCAGCAGCGATGGACGTTCGAACGACAGCGACAGTTCGTCGGCTATCCCCAGCAGATCGGCGACTGTCGGCGCGACCGAGCGGGCATCGACCGCCGCGTCGGCTCCGAGCGGTTCGAGCCTCCCTTCGGGGACTGCCGGTCCGCCGAGGCCGTAGAATCCGAACGCATCCGCGTCCACGCGGCCGTGTGAGCCACCGATCCTCGACGGGTCGAGCGACGCGAGTCCGGCGTCACCGAGGAACAGCTCGCAGGGGTCGAACCCCGGTTTCGCGTGGATGTCCATGTCCGTGGCGTAGTACGGCGCGGCCTCGCGGTCCGTCCACCAGTAGTACTGGAACCAGGCGTCCCGCTCCGCGACGAGGAGGAGTTCGCCCGAGTTCGGGTGGTCGATACCGTACTCCGACATCCCCCTCCGGTCGATCACCGTGTCGACGCCGTCCAGCGAGATCAGCGTCGACCGGGTCTCCTCGACGGCGTCGGTGTAGACGTGAGCCACCTGGTGATCGACCATCGCGAACGCGTCCGAGGCGGCCAGGTCGACCTCCTCGCCGCCCTCGCGGCCCTCCGTCACGTCGAGTAGCCCGGCCGCCCGCAGCGCGCGGTTGGGAAAGACCGGCGTGTCGACCCGGTTGAAGCCGTACTCGCCGACGACGTTCACGACGGTCTCCGACCAGCGGTCATCGGAGCGGAGCCAGTCGAGAAACCCTCCGACCATCCCGTCGACGACCTCCACGGCTCCGCGTGCCTCCTCCGCGTCCGGCCCGTGGCGCTGTGTGTCGTAGTCGAGATGGGGAATGTACACCCAGAGCAGGTCGGGGTCGTACCGCTCGATCGCCTCCCGCGCGGCGGTCAGTATCCACTCGCTGCTCTCCGCCCCGGCCATCGGTCCCCAGTAGTTGTGCAGCGGGAAGTGGCCGTACGCCGACTCGAGGTCGTCGTAGAACCCGTCCGGGTTCGTCCAGCAGTCCATCTCCAGCATGTTGTTGTCCTCGTCCTCGATGGGCGAGGGCGTCACCGCGACGTCGGCCGACGTCCCGATGAGATGCTGGAAGAAGAGCACGCCCGTGGTGAGCCCGGTTTCCTCGCTCGCGGCCTCCCAGATGCGGTACCGGTCCTCGACCGGCCGTTCCCACAACGCCACCTCGTCGCGATCGCGGTCGTACTCCCCGTTGGCGACGTCCCCGTGCGCCGCCGGTGACTGCCCCGTCGCCAGCGTCGTCTGGACGGGAACGGTCACCGCCGGGAACGGCGGCCGGAGCGGCGCGACCCGCCCCTCGAGGAGTCCGGTGAGGTTCGGGGCCAGCCCTGCCTCGAGGTGGTCCGGTCGGAGCCCGACGACGTCGAGCACGATGACCCGTCCCGCGGTTCCGCTCGCTCGCCCCCCGTCGGTCATCGCCCCTCGGCGTGTCGCTCGGCGTAGTCGTAGAACAGTTCGAGCTGCCCGGAGAGGTCGTGCTCGTCGACGCCCATCGTCGACTTGAAGAACGACGCGAGGGGGGGTTGGATCCCCCCTTCACAGTGCTCGTCCGCGTACGCGACCAGCCGTACGAGGTCGGGCAGGAGCGGTGCGGCGAGCGCCGAGTCCGAGCTCTCCCAGGTGAACTGCTTCTTCGTCTCCGTTCCGAGGAACCCCTCGAAGTGGATGTGGTCCCAGGCGGTCTTCCAGTCCCCGAGCGACGGCGTGTAGTCGATGCGGACCCCGTTGTGCGTCTCGTACCCGAGGATCCGCTCGAGGAGGCGTCCCTCGCTCTCGATCTTGCCGGCCCCGTTCTCCTCCTCCTCGAGCACGAGCCCGTCGGTGTTCCCGAGGATGTTGTGTCCCTCCCGGGAGAGTACCCGGAGGTTCCGGCCGGCGAACGCGAACTCCTCGACCGGCGGCATGTCGAGCGACGCCACCGGGTCGCGGGCCGTCACCATCCCCGTCGTTCCCGCGACCTCCCTCGCGACGGCCCGTGCGCCGACCATCGAGAGGGTCGCGACGTTCCCGCGCGCGCCGACCAACCACACTCCGATTGCCATGGTCGGGGGTTTTCGGCTTCGGGTAAAGTATGTTGGTTTCGAGGGAGATAGCGGAGGGCACCGCCGCCTCGAGGCTACCAGCTCAGGTCGGTGTCGGCGTCCCGCCGGGAGAGCTGCTCCCCGCTCTCGCTGAAGTCGAGGTCCCTGTTCATCACCGTCTCCTCGGGATGGCGCCACTCCTCCTCGCAGTTCTCGCACCGCCACACCTCGTACGGTCGGCCGTCCGAGGGTTCCTTCCGAACCGACTCAATTGGGTCGCCGCAGTGAGGACAGACTTCCGGCATACGGAAGACGACAGGGGGGATGGGCAAATATCCCCCGCCTGCCCGCGGGCGTTCTGCGGCGAGTGAGGAGCTTCTGTCCGTTAATCACAATCGAACTGTTCGATATATTAAATAATTCTGATAAGCCCCTACATCGGATACACACAGGTCATGGCGATTCCCATCATCGACCCTCATATGCACATGGTGTCCCGCTCTAGTGACGATTACGAGCGGGCACGCCTGGCGGGCATCGAGTGTTGCATCGAGCCGGCGTTCTGGAGCGGGACCGACAAGCAGCACGCCGAGTCGTTTTTCGACTACTTCGAGCAGATCATCGACTTCGAAACCCGGCGCGCCGAGCGGACGGCTGGAATCGATCACTACGTCACCATCGCCCTCGAGCCCAAGGAGGCGAACTATCCCGAGATGGCCGAGCGCGTGATGGATCACATCCCGGAGTACCTGGACCGTGAGAACGTGGTCGGCGTCGGCGAGATCGGACTCGACCAGGACACCCCCGAAGAGGAGGAGGCGTTCCGACGCCAGCTCCGGATGGCCGAGGAACGCGAACTTCCCGTCATCGTCCACACGCCACACACGCGGAAACCGGCCGGCACCGAGCGTCTCGTCGAGATGATACAGGACGAGGACGTCACCGAGGAACGGATCGTCATCGATCACAACACCGAGAACACGATCGACATCTCGCTTCGAACCGACTGCTGGATCGGGTTCACGCTCTACCCCGGGAAGATCACCGACGAGAAGGCGATCGATCTGCTGGAGGAGTACGGAACGGACAGGATGCTCCTCAACAGCGCCGCCGACTGGGATCCCTCGGATCCGCTCGCGGTCCCGAAGGCAAGGGACGAGATGCTCGACCGGGGATGGGACCGCGAGACGGTCCGGAAGGTCGTCTTCGAGAACCCCTACGAGTTCTTCAGTCAGTCGCCGAACTTCGAGTACGAGCCCTGAGATGTATTTCGGATTCTCCACCAACGCGTTCCGACAGTACGACCTGGCCGAATCCATCGAGATACTCGCCGACCTCGGCTACGACGGCGTCGAACTGCTGTTCGACCAGCCACACCTCTATCCACCGGAGGCGACCGGGGCCGACATCGAGTCGGTCCGCGAGACCCTCGACGCGAACGACATCGCGATCAGTAACTGCAACGCGTTCATGCTCACCGCCATCGAGGGCTTCCACCATCCCTCGTTCATCGAGGCGGACGAGGACTACCGCCGTCGTCGGGTCGATTACACTCTCGATGCGCTGGACACCGCGGCGGCCCTCGACGCGAACCACATCTCCATCGAGCCGGGGGGGCCCGTTCCGGACGGGCGCTCGCGCGAGTGGGCGATGGACACCTTCGAGGAGGGACTCCGGGAGGTCCTGGCCCGCGCGGAACAGGTCGGCGTGGACGTGCTGGTCGAGCCCGAACCGGACCTGCTGATCGAGACGTCGGATCAGTTCCTCGAACTCGCGGAGCGGTTCGACTCCCCCCGGATGCGCTGTAACTTCGACGCCGGCCACTTCTTCTGCGTCGGGGAGGACCCGGCCAGCCTGGTGTCGAAGCTCGGGGCCTACACGCCCCACTATCACCTCGAGGACATCCCCGCCGACCGGACCCACGAGCACACCCAATTGGGAGAGGGTGGGATGGACGTTGACGGATTTCTCGAGACGCTCGAGGACGCTGGCTACGAGGGGTTCGTGACGATCGAGCTCTACCCCTACGAGGAGACGGCCGAGGAAACCGCCCGCGACGCGATGCGCTATCTGCAGGACCACGGGTGGGTCTGATCCCGAATACATGATCGCTCGATCGGACCACTTGGAGGGTTAGGCAGCCTTACCGTGCTGGCCGGAATGAACCTGGATGCACTCAAGACCGTCGCCGCGCTCGTCCGGTTGCCGAACCTCTTCACCGCCCCGCCGGACATCGTACTCGGTGCCGCGCTCGTCGCGGCCGCCGGCCACGCCGTCCCCGTCCGGCCGGTCGCCGGGATCGCCATCGCGTCCATGCTGCTGTACGCGGCGGGGACGACGCTGAACGACTACTTCGACGCCGAGGAGGACGCCAGCGAGCGTCCGGAGCGACCCATCCCGTCCGGGGAGATATCGCGCCCGGGGGCGTTCGTGCTCGGGATTGCCCTGCTGGCCGGGGGCGTCGGGGCCGCGCTCGTCGCCGCCGGCACGGCCGCCGGTGCGGTCGCCACCGTCCTGGCGCTGGCCGTCCTGTTCTACGACGGGGTGTTCAAGAGCTCGGCCGTCGGGTTCCTGTTCATGGGCGCGGCCCGGGGGCTGAACGTCCTCCTCGGGACGACGGCCGGGGGCGTCGCCCCCACCGACCTCCCGCCGTGGGCGCTCGCCGTCCCCGCGATCGTCCTCCTCTACATCGCCGGAGTCACGTACATGGCCGAGGGCGAGACTGGGACGGGTAGCCGACGGGCGGTACTGACCGCCGCGGGGGGCGCTGCCGTCGCCGCCGTCGGGGTCCTCGGTCTGCTCCTCGTTCTCGATCCGTCGCCGCTCGAGGGGACGCTGGTGGCCGTCCTACTCGCGGGATTCCTCTGGTGGGTCGGCCGGCCGCTGCGGGCGGCCTACCTGGACCCCGCTCCGGGGACGATCGGACCGGCAATCGGCGCGTGCGTACTGGGACTCACCGCGCTTGACGCCGCGTTCGCCGCGACGGTCGGCCCGGTCTGGGCGCTCGCCGCGCTGGCGTTCCTCGTCCCGGCGGTCGGACTCTCGCGCGTCTTCGACGTGACGTGATACGGGCGGTCGCGGGCGGTAACGGGCGATCGCGGCCCTGGCCCCGACCGAAAAGTCGTCGTGACTGTCCGCCGAGGCGCGGCCCCCGGACGAGGGCAGGGAAAGTGGCTTGACCCCGGTCCACCTGCGGCCGATATGGTCGACCTCGCATTCAGTACGAACGCGTACACCCGCTTCTCGCTCCCCGAAGCCGTCCGCCGCGTCGCGGAGCACGGCTACACCGGGACGGAGCTCCTGGCCGACGCCCCCCACGCGTTCCTCCCGGAGTTCGGCGAGGCGGACCGCGAGGCGCTCGCGGACGCCCTGGCGGAGACCGGGCTCGCGGTGTCGAACATCAACGCGAACACCGCCATGGGGTACTACGACGACGCCCCGCCGTCGGCGTTCTTCGACCCGAGCCTCGCGACCGCCGACGAGGAGGCCCGCGCCTGGCGGGTCAAGTACACGAAGGGGGCCATCGACCTCGCCGCGGCGGTGGACGCCCCGGCCGTCTGCGTCGCGACCGGCCGCCCGCTCCCCGGAACACCCCCCGAGCGGGCCAGGGAGTACCTGCTCGACTCGCTCCACGAGATCCTCGACTACGCCGAGCCCCGGGGGATCGACGTCGGCATCGAGTTCGAGCCCGAACTGCTGATCGAGAACACCGACGAGGTGCTGGCACTGATCGAGGAGGTCGGCCGCGGCTCGCTGGGAGTCAACCTCGACATCGGACACGCAGCCGTCTACGGCGAGGATCCCGCCGCTGGAGGACATCGCCGGGGGGATACGCGGGAAGCACTACCACCTCGTCCCCGGCGAGGGGGATCTGGACTTCGGGGCGGTGTTCGCGGCGCTGGAGGACGTGGGCTACGATGGGTTCGCGACCCTCGAACTGTACACGTACCCCGACGAGCCCGATAGGGCGGCGCGGGAGGCCCGCCAGGCGCTCGAACAGTACGTCGCCCGATAGGGCGGATACCCGACGGTGATCGCGGACGCTCCCGGTACTGTCCGACGTACCTACCCGACCATCGTTCGCCGCCACGGTACGACGACCCCGCTCGTGGCCCTGTATCCGGTAGTACGACGGTCCCGGAGGAACCGTTGTGGCCTCCCGTACGGGGGTGTCCGCGAACCCACTCGTTATTAGTGGGGGGACGGGGATAGCGGCCCCATGACATACTTGGAGGAGCGTCCGACACGGCGCACCGTCCTCGCGGGTATCGGTATCGGCATCGGCATCGGCGCAACCGGGCTCGCCGGGACTGCCACGGCCCCGGCGGGCGCACAGTCCGAGGTCGAGACGGAGTTCAGGTTCGGCGGATCGCGGGCCTTCTGGCGCGGACAGTCCCCGGACGCCATCGAGGGAGTGGACAACCCCACGCTCGAACTCGAGGCCGGCAAGCGCTACCGCGTCGTCTGGGAGAACCTCGACGGCGAGGCACACAACTGGGTCATCGAGGACGCGGACGGGAACAACATCGTCCGGACGGAGATCATCAGCGAGGAGGGTGCGACACAGACCGTCGAGTTCGAGGCGACGGCGGCGATGGCCTCCTACTACTGCGAGGTCCACCCCTCCTCGATGCGCGGGGACGTGTCGGTGAGCGGTGGGACGAGCGACACCTCGACGCCGACGGAGACGCCGGCCGAGACCCCGACCCCCGCCGGGGAGGCGGACCACACCGTCTCGATGGTCACCGAGGGCGAGGAGTACTACTTCGATCCCATCGGGATCGCGGTCGAACCGGGCGACACCGTCGAGTGGGTCATCGAGAGCGGTTCACACTCGTCGACATCGTACGACGACCGCATCCCCGAGGGGGCCGAAGCCTGGGACAGCGGCGTCCTCTCCGAGGAGGGAGCTACGTTCCGGCGGGCGTTCGAGGCCGAGGGGACCTACGACTACTTCTGTACGCCACACAAGACCCTGGAGATGATCGGCCGGGTCGTCGTCGGCGAGCCCGGCGGCCCAGCCGAGGGAAGCATGCCCCCGGACGGCGATGTCCCGGCGAGCGACGCCATCCTCGAGGAGGGGTCGGTGAGCTACGACTCGTTCTCGGGCGCGGCGACCGAGACGGCCTCGCCGACCCCTACGGAACCCGAAGACGGTGGTGACGGCGACGACGGGAGCAGCGGGGACGGCTCCGGGTTCGGGATCGTCGGAACGCTCGTCGGCCTCGGGAGCGCCGGGGCGTACCTCCTGCGCCGGAGCGACCGCGGCGAGTGACGCCGGAGTAGGCTCCCGGATGGGAGCCGAAGGAAGAGTCGGTTCGGGTCCCCCGTACCCGTCAGCTCAGCCCCGTAGCTGCCGGATCGCGGCGTTGAGCATCGCCTTCATCCGGTCGCTCATGGCGCCGTTCCGGGTCCTGTCGTTCAGATAGGGGAACCGCTGGAAGCGGTGGACGGCGCCGTTTTCGCCGTGTGGCGTGTTGTTCTGGCTCGTACAGACGTAGAGTTCGCCACCCCGTCCCGTCCCGAAGGCGGTCAGGAACGAGCCGAGTTCGGTTCCGTCTTCGCCGATCGGGTTGAGCGCCTCCATCTCCCACATCCCGTCGCCGTCGGGGGGCGAGGCGGCGAAGAGTCGCCCCTGTGGCTCCGTGAACGACTTGCTCCAGTCCCCGAAGACGTACGTGCCCTGGAGCTCCTCGATCGCATCCTCGTAGAAGTAGCCCCCGGTGATCGAAGTACCGACGGTCTCTCCCTCGTGCTGGTGGGGGTACTCGATGATCGGGTCGATCAGCGGTTCGCCGTCGGGCGCCTCGTCGGGGCAGTTCGAGGGCGGCTCGTTCGGGGTCTCCGTGCTGAAACAGCGGGTGCCCTCCTTGGCGTTCCAGCCGTAGTTACCGCCGTTCTCGATGATGTCGACCTCCTCCCAGAGGTTCTGCCCGAGGTCGGCGGCGAACAGCCGCCCGTCGGCGTCGAACGAGATCCGCCACGGGTTGCGCAGCCCCCAGGCGTAGATCTCGTCGAGCCCGTCGTCGTCGACCAGGGGGTTGCTGTCCGGGATCCCGTAGGGCTTGTCCCCCTCGGAGGAGTCGACGTCGATCCGGAGGATCGTACCCAGGAGGTTCGCCTCGACGTTCTGGGCGTTCCCGCCCGCGTTCCGATCGTACCAGTCCGAGACGTGGCCCGGGGCGTTGTCGTCGGCGGCGCCGCCGTCGCCCATCGGGATGTAGAGGTACCCGTCGGGACCGAACTCGAGCGAGCCCGCGTTGTGGTTGAACTGGGGGTGGTCGATGTCGAGGAGTACCTCCCGGGACCCGGGATCGGCCGCGCTCAGGTCGCTCGTCGCCCGGTACTCCACGAGGAGTTCTCGGTGGTCGACCCCCTCTTCGGAGGACGGGACGCTGTGGCGAACGAAGAACCGTTGGTTGCTCTCGAAGTTCGGGTGGAACTCGACGCCGAGCAACCCGCGCTCGTCGAACCCGCCGAGGTCCTCGAGTCCCAGTTCGGGCAGCTGGTCGCTGATGTCGAGGAACGGCTCGTCCTGGAGGCCATCGTCGGCGTCGTGAACCCGGAGCTGTCCCGGCTGGTCGACGATGAACAGCCGGTCGGACCCGTCGCCGGCGGAGGTGACCCCGACCGGCTGTGAGAGCCCCTCGGCGACCGTCTCGAGGCGTACGGCAGGCCCCTCCGGGAGGTATCCCTCCTGGGCGCTCGCCGTGCCCGCGAGGCCGGTGACTGCTCCCGCCGCGGCCGCGGCACGCATGAACGTCCGTCGGCTCGTCTCCGGAAGCGGCGATGCCGTCGCCTCTCGCGAATCATCCGTCACGCTCGTATCGTCGGACATGTGTGGCCCGGGCGTGTAGTTTTTGAGAGCACTCATAAAAGTTACCCACGGTGCCGCGGCGAACTGCTGTCCGTCGCCCGTCGCCGGAACGGTGCGAAGGTGTCGGGCCACTCCGGGAGCGGACGCGGGTACCGGACGGATCGAGCGGGTCGCCGGGGGCGGGGAAGATCGGACCGCTCGAATACCGCGGTTCCCCCCGGACGCGCGACGGGAGTCCCCTCGACCGGACGTGATACTGTCGGGCGTATCACGCGGACGGCATCGCCGTACCGTGGTGGTGATGACGACGTTCGGGGAGTCACGTCCGGGGAGGCGTGGTCGTTCGAGCGCTACTTTTGAGACGGTACGGCCTCGTTGAGGGAGTCGTGATCCGACACGACGGGCTGCTCGCCTCCTGGCTGGGCTACGCGACCCTCCGGATCGAGGGAGCGGAGACGGTAGCGTACACCGACCCCGGCCGGTACGGCGTGCTCGATGGCTTCGAACCGCACGACGCGGACCTGGTCTGCGTGACCCACGACCACCACTACGACAGCGACGGGATCCGCCGGGTCGCGAACGACGACACGACGGTCGTGGTGTACGAGGGGGTGAACACCCACCGCATCGACCGCGACGTTGAGCGGCCGAGCGAGCTGCCGGGGGAGCTCCGGGTGGTCGACGACGAGGCGGACTTCGCCGTCGGCAACACCGTCGTGCGGACGGTCCCCGCGTACAACCACCCCGACGGGGAGCACCTCCGCGAGAACGGCGAGCCGGTCCATCCCGAAGGGTTCGGCTGTGGCTACCACCTGACCGTCCCGGGCACCTGGGGTCGGGACGTGAGCGTGTTCTGGACCGGCGACTCCGACGTCCTCGAAGGCCACGCCGAACTGGACGTCTCGCTGTTCTGTCCGACCATCGCCGGAACGGTCACCATGGACCGCCACCAGGCAGCGGCGCTGGCCGAGGCCCTCGACCCGGACCTCACCCTCCCGATCCACTACGACACGTTCGAGACGCTGGAGACGGACGCGCCCGCGTTCGCCGCCGACGTCGCCGGGCGCGGGGTTCCGGTCGTTCTCGACGAGCCGGTGACCGACCGCTCGCCGGTCGAGTAGCCGGCGGCTCGGGAGAGAGCAGCGCGGCGACCTCGCGGGACGACCGAGGGGGGATCGAAACCGAGAGACACCGTCGGACGACGCTCGTCCGGCTCCGGGCTACCGGCAGTCCTCGACCCGGTCGAACACCGGCCGGAGCGTGTTCAGGGTCCGCTCGCTCACCGCGACGGGGTCGAGGTGGAAGTGCGACCGCGCGTCCGTCGACCGGATGTGCCGGGTGACGGCGTGACAGAACCGGAACGCGTCCCGGGCGTCGACGTGGCCGAGGAGCGTCTGGAGGTTGTGAAAGCAGAGTTCGACCGAGCCGGGATCGTTCGCCCAGGCCGAGAGGACCTCTCTGATGCGGATGCCGAGCCCGGTCAGGTCGTCGGGCGACCCCACGGTGGCGATCCACGGTCCCGGCGTCAGCCCGGGGCCGTGACCGCTCCCCTGGGTGGCGGCGGCCGCGCCACGGCTCTGGTCACAGCAGACGATGGCCACGTTCGAGGGGGAGGCGGTCCCGCCCCGGACGACCGCGTCGAACCGTCTGTCGGGCGATTCCTCGAGAGAGATGAGAAGCGCGTTCGACGGGGCGGAACCGTGGGACGAGGAGAGACGCTCGGAGCAGTAGTCGTCGCCACCCCCGTCCGTCGAGGAGAGCACCAGCACGTTCTCGCCCCCCCACGTGACCTCGTCGTCCCCCGCTGACGCGGTCCCTGTCGGAGGTGCTGCATCGGCGGTCGGCATTCGCGCCCCGCTACGTCCACCCTACACTTAACGGGACGAGAGCGGCTTCAGGGCCTGAACACGCCGGGCGACGGCGATGGATATAGGAGGCCGGGACGACTCCGGTCGGGCGTGTCAGCCGAGGCGACGCGTTTCGTGGGGACCGCGCTGTGTGCGGACGGGTGGGTCGCCGTCGTCCACCGGACGGACGGGTTCGATCACGCGGAGGTGTTCGCGGAGTTCGGCGCGCTCTGGGGCCGCTACGAGGAGCGGGCCGAGCGCATCGCCGTGCCCGTTCCGGTCGGCCTCCGGGACGGGGGCGAGGAGCCGCGCCCGCCCGAACGGCTCGCCCGGGAACTGCTCGGGCCCCGCGGGTCGGCCGTCTACGACGCGCCGGTCCGGGAGGCGACGCGAAAGCAGCGCTACCAGACCGCGAGCCGGGTCACCGAGCGCAAGACCGGACGCGGGCTCGCCCGCGAGGCGTTCGAGGAGTCGACGGCCGTCGTCGAGGTGGACGAACTGCTCTCGGCCATTCCCGAGGCCCGGCCGATCGTGGTCGAGTCCCACCCCGAGATCTGCTTCCGGGCGTTCCGGGGCGAACCGCTCGAGTACGACCCGTCGACCGCTGCGGGGTACGCCGAGCGCCTGCGGACCCTGGCCGCGTTCGACCCGGACGCGCCGGTCGACGTGGTGGCCGCCTCGGAGGCGACGGGCGGCCGCCAGGTGGCCGTCGCGGACGTGATCGAGGGGACGGCGCTGGCGCTCACCGTCCGCCCGGGCGAGGGCGAACTCCGCTCGCTTCCCGAGGACCCGCCGACCGACCCCGAGGGGCTGCCGATGCGGATGACGTACCGCGCCGGGACGGGCCTGGAGCCGTAACGGCCGGTCGAGGGTCCGACGGACGGGACGCAAGGGTCACGACGACCGTCCCGGGGCGGCTCGTTCCGGCGACTCGTCCCCCGACAGCGACCCCGGTCGCCGATGGGACTTTTGTGTGCGGCGACCGCACCGTCGGCCGTGTCGACCGACGACGAGCGGAACGTGTTCGGGAACGCGCTGGAGCCGTGCGAGACCGAGCCGCCGACCGGCTTCCTGCGCGACGGCTACTGTCACCACCTGCGCCGCGACCCCGGCCGCCACGAGGTCTGTGCCGTGCTCACCCAGGAGTTCCTCGAGTTCTCCCGCGAGCGGGGCAACGACCTTGTGACCCCGCGTCCCGAACTCGACTTCCCCGGCCTCCACCCGGGCGACCGCTGGTGTCTCTGCGTCCCGCGGTGGATCGAGGCCCACGAGGCCGGCCGTGCCCCGCCCGTCGTGCTCGAGGCGACCGCCCGCGAGGTCACGGAGGACGTCCCCCTCGAACTGCTCCGGACGTACGACTACCGCGAGCGGAACTGATCCGTACGCGCCGGTGCACGTGTCCGGGACCGGGATCGGGACACGGGTGCTTCCGGAGTGATGACCTGGACTGGCGTCCACCGGGAGCAGTGTGCGCCGGGTGTGTCTCGTTCGCAGCGGCACGCAGCGACCGGAGCGGCGGTCCCACGGCGCGTCGGGGTTTCACGGCGAGATAACGCTGTCGGGCGGGTATGCGGGACCGGCGCGCACGGGGTATCGATGGCAGACGAGCGGGGGACCGACGGAGGTCCGACGGTGCTGGTCGTCGCGGAGGACCCGGCGGTGGCCGACCGGTACGGCCGCTGGCTCGCGGGTCGCTACGACGTCCGCGCCGTCGAAGGGGACGAGGACGCCGTCGACCTGCTACGAGAGGCCCCCGACGCCATCGATGCGGTCCTGCTGAACCGGCGGACGTCCGAAGTGGCCGACGATCCCGTGCTCGTCTCGATCCGCGACGCGGGGTTCGACTGTCCCCTCGCGCTCGTGACCGACCGTCGACCCGACTCCGACGTCGTCACCGGGGGCTCGACGACCACCTCACGGAGCCGGTCACGGAGGAGGCGCTGCTCCGGACCGTCGGGTCGCTGCTGGCGGTCGAGGGTCGGGAGGCGCTCCGCCGGGAGCTCTCGGCCAAACGGGTCCGTCGGAACGTCCTCCGGCTGGAGCACCCGCCGGAGGAACTCGAGGCGAACGAGCCGTTCGCCCGACTCGAGCGGGAGATCGAGCAGCTGGAACGCCGTCTCTCGCTCCACCGCGAGAGGCCCGAATCGCGGAAGCAAGGCGAACCCGCGATGGGGACGTAGGGGGCAGACGGGGAGTCGCGTAGGGGGCAGACGAGGGGTTGAGAACCCGGGAGGTCCTCGACTCCGCGGGCCGGACCACAGGAGCCGGGGAACTGGGGGGGTTCCCGGCCCCCTGGGGTGGGGAGGGGATACACCGCCCGGGGGACGTGTGGCTCGATCCGGAGGCCCTCATACGGTCGTGCGTAACGATGTACCGGCGATAACCCGGACAGGTCGGGTATCGACGGCAAAAGACGACGCACGACCGTATCAGCCATCAGCACGCGCCCGTGGGCGCGGCCACCGGTCGAGGCACCCGCCGGAGCCGGCGATCGCCCGGCAGCGCCGCGATGACGCCGTCGAACGCCGGTCGCGTAGCTCGACCGGTGATCTCGAAGGGCGTGGCCGAACCCGGAACCCCGGTGCTGCACGGCGCGTCGGGGGGCACCTCGCAACCACGCCGGTTCCTCACACCGTCGGCGATGACCCCCCGACCGCTGCTTCCGGATCAGCCCGCACCGAACCCCGGGCGGATACAGCGGTTCCGCTCCGCCGGGGTAGGAGTTCGGAACCGGCGGTCACGGACGAGGCGGACCTCCGCGACACGTCCCGCCGTTCGTCGCGCGGAACTTTCCGCGGATCGGGATGCACGGCGGGAGCCACGCCGTCGGCGACGTCGGCGTCCCGTTCTGACACCGGCTTCCCCGCTCCGCTCCCCCCGCGACCCCTACCGGGGGTCCGAGCCCTGTCGACGGTCGTGCGTAGTCCAGCAGGGGGGTCGTCGCCCCGCTCGACCGGGAACCCTCAAGCCCCGGCGACCGTTAGGGCCGGTCATGCAGGAGACGCGCCGGCAGGTCCTCGACACGCTCGCCGAGGGGCCGGTTCGAGGCCCCGCGCTGGCCGAGCGGCTCGACGTCTCGCGGGCGGCGGTCTGGAAGCACGTCGAGGCGCTCCGCGAGGCGGGGTTCGAGATCGAGAGCACCGACGACGGCTACCGGGTGGCCGAGGTCCCGGAGTACGGCGGCCTCGCCGTCGAGGTCGGCCTCGACGCCCCCTTCACCGTCGAGTATCACGACGAGATAGACAGCACGAACGCCCGCGCACGGAGGCTCGCCACGGAGGGGGCCGGCGACGTGGTGGTCCTGGCGGACGCCCAGACGGGCGGGCGGGGCCGGCTCGGCCGCGAGTGGTCGAGCCCCCCGGGCGGGATCTACCTGAGCGTCGTCTGCCGACCGGACCTGCCGACGGCGCACGCGCCGATCTACACGCTCGCGGCGGCGGTCGCGGCGGCCCGGGCCGCCCGGCCGACCGCGTCTCGTGGGTGGTCGTCGGCGTCGGCGTCAACGCGGACGTCCCCGCCTCGGCGCTCCCGGGGACGGCGACCAGCCTGCGGGAACTCGGCGCCGACGTCGACCGGCGGGCGTTCGTCCAGCGGTTCCTCGAGGCGTTCGACGACCTCCGGGGCGACCCCGATTCGATACGCCCGGCGTGGCGCGAGCACGCCCTCACCCTCGGTCGGCGGGTCCGCGTGGAGACCCCGCGCGGAGTCGTCGAGGGCGAGGCGGTCGACGTGGCGTTCCCGGGCGCGCTCCTCGTCGAGACGGCCGACGGCGAGCGCCGGGTCTCGGCGGGCGATTGCGAGCACCTCCGGACGGTCTGAACCTCCGTCGGGTCGCCCAACGCCGCTGTCGCCCGAGGAACAGTTATGTCGATGGCCGTGTGACATGATACCGATGTACGATCGAATCGTCATCCCGACCGACGGCTCGGATGGGATGGACCGGGTGCTCGGCCACGCCGCGGACCTCGCGCGCGTCCACGGCGCGACGCTCGACTTCGTCTACGTCGTCGATACCGCGGCGTTCGCGAACCTCCCGATGGAGACGTCCTGGGAGGGGGTCCGCGAGAGCCTCCAGGAGGAGGGCGAGAGCGCGCTCGGGGGGGCCGAGGGGGCCGTCGAGGGGGTGCCGACCGAACGACAGATGCTCCAGGGGGGGCCGGCCCGGGAGATCGCCGCCTACGCGGAGCGGTCCGGGGCCGACCTCGTCGTGATGGGGACCCACGGGCGCGGGGGGATCAACCGGCTCCTGCTCGGGAGCGTGGCCGAGCGGGTCGTCAGGAGTTCGCCGGTGCCGGTGCTGACCGTCCGGGTCGGCGGGGGCGACGAGGGGGGCTGACCGGCCGCCGCCGGGTCCTGCGGACGGTCGTGACGACGTACCGGCGACCGCCCGGAGGGACCGGCGATCACCGGCAAACGGCTACGACCGCCCGTATCAGTCGGCGATCGGGAGGTGGACCGCCTTGAGGTCGGCCACGCCCGCACGCCTGACCACCGCACGGACCGGCTCCCGTGCCCCGGCGAGGTTGTCCGTGTCCCCGTCGAGGACGAGCAGTCTCGCGTCGCGACCGGGTTCGACGGTCCCGCAGTTCAGGCCGGCGACCTCCGCGCCCGCACGGGTCGCCATCCGGAGGACCTCGGTGGCGGAGACGTCGGCCAGTTTCGCCGTGAACTCCATCTCCCGGAACATGCTTGGGGAGTTGAGGAACACGTTGTCGGTCCCGAGCGCCACCGTCGTCCGGTCGAGCAGTTCCCGGACGGGGGGGACGCCGACCTTCGTCACCAGGTTCGACCGCGGGCAGACCACGACCGGGATGGCCTCGTCCTCGAGCCGGTCGAGGTGGAGCGGTTCGGGGTGGACCACGTGGACGAGGAAGTCCGGGTCGAGGTCGAGCGCGGGGTTGACGTCCGCCGCGTCGCGCTCGCCGGCGTGGATGCCGAAGGGCTTCCCCGCCTCTCGGGTGGCGGTGCGTTCGGCACCGAACTCGCCGTCGCGCGCCCCGGAGGCGCCGAAGCCGTCGCTCGCCTCCATCGCCGCGACCGATCCGCGACCGAGTATCACCGGCTCGATGTCGATGCCGGCGGCGGCCTCGCGGAGCGTCTCGACCCCCTCGACGTCGCCCTCCCGGAAGTCGAGGAACGCGCACGTGCCGCTCGCCTCCATGAACGAGAGCGACCGCCGGATCGCCTCGACCTTCTCCTCGCGGCTCGCCGCCCGGAGGAGGCGGTGTTTCAGGCCGTCCGGCGGTGCGACCAGTTCGTCCAGCGAGAGCCCGCCGCCGGCCTCCTTGGCGATGGAGTCACCGACGTGCGTGTGGGCGTTGACGAACGCCGGCAGCACGATGTCCGTCGAGTCCGTCGGGGCCTCCTCGACGGCCTCGATCGTCCCGTCCTCGACGATCACGCGGCCCTCGGTCGGGTCGTAGTCCGGCCCCGCGAGGACGGTCCCTTCCAGTATCATACGCGGGCCTCGGGCCGCCCGGGATTAAAACTGGTCGAGTCGCCGGTGGACCCCCTCCCGGACGTCGACGACGAGCGACTCCAGTTCGAGCCCGAGCACCGACTCCGCGGCCGTTCCGACCGCGTCGGTGTCCCCCTCGGGCGCGTAGACGCCGAGCCGCCACTGCTCCTCCTGTGCGGCCCGGAGCGCCTCGACCAGTCCTGACTGGGTGCCGAGCCGTCGGACCTCCCCGTTGACGACGACCCGCGAGGTGGACTCGGTCATCTCGGGGCGGGACTGGACGTCCACGATGACGTCCGCGGGGTCGACGTCGGCGCGGTCGGCGATGTCGGCCTCGTAGCCGGCGATCGTCCGCCGGTCGGCGTCGACGAGCGCGTCGTCCACGTCGGGGAACTCCGCCCAGACCGCCCGCTTGGGCAGGTCGCGGTGGTCGAGCCGGCGGGCGAACGGCGCGGCTCGCTCGTGCCCGCGCATCGCCACCAGCAGGTCGTGGTCGTCCATCCGGGCGAACTCCTCGGGCGCCACCGCACCCGACTCGACGAGCCGCTCGACCCCGCGGCGAAGCGTCGCCTTCGAGATGCGGGCGACGTGGTGGTTGTAGACGGTGGGGTTCATCAGCGCCCGCGCGAGCAGCAGCGACTCCGCCGTCTGGACGTTCCCCTCCGCGAGCACGAGGTCGTCCTCGACGAACGCGAGCTCGCGGACCAGCCGGCCGTGGTCGATGGTGCCGTAGGGGACCCCCGTGTGATGGGCGTCCCGGACGAGGTAGTCCATCCGGTCGACGTCGAGTTCCCCCGAGACGAGCTGGCCGAGCTGTCCCTCGCCACCCACGAGGCCGGCCACCCGGTCGGGGTCGAGGTCGTGCTCGGCGAGACCCCGGGCGACCTCGCCGTCCGCGAGCAGGTCGTGGACCTCGTCGTGTCCCCGGCCGACGTGCCGCTCGAGGAGCGCCTCGGTGTTGTGCGAGAACGGCGGGTGCCCCACGTCGTGGAGGAGCGCCGCCGCGCGGACCCGCTCGGCCTGGGTCCCCTCGATGCCGAGGTGCCCGAGGGCCTCGTCGGCGAGGTGGTAGACGCCGAGCGAGTGCTCGAACCGCGTGTGGTTCGCGGAGGGGTAGACGAGCCCGACGGTCCCGAGCTGTTTCACCCGGCGGAGCCGCTGGACCGGCGGGGTGTCGAGCAGCGCCTCCGCCACGCCCCTGACCGTGATGTGGTCGTGGACGCTGTCCTTGATGGTGTTCACACCGTGGGATTCGGCGTTATCACCGATAAACCTCCGCGTCGGGTCGTCGGTGGTGGGTAGTCGATGGGGGAACGTACGATGGAGGTGGTCAGGTGTACGATTGACGACTGGAAAACTGGGTCGGGGACTTTCGAGTCGCGCGAACCACGCTGCGCCCCTCACTCGCTGCGCTCGTTCCGGTGCTTGCGGGTCTGTGCTTCCCCTGGAGCGCAGCCCCGTTCAATCCCGCCCGACGTCGGATCATCGGTCACCCACCCCCATCCCGACACCACCGGTACGACGGTCGCAAGCCATTAATCCGGGCGCCGCACAGGGGGGGTATGACCACGTTCCTCGCCGGGGGAACCGGTACCCCGAAGCTGCTGGCCGGCGCCGAGGGCGTCTTCCCGCCCGAGCGGACGCCGGTGGTCGGGAACACCGGCGACGACGTCGAACTCGGCGGCCTGCTCGTGTGTCCGGACCTCGACACCGTCCTGTTCATGGACGGCGGCGCGCTCGACCGCGAGCGGTGGTGGGGGATCGATGGCGACACGACCCGTACCCACGAGGAGATCCACCGGCTGGCCGACGCGGCGGGCCTGGAGGGCGGGCCGCGCTACCTCCCCCACGACCGGCAGACGAGCGGACGCGAGGTCGCCCGCTGGCGACGGCTCTCCGGCGTCGCGGAGTTCATGGAGATCGGCGACCGCGACCGGGCCGTCCACGTCACGCGCACGTCGCTCATCGACGAGGGGCACACCCTCACCGAGGCCACGCGGATCCTCGCCGACGCCTACGGCCTCGAGCGGGACCTGCTCCCGATGAGCGACGACCCCGTGGCGTCGCTGATCCACACCGACGAGGGGTTCCAGCACTTCCAGTCCTGGTGGGTCGGCCGCCGTGCCGAACCAGAGATCTCGGACGTGAAGTTCCGGGGGGCGGAGGCCGCCGACCCCACCGAGGCGGTGCTCGACGCGCTCGACGCGCCGGTCGTCATCGGCCCCTCGAACCCCGTCACCAGCATCGGGCCGATGCTCGCGATGGACGCGTTCCGCGACGCCCTCGACCGGACGCCGGTGGTGGCCGTCTCCCCGTTCGTCGGCGACCGCGTCTTCTCGGGGCCGGCGGCCGACCTGATGGCCGCGGTCGGGATGGACCCCTCCACGCGGGGGCTCGCGGAGGCCTACCCGTTCGCCGACGCGTTCGTCCTCGACGACGCCGACGACACCGACCTCGACCGACCGGTCGTCCGGACGGACACGAGCCTCGACACCGAGGCCGACAGCGCGCGCGTGGCGAACGCCGTCCGTGAGGCCCTGCAGGTGGTCGCCTGATGGCCGGGACCGGTACCGAGCCGTTCGAGCCCCGGGTGGCCGTCGCCTCGCTGTCGGGGGAGTCCGACGCCGAGTGGGCGCGGGCGGCCGCGCCGTACGTCGACTGTGCGTTCATGGGCGGCATCGCGCTCGACGGCACGACCCGCGAGGCCGCCCGCGCGATGGTCGAGGACCGGGACCGGACGGAGTTCCTCCCCGCCGATCCGGTCGGGTTCCTCGACCGACAGCTCTCGGCGCTGGCCGACGCGCCGGTCCGCGGCGCGTTCAACGTCCGCACGACGAGCCTCGACCCGCTGCGCTGCGCGGCGGGGGTCTGTGCCGGTCACGGGGCGGTGCTCGAAGTCAACGCCCACTGCCGGCAGGACGAGATGTGTGTGGCGGGTGCCGGCGAGACGCTCCTCGGGGAGACCGACCGGCTCGCGGAACAGGTCCGGGCGGCGAGCGAGGCCGGCGCGACGACCTCGGTGAAGGTCCGGGCGGAGGTCGACGGCGTGGACCTCGTGGCGACGGCGCAGGCCTGCGAGCGGGCCGGGGCGGACCTGCTCCACGTCGACGCGATGGACACCGAGTCCGTGATCGCCGACCTCCGCGAGGCGACGGAGCTGTTCCTCCTCGCCAACAACGGGGTGCGCAACCGCGAAACGGCACACGAGTACCTGGAGTACGGCGCCGACGCAGTGTCGGTCGGCCGGCCGAGCGACGATCCCCGGATCCTGGACCGCGTCCGCCGGAGCGTCGAGGAGTGGTTCGCCGAACACCCGCGCGAGCGAGGCGTCTCGGCGTGAGGTCGGTCGCAGGGAACGCGACGCTGGCCCTGCTGCTCGAGGTGACCGGCACCCCGAAGCCGGGGAACGTCGACCGCCACCGGGACCACCCGGACCTCCGGTTCGAGCACTTCCTCGCCGGGGCGGTCGGCGCGTGGCCCGGGCTCTCGATGCTGGCCGGCGACGACGAGCGGCTCGGCGAGGGGTTCGACCGGGCGGTCGCGGGGATGGCCGACCAGCGCGGCGGGAACACGCAGTTCGGCGCGCTGCTCCTGCTCGCGCCGCTGGTCCGGGCCGCCGGCGCGGGTGACGGCGACCTCTCGCCCGCCGGCGCGAGCGAGGCGGTCGAGGCGACGACCGTCGAGGACGCCGTCTCGTTCTACCGGGCGTTCGAGCACGTCGACGTCGCGGTCGACGATCCGCCGGAGGGCCTGGACGACCTGGACGTCCGCCGGGGCGCGGACGCGGCGTCCGCGCTCCGCGAGCGCGGGCTGACCCTGTCGGACGTGATGGACCTCTCCGCCGACGTCGACGGCGTCGCCGCCGAGTGGGTCGGCGGGTTCGAGCGGACGTTCGAGGCCGCCGGGTGGCTCCTCGCCGACGACGGGCCGGTCCCCGACCGTGCCTCGCATGCGTTCCTCCGGCTGCTCGCCGACGAAGTGGACACCTTCGTCGTGAAGACCGTCGACCGCGAGACGGCCGAGGAGGCGACCCGCCGGGCGCGGGCCGCACTGGACGGCGAGGAGGACCCGGAGGCCCTGGCGGAGGAGTTCGTCGACCGCGGCGTCAACCCGGGGACGACGGCCGACCTCACCGCGGGTGCGCTGTTCGTCGCCCTCGAACGGGGGCTGGTGGTCTGAGATGAGCCCCGGCGGGTGGCCCGAGGCGCTCGACCTGCGGGGCGTAACCGAGAGCGTCGTGGCGACGCTCGGCCCGAACGACCGGTGGAACCTCGCGGCGCTCGGCCTCCACGTACCCGAGGACGGGGACGACCCCGTCACCGCCCGGACGTGGGGGCGCACGCGGACGCGGCGGAACTTCGCCGAGCGCGGCGGGGGGTACGTCCAGTTCACGCGGGACCCGCGGACGTTCGTCGACGCGGCGCTCTCCGTGCGCGAGTCCGACGACCCGGTCGTCGAGGACGCCGACGCGTGGGTCCGGGTCGAGGTCGACCGCATCGGGGAGGGCGAATCCGGCGGGACGGCGTGGGTCGACTGGGCGCTCTCGCCCGTCGAGTCCCGGGTCCTCCGTGAGTCGGTCCCGACGACCAACCGCGGGTACTACGCGGTCGTCGAGGCGACCGTCGCCGCCTCCCGACTCGACGTGGACGCCTACGACCGGCAGGCGCTGCTCGACCGTCTGCGCTACTTCGAATCGGTGGTCGGGACCGCCGGCGGTCCCGCCGAGCGCGAGGCGTTCGGGCGGGTCCGCGAGTGCGTCGACGACGACTGGTGACGGCGGCCCCCGGCCGCGACGACCCACGAGGGGGCTTTCGAACCTTTTTTGCTCCGCAGCGGCGTTCCTCCACCATGGCCATCAAGCCGGCGTACATCAAGAAGATCGGGAACCGACTGCTCGAACGCTACCCGGACGCGTTCTCGACCGAGTTCGAGCACAACAAGGAGGTCATCGGCGAGGTGACCAACGTCGAGTCCAAGGGCGTGCGCAACCGCATCGCGGGCTACGTCGCCCGCAAGAAGCGCGCCCCGCCGGCCTGATACGGGTTCTCGCGAGCCGACGCGCCACACGCCCCAGCCGCCGCCACGTCGACCGTCGCGCCCGGGCGTGACCCCTTGTTTCACACCCACACCCGACGCCGGGACCGACGGATACATAACTGACTGGCCAGTCAGTTGCGTGTAGATGCCGGACACCGAACCGGGGACGGCCGAGTCCGACACCGGCCCGAGCGGTGGGTCGGGATCCGCCGACTCCCGCGAGCGGATCATGCGCGCGACCCACTGTGCGCTCTGCGGACACGGCTACGCCTCGCTCACGATGCAGGACATCGCCGACGAGTCGGACCTGAGCAAGGCGGCGCTGCACTACCACTACGACTCCAAGGCCGACCTCCTGCGGGCGTTCCTCGACTACCTGCTCGACTCGTTCCGCGAGCGTACGAGCGAGGGGACGGACGGCGAGAAGCCCTTCGAGCGGGTCCGGACGCTCGTGGGCCTGCTGTTCGAGCCGCCCGGCGGCGACGCGGACGCCGAGTTCCGGACCGCCCTCCTCGAACTGAAGGCCCAGGCCCCCTACGAGTCGCCGGTCCGCGAGCGACTCGTCGCGTTCGACGGGTTCCTCCGTGGGGAACTCGCCGAGGGGATCCGCGAGGCCCGCGAGGCGGGCACGGTCCGCGGGGACGTCGACCCCGAGGCGGTCGCGGAGTTCGTCGTCACCGTCGCCAACGGCGCCCACACCCGCCGGGTCGCGCTCGGCCGGACCACCGACTGCGCCGAGACCCACCTGCTGACGTACCTCGACGGGCTCCGCACGGGGGGTCCGCGGTGAGCATCCGCGAGCGCCTCGGGGACCTGTTCGGCGGGAAGGAGCAGGTGAACCTCACCGAGGGGGACATCGGGAGGCCGCTGTTCGTCCTCGCGCTGCCCATCGTCCTCACGAACCTGCTCCAGACCGCCTACAATCTCGCGGACACCTTCTGGCTCGGGCAGTACTCGACGGAGGCGCTGGCGGCCATCTCCTTCGCGTTCCCGATGGTCTTCCTGCTCATCTCGCTGGGGATGGGCGTCTCCGTCGCGGGGTCGGTGCTCGTCGCGCAGAACACGGGCGCGGGCGACGACCGGCGGGCGGAGTACGCCGCCTCCCAGACGGTGGCGTTGGCGGTCCTCGCCTCCGTGCTGATCGGGGCCGCCGGCTACTTCGTCGTCGACGACCTGCTGGTGGTTTTCGGCGCGAGCCCGGGGGTGCTGGAGGCCGCGACGGTGTACATGCGGGTCATCTCGCTCGGGCTGCCGTTCATGTTCGGCTTCTTCGTCTTCATCTCGCTGATGCGGGGCTACGGCGACACGATCACCCCGATGCTCGTGATGCTCGGGACCGTGATCCTGAACGTCGCGCTGGACCCGTTCCTCATCAACGGCTGGTGGCTGTTCCCCGAACTCGGCATCGAGGGGGCGGCCTACGCGACGGTCTTCTCCCGCGGGCTGGCGACGGCCGTCGGCCTCGCCATCATGTTCGAGGGGGTCCGCGGGGTGCGGATCCGCCTCGGCGACATGGTCCCGGACCTCGCCTTCAGCCGGCGGATGCTCCGTATCGGGATCCCGGCGTCTGTCGAGGGGACGGGTCGCGCGGCGTCGGTCAACGCGCTGCTTATCGTCGTCGGCGCGTTCGCGACGCCCGTCGTCGCGGGGTTCGGCATCGGCATCCGCGTCTTCTCGGTCATCTTCCTGCCGGCCATCGCCGTCGCGCGGGCCGTCGAGACGACCGCCGGGCAGAACATCGGCGCCGGCCAACCCGACCGGGCCGAGGAGGCCGCGGACTTCGCCGCGAAGGTGATGTTCCTCGTCCTCGGGGGTGCGGGCGTCCTGATCTTCCTCGTTCCCGAGCCCATCGTCGGGGTGTTCACCGACGACCCCGCGGTCCTCGGCACCGGCGCGGAGTTCCTCAGGTACGTCTCGCTCACGTTCGGGTTCGTCGGTATCCTCCGCGCGTACACCGGCGCGTTCCGGGGCGCCGGCCGGACGCTGGTCGCCGCCGTCGTCGCCATCACGTTCCTCGGCCTCGTACGGCTCCCGGTCGCGGCCGCGCTCGCGCTCGGCGTCGGCCCGGGGACGCTCTCGCTCGCGGGGCTCACCGTCGCGGTCCCCCGGCTGGTCGCCGGAATGGGCCCCGTGGGCATCTGGTGGGCGTTCGTCGTCTCGAACGCCGTCGGCGCGGCGCTCGCGCTCGCGTGGTTCAAGCGCGGGACCTGGCGGGACGCCGACGTGAGAGGGGGCACCGATGGCCCGACCGGGGCACCCTCGGCCGGAAGCGAGGGTCCGGAGGTCGACGCGGCCCGGCCGGTCGGCGACGGCTCCGGGACGGGAACGAACGGCCCGGGGGGACGAGGGGACGGGCCCGCGACGTGCGGCGAGGGGCCGAGCGCGTGCGACGACGACTGACCGCCGCGCAAGTCCGTCCCGGAGCGACACGCTCTTTTCGTCGCCTCCCCCACGCCCGACAATGGTACGCGTGGGCATCCTCGGCGCCACCGGCGCCGTCGGCCAGCGACTCGTACAGCTACTCGACCCGCACCCGGCGTTCGAGATCGCCGCACTCACGGCCTCCCCGGACTCGGCCGGCAGGAGCTACCGCGACGCGGCGAAGTGGGGGCTCGACGTCCCGATCCCCGACTCGGTCGCCGACATCACCGTCGTCGAGACGGACGCGGAGGCCGTTCCCGACGACGTCCCGCTCCTCTTCTCCTCGCTCCCCTCCTCCGTCGGCGCGGCCGTGGAACCGGGGCTCGCCGAGGCGGGCTACGTCGTCTCCTCGAACTCCTCGAACGCCCGGATGGCCGAGGACGTCCCGCTGGTGATCCCGGAGGTCAACGCCGACCACGTCGGGCTGATCGAGGTCCAGCGCGACGAGCGCCGCTGGGACGGCGCGCTCCTGAAGAACCCCAACTGCTCGACGATCACGATGGTGCCGCCGCTGGCCGCGCTCGACGAGTTCGGCCTCGAACGGGTGACCGTCTCGACGCTCCAGGCCGTCTCCGGCGCGGGGTATTCGGGGGTCACCTCGATGGAGATCCTCGACAACGTCCTCCCGCACATCGGCGGCGAGGAGGAGAAGATGGAGACCGAGTCCCGCAAGCTTCTCGGGAGCTTCGACGGCGCGGAGGTCGAACTCCACGGCGCGGAGGTTTCGGCCTCCTGCAACCGCGTCGCGACCCTCGACGGCCACCTCGAGAACGTCTGGGCGGACACCCGCAAGGACGTGACGGCGGCCGCCGCCGCCGAGGCGATGCGCGAGTTCCCCTCGGCCGACCTCCCCTCCTCGCCCGAACGGCTGATCGAGGCCTTCGACGACCCCGAGCGACCACAGCCGCGGCTCGACCGGATGCGCGGCGACGGGATGGCGGTCACCGCGGGCGGGCTCCAGGGGACGCCGAACGGGCTGCAGTTCAACTGCCTCGCGCACAACACGCTCCGTGGCGCCGCGGGCGCCTCGGTGCTCAACGGCGAACTGCTGCTGCGGGAGGACTACCTGTAGGCACGTCCGCGTGTCCTCGGGCTCCGGGTGAACCCCCCTGACGGATCCAACAGTGCATATGAACGGAGAGTCCGTCCTCTTCGTCGGTCGTGGGCGCCAACGATTGCCACGTTGTACGATAACGTTTAACATCCGACTGTCCGAACAGCCCGAGTAGCGTTCCCGGTAGACGGAGACGTGCGACGATCGCTCGTCACGGGGACGCGAGAGGTGACAGACCCATGCCGACGTACGTGACTCTGGTGAACTTCACCGAAGACGGGCTCGAGGACGTCGCCGAGCTGCCGGATCACGTGGAGCGGATCGAGGAGATGAAACGGGCACTGGGCGGTGAACCGAAGGGGTTCTTCCTGACGTTCGGACAGTACGACATGGTGGCGTTCTCGGAGATGCCCGACGCCGAGGCCACGGCGAAGGTCCAGCTCGCCAGCGCGATGGGGGGAACGCCGAAACGGAAACGCTCCGGGCGTTCTCCGTGGACGAACTCCGCGAGATCCTCGAAGAGATGCCCGAACCCGAGCCCTGACCGGTTCCGACCCCGGCCGGTTCGTCTCCCGTTTTCCGATCCGTCGTGGCATCACCGGTGACTCTCGTGGCCGAACAGCTCCCCCGCACACGACACGCGATCTCGCCCGTGGAGCGTTGCGGCGGGGGCGGGAACCCGATCCGACGGCGTTCGGGCACCGCTACGGACCGACGAACCCGGGATCGTCGCCGCGCTTCGGCGCCTCCCGACCGGCGACGTATCCGAGGGCTGCAACCGTCCCCCCGCCGAGGACGGCGAGCATCGTGACCACCAGGGGGCCGTGCGTGGCGATCAGCCGGACCCGCCCGGCGTTCGTCGCGAGCAGGTAGTTGAACCCGTAGAAGACGCCGACCGAGAGGCCGGGCGTCGAGAGCGCGACCAGGAAGCCCGCGGCGAAACAGCTCCCCGTGAGGAGCCCGGCGGCGAGCCCGTGTCTGCCCCCCGCCTCGTCCTCGCGCCGGGCGAGTCCCCCGGCCGCGGCCCCCGCGAGCAGCCCCGAAGCGAGCACCAGCGGGACGGCGACCCACCGGAGCCCCGAGAAGGTCGGGATCGACAGGACGGCGAGGTAGCCCGTCCCCCAGGCGAAGCCGACCGCCACGGCCGGCCAGTCGAGGTCCATCGGCCCCCGTTACGGACCGGGCCGCCATGGTCCCACCGGTCGTCACCCGGGTTCGCGGGGAGCCCGCCGATTTATGAGGGCCCCCGCCGCGTCCCGGGTATGGAGATACTCCACACCTGCCTGAACGTCGCGGACGCCGAGCGCTCGGTCGAGTGGTACGTCGAACAGCTCGGCTTCGAGGAGTCCTGGGGGTTCGAACTCGGAGACACGCGGAACCTGTACGTCGCGGACCCGAACGGCGTCGAGTTACAGCTCTCGGAGACAGAGGGGGTCACGCCCGACGAGGAGGGGGACCTCTGGGACCACCTCGCCGTCGGGGTCGACAGCGTCGATGAGACCTTCGAGGCCGTCGATAACCACGGCGTCGTCCAGGCGCCCGAGAACAACGAGGCGGCAGGGGCCCGGACCGCGTTCGTTCGGGACCCCGACGGCCACGTCGTCGAACTGGTCGAGCCGCTGGAGGACTGATCCGGACGGCTGCGATCGGTGGTCGCCCGGACGGGGTCGAGAACCACCAGTAGATCGTCGCGACCGTCCGTGTGAGCCGGCGCCGCGTGCGGTCGGGTCACCGGCGCCGGGGGATTCGCCGGACCGGGCCGGTCGGATCGACTGACCGGCCCGGAAGGACCGCCCGAGATCGATGGCTACACCGCGGGGTCGGTCTCCCGCGTCTCGGCCTCCTCCGCGTCGATCACCTCGATGAGCGCCGCGATCTCCTCGGGGAGGCTCTGCCCGCCAGCCGACGTGTCGACCGTCACCATCCCGAACGGGGCGATGTCGACCACCTCGAGTTCGACGTCCGGTCGGACGCCCGCGTCGGCGAGGTAGCGAAGCTCCTCGTCGCCCTGGTGGCGGATGCGCCTGACGACGACGCGGTCGCCCACGGCGGCGTCGGCGAGCCGGCTCGTGGCCTCCCCCTCGGGGAGCCTGAGTTCGGCGTCCGGGATGGGGTCACCGTGCGGGTCGACGCCGGGGTTGCCGAGCGCCTCGGCGATCCGCTCGGAGAGCTCGTCGCTGATGTGGTGTTCCAGTCTATCGGCCTCGTCGTGGACGTCCGCCCAGTCGTAGTCGAGCTGCTCGGTGAGGAACGACTCCAGCAGCCGGTGGTGCCTGAGTATCTCCAGGGCGACGAGCTCCCCCTCCTCGGTGAGCGTGGCACCCTTGTACTGCTCGCGCTCGATGAGCCCGCGCTCCTCGAGCTTGTTGAGCATGCTGGAGACGGTCGGCGGCGTGACGTCGAGGTAGTCGGCGAGCGCCGACGTGGCGACCCGCTCGCCCGCCTCGTTCTCGAGGACGTACATCGCCTTGATGTAGTCCTCCATGACGGCGCTCAGCATCCTTACCCCCACCTACGCCCCTGTGTGGTTAGGCCTTCGGGTCAGAGGGCAGGAGTCCCGCGCCCGCGGGGTGGACTGCCGGGGTGATGGAAACCGTCTTTCCGCGGGCCGCACAAGCCCGGGTATGCAACCGAGAGCCGTCGGGGACCTGGGACCGGCCGACCGGGCGGCCCTGTTCGAACGCGACGCCGGGATCGAGGACGCTCGCGGGGACGCCCGGGACATCGTCGCCCGCGTCCGCGAGGAGGGCGACGTCGCGCTGCGGGCGCTCGCCGGCGAACTGGACGACGTCGAGGTGGGGAACCTCGACGTCACCGACGAGGCGGAGCGGGCCTGGAAGTCGCTCGACGACGGGATCCGGAGGGCCATCGAGACCGCGGCCGGGAACGTCCGCGGGTTCCACGAGCGACAGGTGCCGGCGGACTGGCGCGAGGAGTTCGACAGCCGCGAACTCGGTCGGCGGTTCCGACCGCTCGACCGCGTCGGGGTGTACGTCCCGGGCGGACGGGCGGCCTACCCCTCCAGCGCGATCATGGGCGTCGTCCCCGCGGTCGTCGCGGGGGTGGAGCACGTCGCCGTCTGCACGCCGCCCGCGGAGCCGCTCAACCCCGTCACGCTCGGGGCGATCCACCACGCGGGCGCGGACCGCGTCTACCAGGCCGGCGGCGCGCAGGCCGTCGCCGCGCTCGCCTACGGCACCGAGACGGTGAACGCCGTCCGGAAGGTCGTCGGGCCGGGCAACGCGTGGGTGACCGCCGCCAAGGCCGAGGTCCGCGGCGACGTCGAGATCGACTTCCTCGCCGGCCCGAGCGAGGTGCTCGTCCTGGCCGACGACACCCCCGACCCGGGGCTCGTCGCCGCCGACATGCTCGCCCAGGCCGAACACGACCCGAAGGCCTCGGTGGTCGCCGTGACCGACGACGGGGCGGTCGCCGACGGTATCTGCGAGGCCGTGGAGCGGCAGGTCGAGGAGCGCGAGCGGGCCGACGTCATCCGGGAGGCGCTCGGGAACGACGCTTCGGGCGTGTTCCTCGCACGGTCGATGTCCGAGGCGGTGCTGTTCGCCGAGGAGTACGCCGCCGAGCACCTCTCGATCCAGGCCGCGGACGAGGAGGCGCTGCTCGACCGGATCGACTCGGCGGGCAGCGTCTTCCTCGGGCCGTACTCCCCGGTCGCGGCCGGGGACTACGCCGCCGGGACGAACCACGTCCTCCCGACCGGCGGCGGCGCACGGACGTTCGGCGGGCTCTCGGTCGGGTCGTTCCTGCGATCCACGACCGTTCAGCGGCTGGACCGCGACGCGCTCGCCGACCTCCGGGGGACGGTCACCAGGCTCGCCGAGGCGGAGGGGTTCGAGGCCCACGCACGGAGCGTCGACGCCCGGTTCGACGAGGCGTGATCCGCGCCGGCGTCGGTCCCCGTTGAGCCACGCGCTCGTCCCCCGAACGGAGGGAAGCGACCTACCGGACACGGGAGCGGCGGCTCCGTGAGGTGGTTCGCGACGGCGGGACCGGTCCGCCGGTCGCGGTCCGCACCCGGTCGCCAGGGGCGCGGGACCCGGGGCGACTCGGACGGGGCGTCGACCCCGGTACGTTGATTGTCCGGGCCGTTCGAGGTCCTCTCGAGTCATGGGACACGTCAGCCTGACGCGGACGGAAGCGGTCGGTCGCATCACGATGGACCGCCCGGAGTCGAACAACTCGATCGACCCGGAGATGGGCGAGGAGCTCCACGAGGCGGCCATCGAGCTCGTCGACGACGACGCCGTCCGGTGCATCGTCCTCACGGGAACAGGGAGGACGTTCAACACCGGCGCCGATCTGGGGGAACTCTCCGCGGACGCCGAGGACGCCGCGCTCCTCCGGTCGATGGCCCACCAGCTGCACGGGACGGTCAGCCAGCTCCACCGCGCGCCCAAGCCGGTCATCTGTGGGATCAACGGCGTCGCCGCAGGGGGTGGTATCGGCCTCTCGGTCTGCGGGGACATCGTCCTCGTGGCCGAGTCCGCGCGGTTCGAGTTCGCCTACCCCCGCATCGGCCTGTCCGCCGACGGCGGGTCGTCGTACTTCCTGCCCCGTCTCGTGGGGCTCAGACGGGCCCAGGAGATCGCGTTCCGCGACGAGCCGGTCGGGGCCGAGGAGGCCGTCGGGATCGGACTGGCGACCGAGGCCGTCCCTGACGAGGAGTTCGAGGACCGGCTCGCCGAGGAGGCCGCCCGGCTCGCCGAGGGGCCGACGCGGGCCCACGCAGCGACGAAGGCGCTCCTCCGGCAGTCGTTCGACCGCCAGCTCGACGAGCAGATGGCGACCGAGGCCAGCACCATCGCCGGCCTCAGCGGGACGGACGACTACCAGCGGGGGGTCGAGGCGTTCTTGGCGGACGAGTCGCCGGACTTCCGGGGCGAGTAGCCGCCCGTCGTGGCCGGCGAGCGGCCGGCCGGGATCCCCGGTCGAACCGTCCGGCGACCGGTACGCTCGTGTCGCTCCGGCCGCTCCCCCCGGTGTGCGCTACCTCGTCCCGCGACTCGACACCGGGGACGCGGTGGACGTGCTGACCGTCGTGTCGCCCGACGACGTCGACGACCCGGGCTCGCCGTCCTCGGCCCGGGACGCGGGGGACGCCGCGAACGTCGCGACGACGCGCCTCGCAGGGCTCGCGGCGGTCGAGACGCTCGCGCGGGAGGGCTTGCCGGCCGAGACGATCCGCTCGGTCGCCGAGGGGCGGTCCCCGGACGTGGTGCTGGTCGGTGCACACGGCGGACGGCCCGGTGCGGGTCCGGAGGTGGGAGCGGTCACGCGATCGATCCTCGGGAGCCTCGACCGCCCCGTGGTCGTCCTCCCGCTCCCGCCGCTGGATCCGTGACCGGCAGCGTCGGGCCGCCGGGGCCGGTTTCCGGGGGGGACGAACCGAACCACCGGATCGGCGGTTCGATTTCGAGACGGCCCGAAACACTTTCTTTCGACATGAACTTGATGAAATCGTGACGGCCTACCTCGTCGCGACGGCCTCCGCCGGGACGACGACCGCGGCCTGTGACTACCTGGAGCCGCGTCTCGAGCCGACCGACGAGGTGTACGTCCTGACGGTCGAGGAGCCCGACGTGCCCGGTGCGACGCCCGCCGACTTCGAGGAGGCACAGACCCGACTCAGCGAGATCACGTCCGTTCGGACGATCAGGCGACAGGGCCACCCCGACCAGGCCATCGTCGCCTTCGCCCGGAAGAAGGGGATCGACGAGATCATCATGGGGCCACAGCGCGACGCCGCGCCCGGCTTCTCGACCATCGGATCCACGACGCGAGCGGTGCTCAACAAGGTCGAGACACCGGTGTTCGTCGTCCCCCGGTCGCCCGGATAGGGCGTCCCGCGGCCGCTCGTAGGGCACGTCGTACTCCCGCTCCCGCCGACGAGTCGAGCGTTATCCCCACCGCCCCGCGGACCCGTCCCGGTCGACCCGGACGGCACGGCACCGACACTGCCATCGGTACCGGGGTCGAGCCGGCGCGGCCGACTCACCGCGACAGCGACAGCCCGGCGTGCCAGGTGTCCGTTCCCGCGTCGGCCTTCACCGTCTCCATCTCGTCGAGCAGTTTCGCCGCGAGGCTCGCACACCGGCCGGCCCGCTGTTCGCCCTCCGTGCGGAACTCGCCGGTGACCCGGTTCGCGTACACCGTACAGACCGCACCCCCCCGGAGCCCGTAGAGGTTCGCCAGCGTGAGGATGGCCGCGGCCTCCATCTCGAAGTTCAGCACGCCGGTCTCGCGGAGCTCCTCGACCGGATCGTCGGCCCCGGCGGCCTCGAACCCACCGAACCCGTCCCTGCCCTGCCCGGCGTAGAACGAGTCCGTCGAGCAGGTGAGCCCGACGTGGTAGTCGTAGCCCAGTTCCTCCGCGGCCGCGACGAGCGCCGAAACCACCTCGTGGTCCGCGACGGCGGGGTAGTCCTCGCGGACGTACTCGTCGCTGGTCCCCTCCTGTCTGACCGCCCCCGACGTGATGATCAGGTCGCCGACCTCGACGCCCGGCTGGATGACCCCACACGAACCCACTCGGACGAACGTCTCGGCGCCGACGCGGGCGAGCTCCTCGACCGCGATGGCCGCCGACGGCGAGCCGATGCCCGTCGACGTACACGTCACCGGTGCGCCCTCGTACTCGCCGGCGACGGTCCGGAACTCCCGGTGGCTGGCGACCTCCTCGGCGCCGTCCCACGACGCTGCGATCTTGGGGACGCGCTCGGGGTCGCCCGGCAGCAGGACCGGCCCCGCCACGTCGTCCGGCCCGACCGCGACGTGGTACTGCACCTCCTCGTTCGGGTCCTCGCTGTCCATGCCCCTCGCAGGACGCCGCCGCTCCTAAGTGCTGGGTCGACCCGGAGGCGATCCACGGTCCGTGCCTCACCCGGGTATAAGGGGCAGGGGCCCGGCTCGAGGGTATGGATCTCCACCACGTCGGCCAGCTGCTCGACGCCGACTTCGACGCCAGCGTCGCGTTCTACCGCGATTCGCTCGGACTGTCGCTCCGCGAAACGACCGACGGTCCGGTACGGGTGGCGTTCTTCGAGACCGACTCGGCGGAGTTCCACCTGATCGTCCGCGAGTCCCGCGGGTCGCCCGCCGACCGGCTGCTCGACACCGTCCGGGCCCGGTCTGCCGCCCACGTCGCCTTCGAGGTGGCCGACCTGGAGGTAGCGGTCACCAACGCCGACGCGGCCGGGCTGGAGTTCATCGGCGACCCGGTGATCCAGGACGGGCTCGGACCCTACCGCCGGGCGTTCGTCGCACCCGAGGGGCACGTCGGCATCCCGTTCGAGTTCGTCGAGCCGGTCTGACGCCGTCGAGCGACCGCCCTCCCCGAGCTACCGGTCTAGCGTCTCGCGGTCGATGGTCGCCGGGATGAGTTCGCCGAGCGTGTACTCGCTGACGACGGGTCCGTCCTCGCTGCCGCCCTCGTCACAGTAGACCGGCAGGTCCGCCCCGCAGAACTCGGCGAGGGTCTGTCGGCACATCCCGCAGGGCGTGACGCCGTCGCGCTCCCCGGAGGCGACGGCGATGGCCTCGAAATCTCGGTGAGCCTCTATCAGCGCCCGGGCGACCGCCACCTCCTCGGCGTGGAGGCTGTTGGAGTAGTTGGCGTTCTCGAGGTTCGCGCCCGTGTAGACGCTCCCGTCGGCGGTCAGCAGGGCGGCGCCGACGCGGTACTCGGAGTAGGGGACGTACGCGCGGTCGAGGGCGCTCCGGGCTTCCGCGACGAGGTCGGCGGGGTCGTGGCACATGGGGTTCTCTGTGGGTCGGGTGTGGATAGGTTTCGTGATGTTTCTCGTACCGCGCCCGTTCGGCGGCCATCGCTGAACGGACTGACGATGTCGAGTGGGACTGATACGGTCGTGCGTAACGATGTACCGTCGATACCCGACCCTGTCCGGGTTCTCGACGGTAAAAGACGACGCACGACCGTATGAAAGGGGCCGACCGCTACACGAAGCACGACGAGGTAAAGACCGCAGGCCGAACGGAGTGAGGCCGAGGACCGCAACGAGCCCCGCGAGTGTCGCGGTCGGGGGCTTTCGAGACGTTCTCTCAGTTGGCAACGGAAGCTGGAACGGCCTCGAACACCCGAACGACGAATGCCTACTACTCCTTGCCGGACTCGTAGTGCTCGCCGGCGGTCTCGGGAATACGGGTCCGGCCGACCAGCGCCAGCACGACGATGACGGTGACGAACGGGATGATCCGGACGAGCGAGTCCGGGACGCCCGTGCCACGGGTCTGGAGGGTGAGCTGGAGGGCGTCAAGCCCCGCGAACAGAAAGGTGGAGAGGAACGCCCCGACGGGGTTGTAGTTGCCGAACAGGTAGGCGACGATGGCGATGAACCCCTTGCCGTTGACCATCGTGGGGCCGTTGCCGGTGAACTGGCCGAGCCCGAGCGAGAGCGCGGCACCGCCCATCCCCGACAGCACGCCCGAGAGCAGTACCGCGGCGTACCGCACCCGCGAAACGCTCACGCCCGCCGTGTCCAGCGCCTTGGGGTTCTCCCCGCTCGCGCGGACCCACCGGCCGAACGAGGTGCGGTAGAGCAGGTACCACGAGGCGCCGACCATCAGGAGCATCAGGTAGACCGCCAGCGACGCCTCCAGCACGACGTCGAGCACGAACCCGAGGAACCCCCCGAGGACCGGGACGCCGAACGATGTCGGTATCCCCTCGGGAGCGGGCAGGAACGAGAACACCTCGGGGAGCGTCGGAACGGTCCCGACGCTATCCGTGTTGGGGCCGCCGTAGACCACCTGGGAGGCGAACGGCGCGAGCCCGAGCGCGATGAGCCACACCGCCAGCCCGGCGATGATCTGGTCGGCGCGGAACTCGATGCAGACGACGGCGAACAGCCCCGAGAGCAGCGTGCTCGCGAGGATCCCCAGCGCGAACCCGGCAAGGATCGAGCCGGTGACGTCGGTCCCCCAGATCGCGCCGAACGCGGCGACGATCAGCAGCCCCTCGAGGCCGATGTTGATGACGCCGCTCTTCTCGGCGAAGATGCCGCCGAGCGCGGCGAGCGCGATCGGGACCGACAGCCTGAGCGCGGCCCCGAACGCCGACTCGCTCGTCGCGATGTCGAGGAGTTCCCCCGCCAGCGACTCCGGCCGAGCGAAACCGGCGGCGACGAACGCCGCCACGGCGACAGCCCCGGCGACCAGCCCCGCGGTCTGTCGCCCGGAGAGTTCGTCGATCCGCTCCGCCAGGCCGTCGCGGGCGCGGTCGAGCGCCGAACGGGTCGACTCACTCATCGGACTCGCCCCCGGTCTCGCTCGCTACGCTGCCTCCGTCCGCGGCGACCGCCCGCGGTTGTGGTTCGCTCCCGGCGCCGATGCCCCGCGCGAGCATCCGGAAGAACTCCGGCATGGCGACGAACAGGATGATGAGCCCCCGGAGAACCCCCACTAACTGGGGGGGCACATCGGTGGCGAACTGGACGACCGTCGAGCCCGACTTGAGGGTGCCGAACAGGAACGCCGCGAACCCCACGCCCAGCGGGTTGTTCCCCGCGAGGATGGAGACGGTGATGCCGTCGAATCCGTAGGCGGGCACGCCCGTCTGGAACTTCCCGAGGATCATCAGCACGTAGATCGCCCCGCCGATACCGCCGAGCGCCCCCGAGAGCGCCATGCTGTAGACGACCGTCCGCTCGGCGTCGACCCCGCCGTACTCCGCGGCGTCAGGCTGGAGCCCCGAGGTCCGGACGTCGTAGCCGAAGGAGGTCCGTTCGAGCAGGTAGTAGATCCCGAGCACCAGCACGACGCCGAGGCCGAGCGCGACGAACGAGAAGTCGTCGCGGGATTCGAACACCAGCGGCGGTATCAGGGCGTAGTCCGGCACCGGTGTCGTCTCGACGGCCTGGGAGTTCGGGTTCCGGAAGTAGTTCGCGAGGAGAAAGAACGCCACACCCGTCGCCACGAAGTTCAGCATGATGGTCGTGATGACCTCGTTCGCATCCGCGTAGGCTTTCAGCGCGCCCGGGATGGCGCCGTAGATCCCCCCGACGACCGCGCCGACGAGCAGGCCGAGCGTCACGAGCACGACCGTCCCGACGATACCGGCGGGGACGTACGGGACCGCCCAGAGGACCGACAGGGCCGTCCCGAGCGCCCCGAGGACGAGCTGGCCCTGGGTCCCGATGTTGAAGATGCCCGCCCGGAACGCGAGCGCGACCGACAGCCCCGAGAACACGAGGATCGTCGTCTCGCGGAGCGTGACGGCCATCTGCGGGTTCAGGAGCTCGTAGCCCTCGCGGAAGGGGTCGAGCGGGCCGCCCTGGAACGGCGTCAGCGGCCCCCATCCCCGCTTGAACGGATCCCCGAGCGCGCCGAAGAACAGCCGGTCGAACACCGTCACGGGGTCGAAGCAGAACCCCATCGAGAACAGCCGCGGGAGGCCGAACGGCGTCGGGTGCGTGAGGACGAACGCCGCCGTCTCGCAGGTCGTCGCCCGGCCCGCCGCGAGCACGAGCACCGTCCCGACGGCGATCGAGAGCGCCAGCGCCGCAAAGGAGAGGAGGAACCGCTCGGTCGCCGAGGCGCGTGCCAGCCGATCGAGCGCCCGCCTCGCGCGGTCGGTCACCGAGTCGTCGCCGCTCATCGTCCCTCACCGTCGGCCGCCGCCTCCGGTCCCCGCCGCGACGCGACGGTCTCCGGGTCCGGCGGCTCCGGCGCGGTCTCGGGGTCGAACCCCTCCGGATACTCGCCGGCCATCAGCAGGCCGAGCTCCTCCTCGGTCACCGCCTCGGGTTCGACGACGGCGACCAGTTCGCCGTCGTACATCACGGCCAGCCGGTCGGAGAGCCCCTGGACCTCCTCGAGCTTCGAGGAGACGAGCAGCACGCCGACTCCCTCCGAGCGGAGCTCGAGCATCCGCCCGCGGATGAACTCCGTCGAGCCGATGTCGACCCCCCGCGTCGGGTGGGTGGCGACCAGCAGCGCCGGGTCGCGGGCGAACTCCCGGCCGACGACGAACTTCTGCTGGTTCCCGCCGGAGAGCGACTGCGCCGTCGCGTCCGGGTCCGGCGGCCGGACGTCGTACTCCTCGATGACCGCCTCGGCGTGGTCGCGCGCTGTCGCCCAGTCGATCCGTCCGTTCCGCGCGAACGGGGCGGCGTGCTGGCTCCCGAGCACGCCGTTGCTCACGAGGTCGAACGCCATCACCAGCCCCCGCTCCTGTCGGTCCTCGGGGACGTACGCCATCCCGGCGTCGATGCGGCGCCGACGCGACCAGTCGGTGACCTCCTCGTCGCGGAACCGCACGCGGCCGGCTCCCGGTCGGCGCATCCCGGTGATCGCCTCGACGAGTTCGGCCTGGCCGTTGCCGTCGACGCCCGCGACGCCGAACACCTCGCCCGCCCGGACGTCGAAGGAGACCCCGTCGACGACGGTCACCCCGCGCTCGTCCCGCACGGAGACGTCCTCGACCTCGAGGACGGGGGCGCCCGCTTCGCCCGGCCGCTTCTCGATCTCCAGCAGGACCTCCCGCCCGACCATCATCCGCGCGAGCTCCTCGCGGGTCGTCGCGTCGGCGTCGACCGTCCCGACGTTCTTCCCGTCCCGGAGCACCGTGATCTCGTCGGCGGCGTGCATCGCCTCGCCGAGCTTGTGCGTGATGAAGATGATCGTCTTCCCGCCGGCGGTGAGCTCCTCGAGCACCCCGAACAGGTCCTCGACCTCCTGGGGGGTGAGGACGGCGGTGGGCTCGTCGAGGATCAGTACCTCCGCGCCCCTGTACAGGGCCTTCAGTATCTCGACGCGCTGCTGGACCCCGACGGAGACGTCCTCGATACGGGCGTCGGGGTCGACGTCGAACCCGAACCGCTCGGAGAGCTCGACGACCTCCCGGCGGGCCCGCTCCCGGTCGACTGTCAGCCCGCCCCACTTGCGGGGCTCGTTGCCGAGCGTGATGTTCTCGGCGACGGTCATCGGGTCGACGAGCATGAAGTGCTGGTGGATCATCCCCACCCCGGCGTCGATGGCGTCCCGCGGCGAATCGAAGTCCCGCCCGGCCCCGTCGAGGACGACGCGACCGCTGGTCGGCTCGTACAGGCCATATAGAACGTTCATCAGCGTCGTCTTCCCCGCCCCGTTCTCCCCGAGGAGCGCGTGGACCGTGCCCCGCTCGACCGCCAGGTCGACGTCGTCGTTCGCCACGACGCCGGGGAACCGCTTGGTGATGCCGTCGAGGTGAACGGCCCTTGCCATTACCGGCGGCTTGGAGGGCTACCGCTTAAACGCCCTGCTTCGGGGGGACAGCCGTCCCCGGAAGGCTCCCGGGAGCACGGACCGGGCTTCCTCGAAGTGACGCCCTCCGATCGACGCCGGGATCGGGATCCGGTCCGGGTGACTCGTGAGCCGTACCTGTCGCGGGTGTATCCACCACCTTCCCGTTCCGTATCGCGAGTAGTCCCCGTCTCCGCGCCGTCGATCCCCGACAAGTTTATAATCCATCATTATAGTCCGTCAGTTCGGCAGTGGCCGACACCGTTCCCGGGATGATACGGTCGTGCGTGACGATGTACCGGCGATCGCCCGGCCGGGATCGGCGATCATCGGTAACGGACGACGCACGACCGTATGAGACCCCGGCGGACGTCGCGGAGCCTCCTCCCGGGAGCGGCGTACGCGTTCGGTGCCGGACTGCTCGTCGTCGCGGCGGGATGCTTCCGGCCGTACCGTGGTTGGTAGTCGGGACCGGACACGCGCCCGCGGCACCGGCAGTACCGGGTACCGACCGGACGGTGGCGCTACCGGAGGTCCTCGACGTCCTCCCGGGAGTACGTCGCTTCGTAGCCCGCCAGTCGGCCGACCGGCGCCAGGACAGGGTGGAACGGTTGGAGTCGTCGCTCGCGACCCGCGACGCCGGATCCGGCGGTTGAACGGGTCGCTCCGGACCCCCGAGGAGGATCTGGCGGGCACGACGGCCGAACTGCACGCGACCGGGGCGGCGCTAGAGAAACAGGAGGGAGCGGTTTCGCGACGTTCGGGAGCGGCTGGCCGTCTCCCGAGGGGCGTTGAACCGGACCTGTGCGGAGCCCGGGAGGCGGACGCACGGGAGGGGATCGACGCCTGCGCGTCGTGGACCGGGGTCGAACCCGCGGCAACGGGCGTCCGGCTCGTGTCCGCGACCGTCACGGGGAACAGCGGTGACAGCACGGGCACCACCGGAGGAGTGGCCGGGAGGGGCGGTCACCCCGTCGCGGTTCCGCTCTCCCCTCGCCCCCGCGGGTCGTATTCCGTTCGGAGACGGGGACGAGTACCGGGACCCATCACAGCCGTCCGTATCAGACGTTCCCGGGGTCAGTCGGGACGCTGATGTCGCCGTCGATGATCGACTGCCTGGACCCGGAGATGGCGTCCTTCACGCCGCTCGGGATCGACGACCCGAGCTGCTGGCCGTAGACGATGCCCACGCCGTCGTCGTCGAGCCCGAGCGCCGTGGTCGTTCCGCCCTCGAACTCGTCGTTCACGACGGCCTCGACGGCGTTGTAGACGGCGGTGTCGACGCGCTTGACCATCGAGGCCAGGATGACGTTCGCGTAGGAGTCCTTCGTCACCGACTGGTCGCGGTCGACGCCGACGGCGAACTTGCCCTGCTCCTGGGCGGCCTGGAACACGCCGGTCCCGGTGTTGCCGGCGGCGTGGTAGACGATGTCGGCCCCGGAGTCGTACATCGCGAGCGCGGCCTCCTTGCCGGCCGTGGGAGCGTTGAAATCGCCCACGTAGGACGTCTGGATGTCGACGTCCTCGTCCGCAGCCTTCACCCCGGCCTCGTAGCCGGCCTGGAACCGCCGGATGAGCGGGGACTCGACGCCCCCGACGAAGCCGACGTTCGTCGAATCGCCGGTCGTCGAACCCGCGCCGGCCGAGAAATCACGCGTCGTCAGCAGGCCCGCGAGCTGGCCGACGAGATACGACCCCTCGTGTTCGGCGAACACGTACGAGGCGACGTTGTCGGCCTCGACCACGCTGTCGACGATCATGAACTCCTGGTCCAGGAAGTCGGGCGCGTTCTCCGAGAGCGCCGACGCCTGGAGGAAGCCGATACAGCAGATCAGCTCGTAGGTCGGGTCGGTCGACCGCGCGAACTGCTGCTGGAAGTTCGCGAACTCCGAGACCGCCGAGGGCTGGGCCTCGCCGTAGGAGATGCCGAAATCCTCCTCGGCCTGCTGGATGCCCTGCTGTGCCTGGTCGTTGAACGAGCCGTCGCCGAGCCCGCCGGTCGCGTACACCATCCCGACGTTGATCGGGTCGGAGGGCGTCGGGGACTGCGTCTCAGTCTCGGTCTCCCCGCCGGAGTCCGGGCCCTCGGTTTCGGTCGGCTCCGGCGTCGACGTCGGCGTCGATCCGCCGTCGCCACCGTCCGTCGGTCCGCCGGTACACCCCGCCAGGGCGATGCCCCCGGCCGTCCCCACGCCGGTGAGGAACTTGCGCCTGTCTATCTGCATTGTCGTTCGCGTAGTGCGTCGAACGGGGATTAAACGCTACGAATCCCCGACTCTCGGCGCGGTCGGCCGATGCGCGGTCGGTTCTCTCCCCGCACGGCGCCCCGGAACGTCCGCCCGCCCGCGGTTACGAACCCTCCCGGAACCCGCGTCCTCCCGGGTCCGGCGCCCGGTCGTGCCCGCAGACCGTATCAGTCCGCGTGGTCGACCGCGGCCTCGACGACGCCGCGTGCCCGGTCGACGAGCTCGTCGACGTCGTCGCTCTCGGCGTAGAGCCGGACGTACGGTTCCGTCCCGGAGGGCCGGACCAGGAGCCACGACCCGTCCGGCCGCTCGACCCGGACGCCGTGCTCGGTGTCGAGGTCGGCCTCGGGGAACGCGTCCGGCAGCGTCGTCTCCAGGGTCGTCATGACCGCCCGCTTGTGCCCGTCCGGACAGGGGACGCTCACCTTCCGGTAGGGCCGCTCGGTCACCGGCTCGCGGACCGAGTCGAGTCCCTCGGCCGCGACCAGCCGCGAGACGACCGCGACGCTCGCCACGCCGTCGATCCAGGCGCCGAACGCGGGGTGGACGTGCTTCCAGGGCTCGGCCGCGAACACGACCGCCGTCTCCGGGCTCCCCGCCTCGTACGCCGCCCGGACCCCCTCGTGGAGCGCTCCCAGCCGCACCCGCTCGACGCGGCCGCCCGCCGCGCGGACCCGCTCGTCGATGCGGGCCGAGGCGTTCGGCGTCGTCACCACCACGGGGTCGCCGGCCTGGCTCCCCCGGACGTACCGCTCGGCGAGTATCGCGACGACCGTGTCCTCGTGGACCACTTCGCCGTCGCCGTCGATCAGCACGACCCGGTCGGCGTCGCCGTCGTGACCGAACCCGATCGCCGCCTCGTCCTCGGCGACGAACGCCCGGAGGTCGGCGAGGCTCTCCGGCGTTGGTTTCGACTCCCGCCCGGGGAAGTGGCCGTCGACGTTGTCGTTGAGCGCGACGACCTCCCCTCCCATCGCCGAGAGCACACGGGGAGTGGCGACCGCCCCCGTCCCGTTGCCGCAGTCGACGGCCACCCGGAGCCCGTCGAGCGTGGCGCCGAACGTCCCCGCGTACTCGACGGCGGCGTCCCGGTACGCCGGGAGCGGGTCCTCACGCTCCGTGCCGGCCCACTCGGACCACTCGGCGGGCGGATCCGGGTCGGCGGCGCGCCGCTCGACCCGGTGTTCGGCCTCGCGGTCGTACTCCCGGCCGTCGCGGAAGAACTTCAGCCCGTTGTCCGACGGCGGGTTGTGGCTCGCCGTCACCATCACCCCGTGCCGGCCGCGCGAGGCGAACGCGAGCGCCGGGGTCGGGACCTGCCCGACGCGGACGACGCGGGCGCCCGCCGACGTCAGGCCGGCCTCGACCGCGGCGGCCAGCGCCGGCCCCGACTCCCGGCCGTCGCGGCCGACCACGAACTCACCCCCGTCCCGGGCCGCGGCGGCCGCCACGCGGAGGGCGAACGCGGGCGTCACGCGCGACCGCACCTCCCCCCGGATGCCGGCCGTACCGAACAGCTCCTCGACGTCGGCATCGTCCATACCGGGAACAGGTCCGGCGGGTACTTAGGTGGGGGTGTGTCGGACCGGCACCGGGAGCCGAGAAACCAGAAGACGTGATCGATTGGACACGACCGACCGCACACGGAGAACGGGGGGCGGGAGGCGGCCGGGGCGCCCGCCGATCAGAGTTCGACGCCGCTCGGGATGAGGCTGTGGCCCCGGAGGAGGCCGCCCTCGGAGTCGTAGACGAGCAGCGTGGACTTCTCGTAGGTCGCGAACGGCTCGCCGCCGACGGCCACCTCGACGCGGTAGCGCTTGCCGTCGTCGGTGTCCTTCCCGTAGGCGCGGGCGGCGTCGACGAACCGCGTGACGTCCCCCGCGTCGGCGTTGAGTTCGAGGACGAAGTCCCCGGTCACGCGGTTCGTGACGGCGACGACCCCCTCGGAGTCGGCGTCGTCGACCGGGCCGTGGAGACGATAGGAGATGTCGAGGTCGTTCGCCCCGAGAACGTCCCCGGACTCGTCGGTGAGTCGGTCGGTGAGCTGCTCGTCCGGGCCGTCGAAGTCGATGGTGACGGTCGGGATGCCGCGGTCGTCCGGGTTCTCGCCCCCCAGGTTCCTGACGTCGAGCGTAAAGTAGTCGCGCCTCATTCCAGCACATCCGATCTACGACGCCGCCGGTGATGAACCTGACGACTGCGACAGGCTCGCGGGGACGAACCCACCCCGCGAACCGGCTCGCATCGGCGCGCGACCGGTCGGCAGGCTTTATCGCGGCTCGCCGGCCAGGGTGTGTATGGTCTGGGTCCGCTCGGAGTACGCCGGGGCGTTCGCCGTCCTCTCGGCGTGGGTGTCCGCGCTGCTCCCCTGGTCGGTGTCGTTCGCCAGCCAGGGCGGGGTCTCGCTGGTCGTGATCCGGTTCCCGCTCCTCATGCTCCAGTTCCTCCTCGGCGCGCAGCTCGCGGGCGCGGAACGTCCGCTCCTCCCGGTCTGGAGTGCATACGGGTTCCCGGGGAGCGAGGCGGTCGCCCGCGCGTACCTCGTCTGGCTGGCCGGCGGGGCCGTCATCGGCCTCGCGCTCCTGCTCAGCGTCGCGTACTACACCGACGAGCAGGGACTCGAGGCCCGGCTGCCGATCGATCCCGTCCGGCTCATGGGCGGGCTCCTGCTCGCGGCAGCGCTCGTGCTCACCGCCGCCACCGTCATGCTCTGGCGGAGTTACCTCGGCGGGTCCGTCCCCGTGGGCGTCGTCTTCCTCTACGCGTTCGGGTACCTGCTGCTGACCGTCGAACGACAGGACGCCGGGACGCCGGAGGCTCCGGAGGACGACGCCGGGGCGGCCTGACACGGACGGTCCTCGTCCGCGATCGGTGATCGCGGCCGCGGTCACGGCGGTCACCGGTAGATCGGTACACCCGTCCGCGCGACTCACGACGGGCCCCGAGCGGCTCGACCTGCCGAACGAGTCGGGCGTCTCCGGGGACAGGAGCACCGACCGCGGGCCGGGGAACCGACCGCACCGGGGAACCGACGTGAGCGGTCCCGGGGCGGTCGGCCGGATCCGGCGCGACATCCGGTGGGGCGCAAGCGGTCCCGAGGCGCTCTAGGGGCTCGGCCGCCCGGTCGAGACCCCGACCGTCAGCCACATCGTGACGCCGCGGACCGACGCGGTCCGAGCTCCGAACCTCCGGGAGCCGCCGAGCACCGACGCTCCTCCGGGTGGGGGCGCAGGCCTCGATGGCTACCGGATCGCGGTCCTCCACGCCTCGCTGGTCCAGGCCGTCCTCGCCGGGGCGGTCGGTGGACAGATGGTGGGGGGCCCCGTGAACGACGACGTGAAGCACGCAACGACCATGCCCGGGGTCACGGGCGCCGTCTTCCTCGGGGTCCAGTCCGTCACCCTCCTCGGCTGAGATGGCGGACGACCACGACGACGGTGCTCGCGACCACGAGAACCGTGACCGAGACCGCCGGTTCTCGCCCGGGGACGACACCGACGGCACGCGGACCCGCTGGTCGGTCCGGAGGACCTACGACGCCATCGCGGAGCACTTCTCGAGGACGCGGCGGACCCCCTGGCCGGAGGTCGCATCGTTCCTCGAGGGGCGCACCGGACGACTGGGTCTGGACGTCGGCTGTGGCAACGGACGACACGTCGGGCCGCTGGCCGAGCGGGTCGACCGCGTCGTGGGCGTGGACGCGAGCGTCGAACTCCTGGAACTCGCCCGCGAGCGGGCGGCCGAACGGGGCTACGCCGACGCCTTCGCGCCGGCCCTCGGGGACGCGGCCTCGCTCCCGATCCGATCGGGGACGGTCGACGTGGCCGGCTACGTGGCCACGCTCCACCACCTGCCCTCGCGGTCGCTCAGACGGGCGTCGCTCTCGGAGCTCGGGCGCGTCCTCGCGCCCGGAGGGGCGGCCCTGGTGAGCGCGTGGAGCACGGCCCACGGCCGGTTCGACGCCGACCCCGACGACCCGGAGGGATTCGACACGACCGTCGACTGGACGCTCCCCGGCGGGGAGACCGTTCCCCGATACTACCACATCTACGCGCCCGCTGAGTTCGACGCGGACCTCGGGGCGTCGTCGCTGGCCGTCGAGCGGTCGTTCGTCTCGAGCGGCAACTGCTATGCGGTGGTGAGCGGTCACGGGTCGCCCGCGGGTCCCGACACGAGCGAGAGCGAGCATCGTCGCTGAGCGGGCCACCGGACACGTGCCGTCGTTTCACCCTTCGAACACTACCGCCACCGTGGCGCGGCGATGCCCTTCGGGAACACACGTCCGGCAGTATCACCGGCCTCGGCCCGAACTCGTTCGACGAGTAGCGGGAGAGTCGCTGGTTCCGAAGGGAAACGCACATACCGAGAGGCGGGATAGTTCGATGTGAGCGCCGGCGGTGAGCGAACCCGAAGGACCTGCGACCCTCGGCACGAACGTGCGGAGCGGCCGAACGCCGGTGGTGAGCAGGTCCGAAGGACCTGTGACCCTCGGCGCGAACGAGCGAAGCGAGTGAGCGCCGGTGGTCTAGCGGTAGGACCTGAGCCTTCCAAGCTCATGGCCCGGGTTCGAATCCCGGCCGGCGCATTTTCCGAGCGAAGCGAGGTAAAATCGCCCAGAGTGATTCGCAACCCTGTCATACGGTCGTGCGTACCGATGTACCGGCGACCGCCCGGCCGGGATCGGCGATCATCGGTAACGGACGACGCACGACCGTATCAGTCGCGCACAGCGAACGCAGTGAGCGAGCACGTCTGACTCCGGTTCGAATCCCGGCCGGCGCATTCTGCGAGGAGCGGACGCGACGAGCGAACGCGGGACGGAGGATTCGAACCACGCGAGACGAGCGAAGCGAGGTGAAACCGTCCGGAGGGATCCGGGCACGAGTGCCGGAACGCGGGGGCCTCCGACGCGATAGCCGAACGACCGGGCGGCGGTCCCCTGTTCGTCGGCGGTACGAGGGAGGACGGCGACGTCGACGCCCTGCGCGGACTGGTCGTCGCGAGTTCCCGGGCGCGGACTGTCGCACCGTCGTGGTGGTGGACCATCCGTGAGGTCGGGAAGCGCGGGCCTGCGCCGAGCACCCCGCCACCGTCGAATAGCGGGCGCTCAGCCGGGCCGTCGAACGGCATCTCGGGTTCGAGGGGTTCGAACTGGAGGTCCGTCCGTGGACGGAGGCGCCCGATGGGAGCTCGAGGACAGGGGGAACGAGACACGGCCCGGGTGAGGCCCGTTCCGGGCGCGTTCGATGAACCCGGGCGCCGGGGCGGTGACCACCGAGAGCGGGCGTGATCGTCGCCCCGGTCGACCGGGGACGATCGAACGCGTCCGGCGGTTCCCTCGTCCGGTCCCCCCTACCCGGTTCCGAGAACACACAGTGTGAATAAGGAGCGGAAACCCTATGCCATAAGCCGTCGAACCCGTCGGCATGGACGGGACGGGCCGTGCGACCGTACTTATTGTCGAGGACGAAACCCCGCTCGTCGACATCTACGCCCGATGGCTGGGCGAGGAGTACCACGTCCGCACGGCCCAGAACGGCGACGCCGCGCTCGAACGGCTCGACGAGGAGGTCGACGTCGTGTTGCTCGACCGCCTGATGCCTGGGATGTCGGGCGACGAGGTGCTCGACGAGATCGAGGGGATCGGGCTCTCCCCTCGGGTGGCGATGGCGACCGCGGTCGAACCGGACTTCGACATCGTCCGGATGGGGTTCGACGACTACCTGACCAAGCCGATCGACCGCGGAGAGCTGCTCGAAACGGTCGCGGGGCTCCTCTCCCGCGACTCGTTCGCCGAACTCGAGCGGGAGTACTACGCGCTGGTGGAGAAACAGGCCGCGCTCCAGTCGGCCAAGTCCGCGGAGGAGCTCGAGCGGAGCGAGGAGTACGCCGACCTCCAGTCCCGCATCGAGGCGCTGAGTCAGGAGCTCGACGCGGTGATGCCGGAGATGGGCGACGGGGACTTCGTCGCGATGATCCGGGACATCGAGGCGGAGGAAGGAAAGCGGGGTGAGGGCGGAGGTGCCGACGGGACGTGAGCTACGAGGTCCCTGGACTGCAGGCGGACCGTCGCCTGTGGTTCGCTCCGGGGACGAACCTCCTCGTCAGCGGTGCCTCAAGCGAGTCGGAGTCCGTGCTGCTGGACGTCGTCGCCGAGGCCCCCTCGGACGAACCGTCGGTTGGCATCACGATGAACCGGCCGGCGGACTGGGTCGTCTCGGCGTTCCACGATCGTGGCCGTGACCCGGAGGGGACTCTCGGTATCGTCGACGCGACGGGCCAGGGATCGTCGGTCGACAGCGGCGTCCTCGTCGAGCGGACCGGATCGCCGGCCGACCTCACGGGTATCAGTCTCGAGTTCGCGAAGCTCGTCAAGCAGTTCGAGGGGGTGGGCAGCGGCGACCGGGTCCGGGTCGGCCTGGCCTCCATCTCGACGCTGCTGATGTACTCGGAGGTCCAGACCGTCTTCCGGTTCCTGCACGTCTTCACCTCCCGGATACAGTCCGCGGGACTGTTCGGCGTGTTCGCGCTCGACCCCGGGATGCACGACGACCGCGTCGTGAACACCGTCCGGGCAGTCTTCGAGGCGGAGGCCCGGATCGAGGACGGCTCGGTCGAACTGGTCGGCGACGGGTTCCGCGAGGAGTGACGCGGCCCCTCGTCGGTCGCGGGGGTCGCGGGGGTTGTGGGGGTCGTGGGGGTCGTGGGGATCGGTCGCGGGACGGTCGGACGCGACGGCAGCTACCGGGGCCGGTCGCGGGGCCGGCGGGGGGGTGGCGCGGAGCTCAGAGCTCGATACGCTCGACGAGCCGCTCGTTCTCCCCGGCGCTGACGTTCAGCGCGACGATCCGGATCTCCTCCTCGAGCTCCGAGTCACGGAGTTTGGCCTTGAGCAGCTCGTCGACCTGGTAGACCCCGACCGCGTCGGTCATCTCGACCTCGACGAGCACCGGCCGGCCCTCCTCCGCCCGCAGCGAGACGTTCTTGATCGCCCGGCTGGAGAGGGTGTTGATCCCGCGTCCGCCCTTCTCGTAGGGGATGCGCGACCGGCCGGCCTCCATGTCCAGCCCGTCGGCGACGCGGACGACCCCCGCCTCGAGCGTCAGCGGGTCCTCCTCGGTGTGGTGACAGAGGATGGCGTGGAGCACCTCGCCCTTCACCCGGACCGCCTCGGCGGTGTCGTACCCCAGTTCCGGGAGGATCCGGTCGAGGAGGTCCGCGGCGAGCGGGATCGAGTAGTAGGGGTGGTCGTCCCGGTGGACGACGTGGCCGATGTCGTGGAGCATCGCCGCGAGGTAGACGATGACCGCCTCGTCGGCCTCCTCGAGCCCCTGTTCGGCGGCACCGTTGAACTCGCAGCCGCCCGCCTTCAGGAGGTCGTAGAGACAGAGCGCGCGATTGCTGACTATCTCGATATGCTTCTCCCCGTGGTCGTTGTACCCCTTGCGGGTGACGGGGTTGACGTTCTGCGCCTCGAGGTACGCCCGCACCTCGGGGTCCGTCCGGACGTGCTCGATGGCCTCGTTGACCCGTTCGTCGGGGAACGCGTGGTCGGTCTCGGGAACGTAGCGACGGTCCTCGTCGCCGGAGGCTTCGGGGTCGGCACTTCCCCGGTCGCTGTCGCCCATACAGCCGCGTCGGCGTCCGTCTGTAAAAACCCGCGGGGGATCCCCCCGCGCCCGGTCAGGCGGCCGCCGCCGCGGCCGCCTCGACCTCCTCGTAATCGGGTTCCACCCGAGGATCGTCGCTCACCCACGCGTACGTGACCTCGCCGTCGGTGTTCACGACGAGCACTGCCCGCTGGGCCAGGTCCTCCAGCCCGACCGCGTCGAAGTCGAACGCGACGTCGTACAGGTCGACCACCTCCCGGTTCGCGTCGCTGACGAACGCGAACGGGAGGTCGTTCTGCTCGCGGAACTCGTTGAGCGCGAACGGCGAGTCGGTGCTGATGCCGTAGAGGGTCGCCCCCTCCGCGGTCAGGTTCCCGATGCGGTCGCGGAACGTCCGCATCTCGCCCGTGCAGACCGAGGTGAACGCGCCCGGGAAGAACGCGAGCACGACCGGGCCCTCGTCCAGCGCCTCCGAGAGCGTGAACTCGTCGACGTCGCCGTTCGCGAGCGGTGCGGTGAAGTCCGGAGCGTCGTCGCCGACGGCTACCATGGTCGTGCGACGACCGACCCCGCAATGGGTGTTGTGTTTCGGGCGGTCGGGCGCGGCGAAAGGCCTACAAGCCATCGAGCGCCATTTCGGGGTACGATGTCGCTCCAACTCGTCCCGCTGTTCCCGGGTATCCCCGGCGGCCCGGAACTGCTCGTCATCCTGTTCATCGCCGTCCTGCTGTTCGGCGCGAACAAGATCCCCAAGCTCGCCCGCTCCTCCGGCGAGGCGATCGGCGAGTTCCAGAAGGGCCGCGAGGAGGTCAGACCGACTCCGATCTGTAGGGTGTCCCCGATCCTCCGTCCCTTCTCACTCGCCAGTCGATCGACCGCGTCGGGGCTCACGGACACCGCGCGAGGAAAAAGCCTATAATCGTCTCTGGGCTACTTCGGTCAAGATGGTCGGAATCTTTCCGCTGTTCCCGGGTATCCCCGGCGGCCCGGAACTGCTCGTCATCCTGCTCATCGCCATCCTGCTGTTCGGCGCGAACAAGATCCCCAAGCTCGCCCGCTCCTCCGGCGAGGCGATCGGCGAGTTCCAGAAGGGCCGCGAGGAGGTCGAACAGGAACTCGAGGAGATCCGGCAGAAGAAGTCAGAGAACCGGACCGAGGAGGAGCAGGCGCGGCTCGAGGAGGAGACGGCCGGGGAAACGTCCGGGGGGTCCACGGCCGACGACGGAACCGAGACGGATCTCGAGGCGGAGAAGGAGAACTGATACGGACGGTCGTCGTCTCTCGCCGATGCGCGCTGACCCTGTCCGGGTGCGCACCGGTGAATCGTTACAACCGTCCGCCGGGCACCCGGACGCGAGCGGTGGGACGCGCAACCGTTTTGGGTGGTCCGACGCGAACACCGGTAGGGCGTGTGGCCTAGTGGACAGGGCGAGAGGTTCCTAACCTCTCGATCGCGGGTTCGAATCCCGCCACGCCCGTGCAGCGGCGAACGAACCTGAGGAACGCGAAGGCGTGAACGGTTCCCGGCACCGGGATCGGTCGCGGCCCCGCCACGGGAGACACGTCGGGTCGGCTCCGCGCTCCTCCGCCGGACGGGTCCGCGGTCCGCGTCGGGTCGTGGTGTCCGCTCGTTCGGGTCGGAGCCCGCCCCGGCGGTTCGCGCGACCCCGCGCCCTCCCGCGGCGAGCCACGGAATTTTTGAATCGAACCGACCGGTTAATACGGTCCCTGGCCAAGGGGCTCGTGAGTCCGCGCGGTGCGGACGTGCCCACGCCCACAAGAGCTATTCGGGGCAGCAGACTACCCCGTCACGAGCCGTCGGCCACCACGAGACAATGAGAGACAGAGACGACGAAGGAATCAGGGACCCGGTCGCGAACGCACTGCTCGGTGATTCGACGTACGAGCGGCTCCGACAGACACGATACAGCCCGTTCAGCCAGCGGATCCCGACGAAGATAGTCGTACAGAGCGGGCTGCTGTTCCTGCTCGCGCTGATGCTCCCGGTGATGGCCGCCTTCCCCGCCGAGGTCCGGGCGATGCTGGGTGGGTCGGCGTTCTCCTCGTCCCCGAGGGTGCTCGTCCTCGGACTGGTCGGCGGGGTCGTGGTGTTCAGCGGCGGGGTGGCACTGACCGTCGTCGGCTTCCTCCGCGTCCACCTCGAGCCCCGAATGACCGAGCGGCTGGCCAACCGCCTGCTCAGCCTGGAGGACGTGGCCTCGTTGCTCGGCATCGGCACCGGCGGCATCGCCATCCTCCTGACGATGGCCTACGTGCTGATGGGCTACGTGAGCGTCCGGGCCGTCGAGTGGTACGTCGACACGATGGGGATCTCCCCGTTCGCGTCCTCCGGCATCGAGCCGGTGACGGTCGGCGGCGTCGCCACGCTCGCGTTCGTCGGCAGCGTCGCCCTCCTCGTCGCCAGCCAGGCCCTCCACATGGAGACCCGCCTCCGGTTGGGGGAGGAGTACACCGGGTCGCCGCTCGCGGACTGAGCTGACGGGGCCGACCGGCGAGCGGCCGCCTACCCGTGCCCGGGGATGTCCGAGGGGTCCTTCCCGCGGGCGACCTCGGGGAACAGCGCGTCGAGGTCCGGATCGGCGTCGACGAGCGCGTACTCGCGGCTCCCCGCGTCGCCCCCCTCGCTCTCGACGACACCGGCCTCCTCGAGGTGTCCGAGATGGGCGTAGGCCTCGCCCGGCCCGTGGAGGATGTGGATGGACGAGAGCCCGCCGAACAGGTGCGCGGAGACGGTCCACGCGTCGGCCGGCCCCGCCTCGCGGAGGTAGTCGATGACCCGTCCCGTCCGGTCCCGGTGGTGGACGACGATGTCGGCGGCCCGGCCCGAGGGGTCGACTATCCCGCCCCTGTGGCCGGGCCAGGCGCGCCCGTAGTCCGCGTCGATGATGCGGGTGAGCGTCTCGAGGTAGTTCGCCAGCGGCGACTCCACCCGGACGTCCGCGCCGCCCACGTTCGGGGTGTAGTACGGCAGGAGGGCGTCGCCGCTGAACAGCTCCGGTCCCCGCGAGCCGTCGAACCGGAACCCGGAGAGGCCGACGCTGTGGCCCGGGAGGTGGACCGCCTCAAGCGTCACGGGCCCGAGATCGAAGCGGTCGCCGTCCACGAACGTCGTGACCTCGGGGTCGAGACCGGTCACGTCGCCGGAATCGAGAAACGCGAGTAGCTCCGCCCGGGAGTCGTCCGGCATCCCCCACGCGCCGAGCAGCGTCTCCATGCGGTCGCGCATCGCCGCCTCGGCGTCCGGGTCGCCGCTCACGAGCGGGGCGTCCTCCTCGTGGACGTGGACGCTCGCGCCGCTCGCGGCCTGTATCTCCCCCGCGAGACCGACGTGGTCGCCGTGGTGGTGGGTCAGGAGGACCCGGTCGACGTCCTCGAACGACAGGCCGTACTCGGCGAGGCCGTCGCGGAGCTGGTCCCGCGTCTCGTCGGTCGAGATGCCCGTGTCCACGAGCGTCGTCTCCGCGCCCGGCTCCGTCCCGAGCACGTAGCAGTTGTTCAGCCCCTCGAAGGCGTGGTTCCCCAGCTGGACGTGCAGCATCTCGAAGGGGAGCCCCGTGACCTCCATCAGCAGGCCCCCTTGACCGACGGTTCGACGTCGATGCGGTCGCCGTCCGCAACCTCGGTCTCCAGCCACGCCCCGGAGCGGACGTCCTCGCCGTCGCGCCGGACTCCGACGTGCGCCCGGAGCGTCCCCTTCAGGTTCAGGACGAGCGGTTCGGCGTCGGACAGGTCGGCGAGAACGGCCGCGAGGGCGTCGCCGACGGTCGCCCCGTCGGCGAGCGACAGGTCGCGTTCGAGCCGGTCCCGACCCGCGGCGTCGCGGACGGTCCCGCGGAAGGTGAACTCGACGTGCATACCCTCCCCAGGACCGGCCCCGGTATGTCGTTTGCCATGTGCCCGGACGGGGCACGGGACGGGAACCGGATCGCCCCGCGGGTCGAGGGACGGCGGGCCGAAGCTACTTACGAACCGCCCGGGAGTACGAACCGATGGCGCTACTCACGACTCCCGAGGAGCGGTTCGAGGTCGTCCCGGACTACGACCACGAGCCGGCGTACCTGGAGGTGGACGTCGATCCCGCGGACGGCGGGGACGAGCCGAACCCCCGGATGGCGTACGTCGACGTCGACCCCGTCGAACCCGACGCGGAGGAGACGTTCCTCTGTCTCCACGGCGAGCCCACCTGGGGGTTCCTCTACCGAAAGATGATCCCGGGCCTCCGGGAGCGGGGCCGCGTCGTCGTCCCCGACCTGCTCGGGTTCGGCCGATCGGACAAGTACGACCGGCGCGGGGCGTACGGCTACGAACTCCACTACGACGCGCTCGCGGACCTGATCGGGACGCTCGACCTCGCGAACGTCACGCTGATCTGTCAGGACTGGGGCGGTATCCTCGGGCTGCCGTACGCGACCCGGAACCCGGAACGGTTCGCGCGGCTCGTCCCGATGAACACGGGGGTCCCGAGCGGCCGCCAGGAGATGCCCGAGGCGTGGGAGGAGTTCCGCGCGTTCGTCGAACGGGTCGAGGAGCTACCCGTCGGGATACTGATCCGGAACGCCACCGCGACGGAGCTCACGGACGACGTCGTCACGGCCTACGAGGCCCCGTTCCACACGGAGGCGGCGAAGGCCGGCGCCCGGGAGTTCCCCGACATGGTCCCGCGGAAGGGCGGCGGGGACGGCGCCGAGTACACCCGCGAGGCCGCCCGAAAGCTGAAGGGGTGGGAGAAGCCCGCGTTCGTGCTGTTCGCCGACTCCGACCCCATCACGCGGGGGAACCGCGACCCGCTCCGGGAGCTCATCCCCACGGCGAGCGAACAGCCGGACGTCTGGATCGAGGGCGCGATGCACTTCCTCCAGGAGGACGCCGGCGAGGACATCGCGGAAGGGATCGTCGCGTTCGTCGAGCGCACGCGGTAGTCCAGGGTCGTCCCGACGACCGGACGGTCGCCTCCCGAGGGCCTTGCGTCGAACTGGCCACCCGCTCGGAGGCAGGTCGGCGTCGGTCCCGCCGGGCAGCGAACGGCCTCGCAGTGACGAACACGGGGACTCGCGCGACGCTCCAGCACGTTTTTGAGCGAACGGGGAGAACGACAGCGAGTGCAGCGCGCGACGAACCACTCGTCCGTGCCGCTAACCGACGGGGGAGCCGCCGACCGCGGCGGGGGCAGCGTCGGCAGCGACGGGGGTCGGAAGCGACGCGTCGTCCTGAACCCAGCCAGCGGGAGCGGCGACCACGCCCCCCGGGTCCGCGAGCTCGCCGCCGAACGGGGGTAATACCGTGGTCGAGACCGGGCGGGAGGGCCACGCCGCCGAGCTCGCGCGGGCGGCCGCCGAGGAGGGCGTCACGCGGCTGGCCGCCTGCGGCGGTGACGGCACGCTCCGGGAGGTGGCCGAGGGGCTCGTCGCGGCCGACGCCCTCGGAGCCGTGCGTCTCGGGGTGCTCCCGGCGGGGACGGCGAACGTTTTCGCGGGCGACGTCGGCATCCGGGGCGTCGAGCACGGCTTCGAACTGCTCGAAGCGGGCGAAGTACGGGGCATCGACCTCGGGATGGCCGACGACGAGCCGTTCGTGAAGTCCTGCGTCGCCGGACTGACGGCCGTTGCGAGCGCAGCGACCACCCCGGACATGAAGGCCCGCTTTGGCCCGTTCGCGTTCGTCATCACGGGCGTCCAGCAGGCGGCGAGCTTCGAGGGGCTCCGGCTCGACGTCGAAGCCGTCGGCGGCGAGCGGACGGAGGACGAAACCGCGGGAGAGCGGGACGACGGGGCGGAAACGCTGTCGTGGTCTGGCGAGGCCCTGTGCGTGCTCGTC
>PXRQ01000115.1:0-5596 GCA_003022005.1 Halobacteriales archaeon QS_5_70_15
GATGACGGTGCGATCGACCTCCTCCTCACCGATCCACCGTACGGGACCGAGTTCGACGACCTCGGGTCGTTCGAGGAGGCGGTGGCGATCACCGCGGACAAACCCGCGTACGACGCGCTCGGGCCGGCACAGATACTGGTCTGACGCGGTCGAGCCGAGTCGAAGACGGGGGGAGCCGCGTCGGGTCCGCCCGGCCGCACCCGCTGGAGCTATACCCGATGCCGCCCTTCCGGCGGCCATGCCCGAAGTCGGCGACCCGGCACCGGAGATCACACTCCCGATGGCCGGTGGGGACGCGTACGACGACATCGAACCGTTCGCGCTCTCGGAGGTGCTCTCCGACGGCCCGGTGGTGCTGGCGTTCTTCCCCGCGGCGTTCACCGGCGGCTGTACCGAGGAGCTCTGCACGTTCCGCGACGAGCTCGCGTCGTTCGAGTCCCTCGACGCGGGGGTGTACGGGATCAGCGTCGACCTCCCGTTCGCGCTCAACGTCTTCAGCATGGAACAGGACCTGACGTTTCCCCTCCTCTCGGACTTCGACGGGGAGACCATCGAGGCGTACGACGTCGTGCTCGAGGGCGTCCACGGGCTCGGCGGTGTCGCCGAGCGGAGCGTCTTCGTCGTCGACACCGACGGCGTGATCCGGTATCGGTGGGTCCGCGAGGACGGCAACCCCGACTTCGAGTGGCTCGCCGAGCAGGTCCGGGAGGCGGTCGCCGCGCTGTAGCCTCCTGCCGGTGTCGCGGCGTCGCCGGTGGCTTGAAGTCGAGCGGCGTCGGCGGGGGGCCATGGAACTCGCCGAGTGCATCCGCCGCGACCGCGCGACCCGGGAGTTCGCCGACCGGGACGTCGACCGCTCGACCGTCGAGGCGCTGGTCGACGCCGCCCGCCGGGCGGGGAGCGGCCACAACCGCCAGCCGTGGACGTTCCTCGCCGTGACCGACCCGGAGCGGAGGGAGGGACTCGCCGAGTTCGGGTCGTACACGACCCCGCTCCGGAACGCCGCGCTGGGGATCGTGATCGCGGTCGACGAGAGCGACACGCGCTACCGCCACGAGCACAACGTGTTCGACTGCGGCCGGGCCGCACAGAACCTCATGCTCGCGGCGACCGATCGGGGGCTCGGGACGTGTCCGCAGGGGTTCGGCGACCGCCAGGGGGCACACGAGTTCCTCGGACTCCCCGAGGAGACGCGCGTCCTGATGGGGTTCGCGGTCGGCCACCCCGTCGAGGAGGAGTCGAACGAGATCGAGGGCGTCCCGAAGGACGAGGAGCTCCACCATCCCGGTCGGAAACCGGTGGAGGAGGTCCTCCACCGGGGGCGGTACGGCGGGGAGTAGGGCGGCGATACTTCGGCCGAGCGGGAGTGCGACCGCCCACACGGAACGTTGTCGTCTTTGACCGGCGATTACGGACCCGGTTCGAGTGATCGCCGGTAAATCGTTACAACGATCCGTATCAGGCCTCGACCGACCGCGCGAGGTCGAGGGCGCCGTCCAGTCCCATCGGCCCCTCCGCCTCGAGCCGGTCGAGCAGCGACGCGACCAGTTCGTCGTTCGGCTCGCGGTCGACCCGCTCAATGAGCTTGCGCGTTGCGCCGCGGCCGGTGATGGCGCCGAAGACGAGCTCGCGCCGGCCCCCGAACTCCGCGGGATCGAACGGCTCGAACACGAACGGGTGCTCGAGCATGACCGCGGTGTGGAGGCCGGACTCGTGTCGGACGACCTCCTCGCCGAGAACCGGTCGACGGGTGTCGACGTCCTCGCCGAGCGCGTCGAGCGCGTCCCGGCAGGCGGGGATCAGTGCGTCGGCGTCCACGCCGAACGTCTCCTCGCGCTCCGTGCTGCCGGCGACGACCAGCTGCTCGATGGGGGTGTTGCCGGCGCGCTCGCCGAGCGCCGCGACGCTGACGTCGGCGCTCCCGGCGCCGGCCCTGGCGGCGGCGAGCGTGTTCGCGGTCGCAACCCCGAGGTCGTCGTGGAAGTGGACGCCGATCCGCGAGAGGTCGACGCCCCCCGCCTCGATGTCTCCGAGGAACGAGGTGACGTACTCGGGCGTTCGGTTCCCGATGGTGTCCGCGAGACCGAGCCGGGACCCGGGGAACCGCTCGGCCGCCTCGATCACGTGCTCGGCGTCGGTCCGGAACCCGTCCATCAGGCCGATGCGGACCGGGACCCCCGCGTCCTCGGCGCGCTCGACGCCCGCCTCGAGCATCCCGAACGCCGCCTCGCGGTCCTTGCCGAACACGTGCTCGAGCATCACGTCCGAGAGGGGCGCGAACAGGCTGACGACGTCGGCCCCGGCGTCGACCGCGGCGTCGACGTCCCCGGGGCGGGCGCGGGCGAGCGCCGAGACGTCGGCGTCGGTCACCGGCGCGAGCCGCCGGACGGCCTCGACGTGCTCCTCGCCGACGACCGGGAAGCCGGCCTGGATGACCGACACGCCGAGCCGGTCGATGGCCCGCCCGGCCTCGACGCGTTGCTCCACCGTGTAGTCCCGGCCGGGCATCTGGGCGCCCTCCCGGAGCGTGACGTCACAGAGCTCCACTCAGATCACCCCCGCCTCGTCGAGCTCCTCGAGGCGCTCCCGGGAGAGGCCGACCTCGTCGAGGTACACCTCCTCGTTGTGCGAACCCGGCTCCGGGCCGGCGTAGCGGACCTCCCCCTCCGTCCGGGTGAACTTCGGTATCGGCGCGTGGGTCCTGATCGTCTCCTCGCTGTCGCGGCCGTCCCGGGTCTCGACGATGTCGTTCCTCGCCCGGTACTGCTCATCCTCGGTGATGTCCGCGATATCGTAGATGGGGCCCACGATGGCGCCGTGTTCGGTCATCGTCTCGATGACCTCCTCGCGGGGGCGCTCGCTCGTCCAGTCCTCGATCACCTCGTCGAGGACCTCGGAGTGCTCGACGCGCTTGTCGTTGTTCTCGAACTGGGGGTCCTCGATGAGGTCCTCGCGACCGATGGCGTGCATCACGTTCTCGAAGATGGACTGCGCCGAGGCCGAGAGTGCGACGTAGCCGTCGGCGGCCTCGTAGAGGTTCCGTGGCGCGGTGGTGTCCGAGGCGTTGCCGTGCCGCTCGCGGACGCGGTCGAGCCGGTCGTACCCCTCGACGTCGCCGACGAACAGCCGGAAGAGCGGCTCACTGGGCGGCGGTGAGGTCCGCGAGCGGCATCGGCGGCAGCAGCGGCTCGCTGTCGGGGAAGCCGTTGACGTGGGCGAACCCGGACATCCCCTCCGCGATGGAGCCGAACCCGCGGTCCTGTGCCCGGGGACCGGTCTGGCCGTAGCCCGACAGCCGGACCATGATGACCCCCTCGTTGACCTCGCGCAGGTCCTCGTAGCCGAGGTTCCACCGCTCGGCCGTGCCCGGACGGAAGTTCTCGAACACCATGTCGACGTCCGAGGCGAGCTCGCGGGCCAGGTCCTGTCCCTCCTCCGTGCTCAGGTCGAGCGTGACACAGCGGTTGTTCCGCGAGAGCCCCTTCCACCACAGCGACTCCCCGTCGTCGAACGGTCCCCACTGACGGATCGGGTCGAGGTACACGGGGTGTTCGACCTTGACGACGTCGGCGCCCTGGTCGGCGAGCAGCGTCGTCGCGAACCCCCCGCTGATCATCGTCGAGAGGTCGAGGACGCGGAGGCCCTCGAGCGGCCCGGATGCTGGCGACATAGCTACCCCTCTTCGCTCCCGAGTGTATAATTTACGGACGGGGGACGGCCCGCGGCCCGCGGCTCGGCCCCGGACTCAGTCCCGCATCACGGTGACCACCGGTCGCTCCGACTCCAGGAGCACCTGCTGGGTGGTGCTCCCGAACAGCGCCTTCCCGACCGGCGACCGGCGACGACCGTCGATGACGACGTACCGCGCGTCGAGTTCCCGCGTGACGGCGAGCACCTCCTCGGTCGGATCGCCGATGCGGCCGATGGGCTCGACCATGTCGGGGTCGTACTCCTCGAGCGACTCCTCGAGGACGTCCCTCGCGAGGCGGGCGGCCGAGTTCTCCTCCTGGGTCAGCGAGTAGTCCGCCTCGCGATCCAGCTCCTCGATCTCCCCCAGATGCGCCTCGAACTCCTCCTCCGGGACGACGTGGAGGAGGTAGAGCGTCTCCCCGTACGCCCGGGCGAGGTCGTACCCCGTCGTGACGGTCTCGTCGTCGAGTACGGTTCCGTCGACAGCTGCGACGATGGACATACCACGTTCTGTACGGACAGCCCGATAACTGTACTGCTCCTCCGCTCGCGGGGAGTCGTCCCCGCCGTCTTCGAGGAACCGACGAGGCCGGCCGTCGCGGGCGATCGGACGGTCCGTGTCAGGGCACCAGGATGACCTTGCCGTGGCTCTCCCGGCCCTCGATGTGGGCGTGGGCGGCCCCCGCCTCCGACAGGTCGAACCGCTCGCCGACGACGAACTCGAGCCCCCCGGCGTCGTGGAGACCGAACACCTCCGCGGCGGCCCGGTGGACCCGCTCGGGGAACCGCTCGACCGCCCGGCTCAGGTGGTAGCCGACGACGTGGACGCTCTCGGCGCGGAGCCGGCCCGCGTCCGGGGCCGCGTCCGTCCCGCTCGCGCTCCCGAGGGTGACGATCCGACCGAACGGCCGGACGGCGTCGAGGCTCCGGTCGAGCGTCTCCCCGCCCACCCCGTCGAGGACGAGGTCGACGCCCCCGTCCGTGTGTTCGGCGACGGCCTCGCGGAAGTCCTCGGACTCGTAGTCGACCGTGTGGTCGGCGCCGAGGCGCTCGGCGAACCGGCGCTTCCGGTCGGTGCTCGCGGTGCCGAAGACGGTCGCGCCGCGGGCGGCCGCGAGCTGGACGGCGGCCGAGCCCAACCCGCCGGCCGCCGCGTGGATCAGCACGCCGTCGCCGGGGCGGAGCCCGCCGCAGGCGTGGAGGCTCTCGTGGGCGGTCAGGAACTGGACCGGGAACGCCGCGGCCGCCTCGAAGCCGAGCGAGTCGGGGATCCGGAACACGCGGTCGGCGTCGGCGACGACGACCTCGGCGTAGGAGCCCCGCCTCGGGAAGCAGGCGACGCGGTCGCCGACCGAGAACCCCGCCCCCTCGCCGACCGCCCGCACGATGCCGGCCGCCTCGATCCCGGGGGCGAACGGCAGGTCGTGTGACCGGCTCGAGGAGCCGCGGCGCCGCTTGATGTCCGCGAAGTTCACGCCGACGGCCTCGACGTCGACGGCTACCTCCCCGGGTCCGGGTTCGGGCAGGTCGCGCTCGACGAGCGTCAGGACCTCCGGTCCGCCGTGGTCGGTGACGTGGATGGCACGCACGGTGCCGACGCCGGCCCCGGAGGACAAAGCGCTTCGGACAACTGTCGGGCGTCCGGACATTGCTTCCGGGGGTCGCCGGGCCGGGTCGTGACCCCCCACGCCGGGGGTCGGGGGGCCCTCAACCCAGTATCTCGAGGACCTGCTCGGCCGTCTCGCGGACCGTCCCGTCAGGGTCATCGAGCAGGGGCCGGACGGCCGCCGCGGCGTCGGCGTCGAGCCCTGCGAGGCCGAGACAGGCGTTCCGCCGGACGCTCGGGCGGTCGTCCTCGAGGAGTGCCGTCAGGCGGTCGACGGCGGTCCGGCGCTCGCCGGCGGGC
>PXRQ01000115.1:5731-6557 GCA_003022005.1 Halobacteriales archaeon QS_5_70_15
GTCGACTGTTCCGGGGTTCCCGTGGGACACCTCCGCGAGCAGGCGGCCCGGCACGAGGTCGTCGGCGGTCATGTACCGGAGTCGCCCTCGGGCGTACTTGACACTTCGGACCGTCACGTGACCCGGTCGGAGGTACGAACGCCGGACGAGGCGTCCATCCGGGAGGACAGGTGGCCTCGACGCCGGTCAGTACCGCCATCGCTCGTCGAAGACGGTCGATCCGTCGACGCGCACGACGGTCTCGAGGTGGCTCGCGTCCCGGGCCACGCGGCCGGTCGTCTCCACCGCGACCGTCTCGTGTCCGTGGTCGAGTTCGGCCCCGATCCGCGTCTCGAACGTCCACGCGCCGGGAGCGTCGGCGGCGGCCGTGGCCGTGACGTCCCGGTGCCAGGTCAGCGCCGTCCCGTCCGGGCGGGTGACGGTCTTCCCCCCGGCGAGGCGGAACCGGGCGCCGTCGTCGGTGTGGCTCCGGGTCGTCTCCCACCGGCCCGTCGCGCCGGACGTGTACGGGGTCCGGACCGGGACGCGCTCGTCGGGCGGCGCCATCGTCACGCCGTCCTCGAACGTCGTCACCCCGCCCTCGTGGACCGCGCCGGGGAAGCGCAGGACCGTCCGTTCGCCCGGGGCGGAGTGGAGTCCGAGCCGTCCCTGCTCCTGACGGGGGAGCACGCGGGGGAAGTGGCCGGCGGCGATAGCCAGCCTGACCCGGTGACCCGGCTCGAAGACGTGCGAGGTGGGCGTGAGCGGTATCTCCAGGTCGACCGGCTCGCCGTCGGCGGGCAGCGGCTCGGGGTCGCCGGGCGCGTGACCGCTCCGGCGGTCGGCC
>PXRQ01000115.1:6578-17845 GCA_003022005.1 Halobacteriales archaeon QS_5_70_15
CGGTGAACTCGACGGCGTCCTCGAGGGGAGCCGACTCGGCGGCCATCGAGCGGGCGTCGTCGGCGCTCGTATCGACCCCCGGGTTCTCCACGCCCCCGACCCGGTCGAGGGACTCCATCCCGACCGTGTGGTCGTACTCGCGCTCGCGGACGACCGTGCCGCGGTCGCCGGCCTCTCCGGGGTCGCCGTCGCCGGTCTCCCCGTTCGGCTCCCGCGCGAGCTCCAGCCCCCCGGTCGTGACCCGGAACGCTCGGGTCGGGTGTGTCCCGACAGTCGGCCAGCGGTCCCGGCCGCGCCAGCCCCCGGCGCCGACCGTCCAGCCGCCGTCGCGCTCGGTCCAGTAGGTGACGGGAGGTAGGTCGGCGGTCGACTGCCCCCCCGGGTCGCGGTCGGGGTCGTCCTCGCGGAGGTGTCGGTCGAACCAGTCGACGGCCCGTCGCCGGAAGTCGATCGCCGTCTCGCGGCCCTGCTCGGGCATCCGGTGGCGCCAGGGACCCACGATCAGCCGCTTCTCGGCGTCGAGCGCCTCGACGAACGGGACCATCGACGCGGTGTGGACGTCACGGGTGCCGCAGGCGGCGAGCGTCGGGACCGCCACTTCCCCGGGTTCGACCCGTCGCTCGGCCCAGAACTCGTCCTCGAGGTCGTGCTCGAGGAACCTGAACAGCCAGGGGCGCTCGTGCTCGAGGCGATCGAGGCGGTCGTGCCAGACGCGCGCCCAGCGGCCCGCCTCGTCGCGCCGTCCGGGCGGGAGCGCCTGTCTCGCCCGGAACTCGGTGGCCCAGACCGCCCGCTTCAGGGGGTTGAACGCTCCGCCGGTGTACGAGGAGTCGTACCCCGAGGCGGCGACGGAGACGGGGACGATGGCCCCGAGGGCGTCGGGGGCGGCCGCGGCGGTGGCGTACTGGGTCCACGCGCCGTAGGAGAGCCCGAAGGTCCCCACCCGTCCCGTGGTCCACGGCCGGTCGGCGAGCCAGTCGACGACCGTCGCCATCTGCACGCCATCGGCGCGGGCGAACGGCGTCGGCTCGCCGGTCGAGGCACCGGTCCCGACGAGGTCCGCGACGACCACCTCGTAGCCGCTCCGCGCGAGGTACTCGATGGAGGGGTGCCAGCTCCCGAACGTGATCCAGTCGTCCTTGCGGTAGGGCGTGGCGATCAGGACGACGGGACGGGGCCCGTCCTCGCCGGGCGGCTCGTACCGGGTGGCGGCGACGGTCGCTCCCTCGACGGGGATCAGGAGGTCGGGACGGTGTCGGATCTGGCCGGAACGCATACCGGGTTGGCGGGGGTGGCCGGCTTGAGCGTTGCGGGGGGACGACAGAGTTAACCCGGACCGCCGGTCCGTTCGGCCATGGGACTCACGGTCGACCTCGCGGGGACAGCAGTCGAGACGGCGGCCGGCGGGCCGCCGCCCCTCTACGGGTCACAGCACCCGGTCGGGGAGCGGATCGGGGCGTTCGTCGAGGCGGCACAGCCGGGGACGGCGGCGACGCTCCTCGGCGGGGGGACCGCGAGCACGACGGGTGCGGCGCTGGCGAACGGCACGTTCGGTCACGCCATCGACTACGACGACACGTTCGAGTCGATCGTGCTCCACCCGACGGCGCCCACCTTCGCCGCCGCGCTCGCGACCGCCGAGCGGGTCGACGCCGACGGCGAGGCGCTGCTGGGGAGCTACGCCGCGGGCGTCGAGGTCGCCTACCGGATCGCCCACAGCGTCTACCCGGGCCACTACGACAACGGGTGGCACCTCACCGGCACGGTGGGGACGTTCGGCGCGGCCGCCGCGGCGGGGACGCTCCTCGGTCAGACCCCGGAGACGCTGGCGCGGGCGTTCGGCATCGCCGGGTCCTGCTCCTCCTCGCTGAAGAAGAACTTCGGGACGATGACCAAGCCGCTCCACGCCGGTCACGCCGCCGAGATGGGGGCCCGCGCGGCGCTGCTGGCCGACGAGGGGTTCGGCGCCACCGACGAGATGCTCGGGGGCGGGATGGGGTACGGCAGCGTGATGAACCCGACGGGGACGTTCGACGAGGGGGACATCCGGGAGTCGCCCGGCGGGCGCCGGGGCGTCGAGGACGTCGGGCTCAAGCCCTACCCGTCGGGGGTCATCACCCACGCGGCGATGGAGGCGACCCGTCGGCTGGTCGCCGAGCACGACCTCGGTCCCTCCGAGATCGAGCGGGTGGTGGTGACGCTCGACGAGGCAGCCTCGGAGATGCTCATCCACGCCGACCCGGCCGACGAGCTCCAGGCGAAGTTCTCGATCGAGTTCTGCCTGGCCGCCGTACTGCGGGAGGGCGACGCCGGCGTCGCGGAGTTCGACGACGAGTACGTCACGGCGCCGACGACCCGCGAGGCGATGGCGCTGGTCGAGCGGGCGTTCGAGTCCGACCTCTTCGGTGGCGGGTTCGCCGGCTACGGCGCCAGGGTGACCGTCGAGACGGCCGGCGGCGAGACCCACGTCGCCGAGGAGCGCCGGGCGCCGGGGAGCCCCAGCAACCCGCTCCCCGGGGAGCGGTGGACAGCGAAGTTCCACGAGTGTGCCGCGCCGGTCCTCGACCGCGAGGCCGCCGAGCGGGTCGCCTCGCTGACCGCGGACCTGGAGGGACTCGACGATCTGACGCCGCTGCTCGCCGCGATGGGCGGGCGAGGCGAGGGATAGCAGCCGCCGGTGGGACGGCCGGCCCGGAACCGGACCGACGGCGTCCGACCGACCGGGATCGTCGGCCTGCCGTCGCGGCCGGACGCCCCGGGCACGGGCACGAGAACACCGGAAACCGGCCGAGGGTGTCAGACGCCGCCAACAAGATTTAAGTCATAATGGTGTACCTTACGGACGTATGCCAGACAGTGACGGTCGAACCAGCGACTCGATTAGGCGACGGCGCGTCCTACAGGCGCTCGGCGTCGGCACCGCGGCGGGGCTCGCAGGGTGTGGAGGGGGTGACGGCGGCGACGGCGGCGGTGGTGACGGCGGCGACGGGGGCGGTAGTGACGGCAGCGACGGCAGCGACGGCGGCGACGGCGGTAGCGACGGCGGTAGCGGCGACCTCGGCGAGCGCGTTCCGACGCTGAGCATGGAGTACTGGTCGAACCTCGGCGGCCAGACGACCATCATGGAGAACACGGCCCCGCAAATAAAGCAGGACATCGAGGAGAACCTCGGGGTGACACTGGAGGTCGTGCCGGTGGAGTTCACGACCCAGATCAACAACACGATCCAGGACAAGCGGACCCACCACATGTCGTTCTGGTATCACACCAGCACGCCGGACCGCCTGGACCCCGAGGAGATGACCCGGCGGTACTCCGCCGACTGGGCCGGCGGTAACGGCCAGGCCAACCCGGCCAACTACGCGGACTGTGAGTTCACCGACATGGCGGTCGGGCAGGGGCGGGCACCGGACCCCGACGAGCGCGAGGGGCTGGTCCACGACGCCCACGCCCACGCCAGCGAGGACCTCTACTGTCTCCCGCTGTTCCCGACGGCGCTGTTCGGCGCCATCCGGACGGACCAGATCGAGCCGGCGGGCATCGGCGAGGCGGGCGTCGTGCGGACGAACCCGCACTTCTTTATCCAGTCCGAGCCGAAGGGCGACCTGACGCAGGCGGCCGCCGTCGACACGCCGGTGGCGATGGAGACCTCGAACTACCCGATCATCGACTCCTCGGCCGCCCAGACCATCTGGAACCACCTGGTCCACTCGACGCTGACCGAGTACGACGAGGACCTCGAACTCCAGAACGTCCTCGCGGACACCGTCGAGATCGAGAACGATGCACAGGACATCACGGTCGAGCTGAAGGACGCGACGTTCCACAACGGCGACCCGGTCACCGCCGAGGACGTCAAGTTCACCTACCTGCAGCTGGCGAACAACCCCGGGGTCTACCCGCAGGCGAGCTCCCCGCCGTACGACGAGATCGTCGTCGTCGACGAGAAGACCGCGGAGTTCCGGATGGAGGAGTCGTTCCTGCCGCTGGTCCAGAAGGTCTGGCCGCGGTGGGGGATCATGCACAAGCAGACGTGGGTCGACGGCGGCGCCCAGGAGGAGGCCGAGGCGTTCGAGATGGACGAGATCATCGGCTCCGGGCCGTTCGCGATGCGGAACTTCACGGTCGGCGAGTCGATGGACATGGTGCCCCACGACGGCCACCCGGTCCACTCGCCGAACTTCGAGCTGTTCCTGCAGGCGTTCCGCAACCAGCAGACCGCGGTCCAGGCGTTCTCCGAGGGCGAGGTCCAGCTCGCGCCGAACCTCACGCCGGGGACCCTCGAACGGATCAACAACAACGCCGGCGACGTCGCCGAGACCTACGAGCGGCCGGGTATCCTCCACTTCACGAACTACCCGCAGATGAGCTGGTCGCCGAGCCAGTTCCGCGAGTTCCGGGCGGCGTGGGGCGCGGCGATCAACCGCCAGCAGGCGACGACCGTCGGCATCCGGGACGCCGTCGACCCCTCGGAGTACTCCTGTATCCTCTCGCCGACCCATCCGTTCCGGCCGCCGGAGGACATGCTGACCCAGATGGCCCCGGCAGAGGGCGATCCGGAGGCGGCACAGGCGGCGCTGACCGACGCCGGCTGGGGCTTCGACGACCAGGATCGGCTCCACTACCCGCCGGACAAGGACCTCTCGCCGCGGTGGCCGGCGGAGGAGACGCCGGATCCCGGGGAGTTCCCCTGTGTCGGAGAGGAAGGCGAGTACGTCGGCCCGGACGAGCGGTAGGGACGGCGACGTAGGTCCGGCTCGCGGCGGGCCCGTCTCCGGGGTTCCCGATCAGCGACACACCACCTCTTTCGTACCGAGCGTCGAGACGACGGCGAGCGGGTGCGCCACCGGCCGCCAGTCCGTCCCGCGGGACCGGATCGCGCTCCCGCCAGCGTCGACGTTCGGGGCCGTCGGCGCCCGGACGCGGACGTACCCGACACGCCCGGGAGGCGAGGACGGACAGAGTTAACACACGCAACCGTGGACGGGCCGCATGGACCCGACCGGTCACGACGGGGCTCCCGACCCCCGGGTGAGACCGTGACGCCGCGGCGGAGCGGCCTGACGACGCCGGGGAGCGCCCCGGCGATGATGGCCAAGGCGGCCGACTCCGCGGCCGACGGGGTGACGCTCGACCTCGAGGACGGCGTCGCCGCCGGGGAAAAGGAGCGTGCGCGAGGGCAGGTGATCGAGGCGCTCCGGGGGCTAGACTGGGGCGAAAAGACCGTGTCGGTCCGGCCCAACCCCCTCGACCATCCGGCGGGGCTCCGCGACGTGGTCGAGGTCGTCGGGGAGGCCGGCGAGCCTCTCGACGGCCTCGTCGTCCCGAAGGTGAAGCGGCCGGGGGACGTCTACGCGGTCGGAAAACTCCTCGACGAACTTGCGGCGGGCGGCGCGGACGGGGGCGTGGGGATCTCGGTGATACTCGAGGAGGTCGAGGCGCTCGGGCGAATCGACGCCGTGCTCGGGGGCCACCGGCGCGTCGAGGCGGTCTCGCTGGGCTTCGGCGACTACGCCGCCGCGCAGGACCTGAAGGTCGACACTATCGGCGGGACGGCCGACTACCCGGGGGACGTCTGGCAGTACGCCCGGTTCCGGGCGGTCGCGGCCGCACGCGCGGCCGGGGTGCCGGCCTACGAGGGGCCGTACGCCGACTACTCGGACCCGGAGGGGCTCCGGGAGGCGTGTCTCCGCTCGCGGGCGCTCGGCTTCGACGGCAAGGGCGCCATCCACCCCGCCCAACTGCCGGTCATCAACGAGGTGTTCGGGGAGCCGACCGGCGACGGGACCACCGGGGAGTGACCCCCGGAGCCCGGGACCGAGGCGGGTCGGTCGTCCGGTCGTACCCTCCGACGGCGTCAGCCCGCGGCGACCTGCCGGGTGGAGCTCCGGACCAGCACCGCGGCCGCGAGCAGGCAGCCGGCGAGGGCCGCGAACGCGACGGCGAAGGAGCTCGCGTCCGCGATGGCGCCGACGACCGTCGACCCGGTCGCCCCGAGGCTGATGTAGACGCTCCGAACGGCGCCGAGGTCGCCGCCCATGCTCTCGTCGGGGAGCCGGTCCATCAGGTACGCCTGCATCACCGGGGGAAAGGAGAGCAGTCCCGCGGCGAACAGCACCACGCCGAGGACGATCGCCGGCGTCGAACCGACGAGGAGAACGGTTCCGAGCGCCGTCGCGCCGAGGAGAAGCGCGGCGGGGGCGACCCGGCGCTTCCGGACGCGGTCGCCGAGCCAGCCCGCCGTCGGTTTGGCGACCGCGCCCACTAGAAACAGCGCGGCGAACCCCGCGTTGGCGATGGCGGGCGAGAGACCCTTGCTCGCGCGGAGGAACGTCGGCAGGAACGCGGTGGTGGCCTGCCAGCTGAACGCGAACAGGACGTACGCGAGGACCAGCCGACGGAGCCCGGGACGGACGACGAGCCGGCGCGCGGTCGCGCCCAGCGCGAACTCGGTGCGCTCGACGACGTACCGCTCGCGGCTCTGGAGGTGGATCGCCGCGACGGCGAGGGCGAGCAGGCCGACGACGGGGAGGTACGCGGTCCGCCAGGTCGCGACCGCGAGGACGAGCGTCGCCAGGCCCGCCGCGGCGACGCCGCCGACGTCGCCCGAGGCGGTGTGGAGGCCGAACGCCTGTCCGCGGCGCTCGACGAACAGATCGGAGAGCAGCGCCCGCGCCGCGGTCGGGTAGAGCCCCACCCCCACCCCGACGACGGCCGCGCCGCCGAGGAAGGCGAGGTAGGTCGGCGCGAGCCCCATCAGGAGGTAGCCGGCCGCGCCGACGGCCCCGCCCGCGACCAGCAGCGTCTTCCGGGAGAGCCGGTCGGAGAGCCGGCCGCTCGGGTACTGCAGCAGCGCGTAGAGCCCCCACAGCAGCGAGAAGGCAACCCCGGCCTCCGTGTTCGAGATGGCGAGGCTCTCCCTGACCGTCGGCAGGAGCGGCGAGAGCACCAACCGGCCACACTGGATGGTGGCCCAGCCCACGGAGACGGTCACCAGCAGCCGTCCGCCGTAGCCGCGCACGAACCGCTCGTCGGCATCGGCCGTCTCTTCCACGGTGGGGGGGTCGGCAGGGGGGCACTTCAGGCGTCCGGGTTCCGGTCGGGAGCCACGGTCGGACCGCCCGGCGATACGGGGACGGGGCCCGGACGGTCGCCACCAGTGCCGCGGGCGGTGTCGGGGATAGCTACCCGAGCGTCGTCGCCACCACGTGGGACGGTATCCTCAAGGGTTCGTGTCCGACAGCACCAGTCCGCGACCCCGGGAAGCTATGTCACCGCGGGTCCCACCCCGGGTATGGTCCGCGTGCCCTACGTCGATCCGGAGTCGTTCGCCGGCGACCCCGACCTGCTCGAGACGTCGATGGACGAGGCGGACCTCCCGGAGGAGTACCGTGACGGCTTCGGCACGGGGACGCGCCACGTCCACCGCGCCGTCGGCAACAACCCCGGGGCGCTCCGGGCGTTCAGGGAGTCGATACGTGGGTTCTGGGAGGAGTCGGGGCTCACCGACCGGGAGCGGGAGATGACCATCCTGGCGGCCGCCCGGGCCACCGACGCCCGCTACGAGTGGCACCAGCACGTCCGCCACGCGCTGAGCGTCGGGCTCACCCCCGAGGAGATCCGCGCCGTCGGGCGGGGGGAGTACGACGGGTTCCCCGAGGCGGAGGCCGCGCTCCTCGCGTACGTCGCCGGGACCGCCGGCGGAAGCGTCGACGACGGGACGTTCGACCGGTTCGCCGAGCGGTTCGACCGGGAGACGGTCGTCGGGACCACGATGCTCGCCGGGTCGTACGCCGGCCTCGCCCGTGCCCTGGACGCGATGGGGGTCGAGCCCGAGGAGTCGTTCGTCGGCTGGGAGCTCGAGGGGCTCTGACCGGTCCGGTCCTCACGGGTGTCCGGCGTGCGGCGGCTACGTCAGCCGGTACTCGCGGTACTCGGTCCCCCGCGGCGGGCCGTCGGTCAGGAGTATCCGCCGGTCGGTCAGGTCCATGACGATGCTCACCTTCGTGTGGTAGTCCCGCCCCTCGGCCGCCCCGTCCGCCGCGTACCGGCAGATGCCGTTGGGGTGACAGAAGTCGTCCCGCAGCACCGCCTTCAGCGTCCCCGGGTCGATGTCGCCGGCCTCGCGCTCGAGCAGGCGGCGCATCCGTGCCCCGCGGACGAGCGAGTGGGGACTCAGCCGCTCCAACCGGCTCTCGACCCCACTCTGGTTCTCGAAGTGGTTCGCGTGCGCGAGGAGGCCGCCCTCGGGGTAGAGGTAGTTCACGACCTCCGGTGCGGTCTCGAGGTCGAGGAGTTCCCCCTCTGCGTGGCCGAGGAGGTAGTTGCGCGAGCCCGGGCGGTCGGTCGCGATCACCGGCTCGATGGCCGCGTCGAACCGCTCGGCCTCGAGTATCTCCCGACCGCGGACGTGCGTCGGCTTCCGGAACGGGTGCTCCCCGTCCTCGGGGGTGGCGAGGCCGTTGACCGCGTAGCCGATACCCCGCTCGTTGAACCCGAACTTCCCGCCGACCATCCCCGCCTCCGTCACCGCGAGGAAGTCGGGGCCGTCGTCGCGGCGGACCTCCATCAGGAACGTCTCGACAGCCGGGAGCCAGTCCCAGTTCTGCCCGACGTAGGTGTGCCCGTCGGCCGAGGCCTCCGGGCCGACGCCGAAGCTCGTACAGCCGTCGACCGACGCGGCGGCCTCGGCGTCGGTCCGCGTCCGCGTTCCGTCGTCCTCCCCGCCCCCGTCCTCGTCCGTGTAGGCGTTGTAGAGCACCTCGTAGCGGACGTTCACCAGCGCCACCTCCTCGACGGGGACGCCGCTGCCCTCGGCGACGCCCGCCATCTCGGCGGCGTAGGCGGCGTTCGCCTCCTCGATCCGGGGGACGAACCCCGCCGCCAGGTCGCGGGCCCGGTCGGTCCCGATGCCCCGCGCACGGAGGACGTCGAGGTAGGTGTCGACGTTGTGGCGCACCTCGTCGGCGAACGCCTCGCCGTGCCGGACCCCCCGTTCGTGGGGGTCCCCGGCGAGCACCTCTCGCGGGAGTCCTGCCATGCAGGTCAAACACGCGGCCCCCGACATAACTCTGCTCCCCGGTTCCCGGCTCCCGGTTCGCCGACCCGCCCGTTGGATGCGGGCCGGCTATCGGCCGTCTGACGGGGCCTCCCGGACGAGTTCGTCCACGCAGCGGATGGCCTCGTCGGCCTCGGCCCTGGAGACCGTCCCCGAGTAGGCGGCCCGCTCGTAGAGCTCCAGCACGCGACGTGCGGGGCCGTCGGGCGGAACGCCGACCGCGTCGAGGTACTGCCGCGGGGTCTCCCCGGACCGCCGCGGGCGGCGGCGGCGCGAGAGCAGGATCTCGAGCCGCTCGAACGCGCGCGTGACGTCGGTCGCGGGCGATCCGGTCGCCGGCTGGTACCGGAGGCGGACGGCGCGGTAGCCGTGCTCGACCAGCCGGAGCCGGTGGATCCCGAGGACGCCCCCGAGGAGGGCGGCCACGAGCGTCACCCGGTCCGCTCCGGCGAGGGGGGAGGGCGCCCGCCAGTCCGGCAGGAGGGCGCCGGCCCCGCCGGCGGTCCCGTTCGTGCTCGTCCCCGCGGCCCCGTCGGCGGCGTCCCGCGCCCCGGCGGTGGGGGAGACGGCGCCCCCGGACCCCGCGTCCTCGACGGCTGCGAGCGGGTCCGGCGTGATGACGGTCGAGGCGTTCGCGGGTGCCGCCGGCGTCGCGTCGATGCGCTCGCGGGTCGCCTCGGTGTCGACCCCGTCGACTCCCACGGCCCGCGCGGATTCGAGCCGGGAGCGTTCGGCGGCGCGCCGGGGCTCGGCCGGCGTCGGGTCGAACGGGCCCCACCCGTTCCCCGGGAAGTAGACCTCCGCCCACGCGTGGGCGTCGAGCCCGCGGACGACGGCCCGGTCCTCGGCGACGCGCTCGCCCGGGGTGTAGCCGGTGGCGAACCGTGCCGGGATCCCGAGCGACCGGAGGAGGACGACCATCGTGGTGGCGAAGTGGACGCAGTAGCCCCGGTCCATTCCGAAGAGGAACGCGTCGGCGACGTCCCCCTCCGGTCGCCCGACGTCGAGGGAGTAGCCGCGGTTCGCCCCGAGCCAGCGCCCGATCCTCCGGGCGGCGTCGAGCGGCGTGTCCGCCCCCGACGCGATCTCGCGGGCCTTCCGGCCGACCCGCTCGGGCGTGCTCTCCGGGAGCTGGAGGTAGCGGTCCCGAACCCCCGCGGGGTAGTCCGTGCCCGCCTCGCGGAGCCGCGCGGCGTCGACCTCCGGCACCTCGCTGTGGACGGTGTAGGACCGGCCGGGTTCGAGCGACCGGACGGGGGCGAACGCGCCCGTGGGCGTGACCTGCACCGCCTCGGGCGCGAGCCCGTCGACGCGTGTCGGCTTCCACGCCGCGGGCATCACCCGGAGGATGGACTCGACCTCGAACGTCTGCTCGACGGTCGTCGTCTCGGCGGCCGGCGGGTCGAGGGGGCCGTCGTACAGGCGGGTCCCGCCCGACCGTATCCACCCCTCGCCCGTGTACCGGTCGTAGGCGTCGGCGTGCCAGTAGGCGGCCCGGTCGGCAGTGACGCCGAACCTGACCGCCGGCGAGAGCCGTACCGGACCGCCGACGTCGACGCGGCCGTCGGTGGCCGTCAGGCTCCCCTCGAGGGTCGGGCCCTCGCCCGCGCCCGCGCCGGCGGCGCTACCGGGGCCGCCGGAGCCGCCGGAACCACCGGAGTCCCCGGAGCCGCCGCCAGGGGCCGTCGCCGCGCCGCCCCAGTCGACCCCGCGGAGCGCCCGTGCGGCGAGCACGCTGCCGACGAAGACGGTGCCGAGGCGATCGACGTGCCGGCCGGTGCCCTCGGCCAGTTCGAGCGTCCCGAACCCGAGCACCGCGAGCGCGCTCGTCGACCCGACGACCGTGGTTCCCCACCCGGCGTCGCCGGTGAGGACGAAGAAGCCGAGCATCACCCCGCCGACCAGCGACGCGAGGTCGTACCGGCGGCGCAGGAGGAGGTACCACGTCAGGAACGTCGGGCCGGGGGCGATGGTCACCGCCCAGAGGTCGACCCGGAGGAACTGGAGGACGGAGATCCCCGTCAGGTACGCGGCGAAGTCGACGAGGAATGCGAGCGTGAGCACGCGGTCGTGGTGTTCCGGCACGAGAGCGACGTAGAGGCCCGCGCCGCTGGCGAGCATCGCCGCCCCGGCGCCGAGCGCGGCGCGGATCGGGAGGACCCGGGCGAACGCGGTGCTCAGTACGAACGCCGCCGCGACCGCCCCGACC
>PXRQ01000116.1 GCA_003022005.1 Halobacteriales archaeon QS_5_70_15
CTCGCCCGGCGGCGCGAGACCGTGCGAGCCGGGGAAACCGGGCAGAACGAGGGGACCGGCGGCCGCGGCGACACCTGACCGGGGGCCGGTCCCGGGCGATGGCCACGTCGGTCACCGGAATCGACCCCGGCGTCGCGCGATAGGACGCCTTTTTGGTCGCGGCGGCCCGAGCGGACGTATGGCGAAAGCGACCGAACGCTACGGGGAGTGGCCGCTCGAGCGGCTGATGACCGAGGTGGTCGGCTCCGGGCACAAGTCCGCCGACGACATGACCCGCGAGCAGGCGACCGAGGCGATGCGGCGGATCCTCAGGGGCGAACCCGACCACACGACCCTGGGGGCGTTCTGGCTGGCGAACCGCTGGAAGCGCAACACGCCGGAGGAGCTCGCGGCGTACGTCGACGTGATGGCCGAGTCCGTCGAGACGGGCGTCCCGGAGGCCGACCCGGTCGACTGCGGCGCGAACTACGACGGCAAGGGTCGAACGGCCATCCTCGGGGTCGCCGCCGGCGTCGTCGCGGCCGCCGCCGGCACCCCCGTCGTGACCCACTCCGGCGACCGCGCTCCCACCCAGAAGCAGGACGCCTACAGGCACGTGCTGGACGAGCTCGGGGTGCGGACGGACATGGAGCCCGCCGAGTCCGCCGGGATGGTCGACGAAACCGGGTTCGGCTTCTACTACCAGCCGCGGTTCAACCCGGCGGTCCACGGGCTCGTCGACCGCCGCGACCGGATGGGCGTGCGGACGTTCGTCAACACCATCGAGACGCTCGCGAACCCCGCCGGGGCCGCCGTGCATCTCGGCTCGTTCTACCACCTGCCGTACGCCAAGCGGATCATCAGCACGTTCCGCGCGAGCGAGACGGCCGTCGTCGACCGCGTCATCATGTTCCAGGGGATGGAGGGGTACGACGACATCCGGCCGGGCGACACGAAGGTCGCCGAGTGGGACCAGGGCGACGAGGAGGTCGAGGCGTTCGACATCCGCACTCCCGAGTACGGGATGGACTTCGAGAGCGAGGACCTCAGCGTCGGGGACGTCGCCGGGGAGTCGGCCGAGATCACCGAGGCAGTAGTCACCGGCCGGCGCGACGACCACTTCGCCGACGCCGTCGCGCTCAACGCCGCGTTCCGGATCTACGCCCGGGAGGACTGCGAGGACCTGGCGGCGGGCCTCGAGACGGCCCGCGCGGCCATCGAGGACGGGAGCGCCGCGGCCGTCCTCGAGGACCTGCGGGCGTTCTGATGGCCGGCGAGTTCCCGGAGCCGCCCGGCGACGGAGGCGCGGACGGGGGCACGGACGGGGACGCGGACGGCAGACCGGACGACACGACCCCCCTCGCGTTCGGCGTCGAGGGACTGGACGCGCGGCTGGGGGCCCCGCTCCGTCCGGGGTCGGTCGTCGCGCTCTCCGCGGCCCCCGCGTCGCCGAGCGAGGAGCTGCTCTACCCGCCGGCCGCCGCGAACCCCGGCAGGTATCTGACGACGCTCCGGGGGGCCGCCGAGGTGCGCGCCCACGCCGACCGGTCGGCCGACGCCGGGGCGCTCGACGTTCACGAGGCCACGGGGTCGAGTCTGCTCGACGACTCTACCGGCCACCTCTCGGGGCTCGACGCCCGGTCGGTCGTCGTCATCGACCCGGCCACGGAACTCGAACGGGAGGGCCGGGAGCGCTACCGGTCGTTCCTCGACACGCTCGTGCGCGCAGTCAGAACGACCGAGAGCGTCGCTTTCCTGCACTGCCTGCGGATGAACCCCCGCGCGCTGCAGCGGGACCTGACCCTCGCCGTCGCGGATACCGTCCTCGAACTGGAGACCTACGTGGACGAGGACGGTGGGCCGGTGGTCACCCTGGCGGCCCGGAAGGCCCGGTTCGGGCGCGCCCCGGCCGGTCCCGTCCCCCTCCGGTTCGGGGGCGACGGTCCGACGGTCGCCGGCGGGAGCACGAAGGAGTAGGGCGTACCGCCACCCTTTTGCGCGGTCCTGCCCTCCTTCGGCTATGAGCAGAGAGGTCGAGAACCCCGAGAACCCCACCGCGACCATCCGGACCACGCACGGCGACATCACCGTCGAACTGTTCGCCGAGCGCGCGCCCCGGACCGTCGAGAACTTCCTCGGCCTCGCCACGGGCGAGCGCGAGTGGACCGACCCCGAAACCGGCGAGACGAGGACCGAGCCGCTCTACGAGGACGTGATCTTCCACCGCGTGATCGACGACTTCATGATCCAGGGCGGGGACCCGACCGGGACCGGCCGGGGCGGCCCGGGCTACCAGTTCGACGACGAGTTCCACCCCGAACTCCGCCACGATCGGGCCGGCATCCTGTCGATGGCGAACTCGGGACCGGATACCAACGGCAGCCAGTTCTTCATCACGCTCGACGAGACGCCCCACCTCGACGACAAACACTCCGTCTTCGGCCAGGTGATCGAGGGGATGGACGTGGTCGAGGAGATCGGCTCGGTGCCGACCGACCGCAACGACCAGCCCCGCGAGGAGGTCGCCATCGAGACGGTCGACGTGGAGCGGTAGGCGGCCGACCGTCCGCCCGTCCTTTCGTCCGCCCGTCCACGTTCGACTGCGGTCGCGTACCGCTACTCCCCGTCCTCCAGTGCCGTCAGCGTCCGCCCGTCGACCTCCACCCGGTAGGTCCCCTCCGGGAGCCAGTCGGCGTCGAGGACGATTACGTCGCCGCTCTCGGTGTCCACGACCTCGAGGGTCGTCTCCCGCCCAGGGGCGTCCGGCGGTTCGGTGCCCCCCGCCCGGTCGAACGCCGCCTCGAGGTCGAGGACGCCGGCCCCCTCACGCGGCGTGTCCGGGATCTCGCGCGCCGACCCCTCGAACGTCCGGACGACCCGTTCGCGCCCGGCGCTCAGGTACTCGAGGACGGCCGCCGAGAGGATCGGCGCTGCGAAGCTCGTCCCGGAGGCCTTGACGTACTGCTCGTCGATGACCTGCCCGATCGAGGTACCCGCCGCTCGCGGCAGGCGGACGTCCTTGCCGACGGCGCTCACGTCCGGGTTGTCGCGCTCGGGGTCGTAGGCACTGAACCGCGTGAGCTCCCCCTCGATCGTCACCGCGCCGGCAGAGAAGGCCCGCTCGGCCGTCGCGGGGCTCCCGCCGCGGGCGCCGCTGTTGCCCGCCGCGACTACCCCGAAGACCCCGGCGTTCACCGCCCGGTTGTGGAGGGCGTCCAGCCGGCTCACCCGCTGGCTCGAACCGAGCGAGACGTTCACCAGGTCGGCCCGGCTGGCGTTGTCGATCAGCCACTGGTAGGCGTCCACGATGGGGCCGAGGTCGCCACGGCCCTGCCCGCCGAACACGCGCAGGTCGATCACCTCTTCGACGTCCGGGGCGAGCCCGACGGCCAGCCCCGCCACGGCCGTCCCGTGACCGATCGCGTCGGTCCCGCCGGCGTCGACGAACGACTCGTGTTCCACCGACACGCCGTCGAACGCGGGATGGGTGTCGTCGACTCCCGAGTCCATCACCGCCAGCGTCAGCCCCGCGCCGTCGTCGCCCTCGTCGGTCCAGTCGTGGAACGACCGTATCTCGTCAGCCGTCACCGGGTCGGCCGCCGCGTCGGTGACGTGTGGGTCGATGCGGACGAACGCGTCCGTGTCGTGGTGCATGCTGTTTTCAACGTGTTTCCCGGTGAAAAGCTCCCGTGTCGGGCCTCGGATCGGCCGTCCGTGGACCACCGGGAACCGCGGCGGCGCCGCCCCGAGTACGCGAGGTGCTCGGAAACCGATCGCGGATGGAACGACCGATCGGACGGGACCGGAACGAGCCGGCGAGTGCGTTCCAGCCGGTCGTAGCTCCTCCGGCGTGGCCGTTCCCCCGGTCAGAACACCGTCCCCGGCCGCCGGGCGTAACTATTTATCTCGACTCCCCCACTCACGAGCCATGCGAGCCGCAGTGTTCACCGACTACGGGGAACCGCTCGACGTGCGCGAGATCGAGGCACCCGAGGCCGATCCGGACGGGATCGTCGTCGAACTGGAGGCGTGTGGGATCTGCCGGAGCGACTGGCACGGCTGGATGAACGACTTCCCATACCGGTGGGAGGAGGGGCACGTCATGGGCCACGAACCCGCCGGCCACGTCGTCGAGGCCGGCGAGGAGGTCGAGAACGTCTCCGAGGGCGACCACGTCGCGGTCCCGTTCAACCTCGGCGACGGGAGCTGTCCGATGTGCCGTCGGGGCAACTCGAACGTCTGTGACAACGGGCTGTCGCTGGGGTTCGACCCGCGGGCCCAGGGCGCGTTCGCCGAGGAGGTCCACGTGCCCTCGGCCGACCACAACGCCGTCCGCCTGCCCGACGGCGTCTCCTCGGTCGACATGGCCGGGCTCGGCTGCCGGTTCATGACCGCGTTCCACGGCCTCGCCCACAAGGCCGACCTCGCGGCGGGGGACTGGGTCGCCGTCCACGGCTGCGGCGGCGTGGGGCTCTCGGCCGTCCACATCGCCGACGCGCTCGGCGCGCGCGTGGTCGCCATCGACCTGTTCGACGAGAAGCTGGAACTCGCACGGGACCTCGGGGCCTCGGTGACCGTCAACGCCGAGGACGCCGAGAGCGTCCCCGGGGAGGTACGGGACAGCACGGACGGCGGCGCGAACGTCTCGGTCGACGCCCTCGGCATCGCCGAGACCTGTCGGAACTCCGTTGGCTGTCTCCGCAAGCTCGGCCAGCACGTCCAGATCGGCCTCACCACCAGCGAGGAGGGCGGGGAGGTCCCGCTCCCGACCGACCGGATGGTGCTCCAGGAGATCGAGTTCGTCGGCTCCTACGGGATGCAGCCGACCAGGTACGACGAGATCTTCCGGATGATCGAGGCCGACAAGATCGACCCGTCGAAGGTCGTCTCCGAGACGGTCCCGCTCGAGGCCACCTCGGAGAAGCTCGCCGCGATGACCGCGTTCGACACCGTGGGTATCCCCGTCATCGACGAGTTCTGAGTTACGACCGTCGTGCTCGGCTCCCGGTCGTAGGCCGTCGTCACCGGGTCTCGGCCGTCAGTCGCCCGCGGCAGTCCCTTCCCCGTCGAGCGCCGCGGCGATCCGCTCGGCCCAGCCCAGGAGCCGCTCGTCCGCGCCGTACCGGCCGACGACCTGGAGCCCGAGCGGGAGCCCGTCCGCGGTCCCGGCGGGGAGTGAAACGGCCGGGACCCCCGCGTGGGTCCAGGGGGCGTTCATCACCGGATCGCCCGTGTCGTCGATCCCCTCCGGGGCCGGCCCGGGGGCGGCCGGACAGACCCAGAGGTCGACGCCGGTCTCGTCCAGCCGCTCGCCGATCCTCGACCTGAGGCGCCGCCCGCTCGCCCGCCCCGCCGCGAGCGTCCCCGCGTCGGTGTCGCGACCGTCGCGTATCGTCTCCGCCGTCGCCTCGGCGTACCGATCCTCGTGGCGCTCGAACCACTCGTAGTGCGAGAGGGCCATCTCCGCGGTGACCAGCGAGCGGTGGCGGTCGGTGACCGCCTCGATGTCCTCGAACACCGACTCGTAGCGGACCTCGAACCCCGCGTCAGCGAGCGCCTGCACCGCGCGATCGAACCCCGCGCGTCCGGCCTCGGTCGCCCGGTCGAGGTACGCGCCGTCCGGAACACCGAGCACCGGCCTGTCGGCCGAGGCGCGGCCGTCCCAGTCCTCGACACAGACCGACGCGGCCAGCTCCGTCCCCGCGACGTCCTGGGTGAACAGGCCGACGTGGTCGGCCGACTCGGAGACGAGTATCAGGCCGCCGCGCCCGATGCGGCCGAAGCTGGGCTTGAACCCGACGATACCGCAGAACGCGGCCGGCCGGATGGTCGATCCAACCGTCTGTGTGCCGAGCGCGAGCGGGCAGAGCCCCGCGGCGACGGCCGCGGCGCTCCCCGAGGAGGACCCGCCGGGGGTGTGTCCGAGGTCGTGGGGGTTCCGCGTCGGCCCCGGCTCGACGTAGGCGAACTCCGTCGTGACGGTCTTGCCGAGCACCAGCGCGCCGGCGTCGCGCAGGGTCGAGACGACGTCGGCCTGCGGGCCGGCGAGTTCGCCGGGCGGGAGCTCCGACCCCGCCCGCGTCGGCAGCTCCGAGACGTGGAGGATGTCCTTTACACCCACCGGAACGCCGTAGAGCGGCGGTCGCTCGGCCGGGTCGGGGTGGCGCTCCTCGAGGCCCGCGGCCGCGGCACCGAGTCGGTCCTCGCGCCGGGGCTCCTCGAGCAGCGCCCGGAGCTCCGGGTCGACCGCATGGACCCGCTCCAGCGTGTCCGCGACGTGATCGGTCGCCGCCCGCTCGCCCTGCCGGAGCGCCTCGGCGGTTCCGGCGAGCGGCGCGGACGCCAGGTCCACGGTCATCGGTCGGCACCCCCGGTTCGCGGTGATCGTCCGTCCAGTGGCTCGGCCGGTCCCCGCCGTCGGGCCGTCGGTGACACTCCGCTTGCCGGCGACCCGTGTGCGCGCGTCTGTCGCATAGCGGGGTGGGCACCCGCGGGGAGCCTATAGCTTCGGGTGCTCCGGTCGGACGGGACCGGGCAGGGGACGCCGGCTGGATTTCACGGGACCTCCACCGTAGATCCGGGCCCGGGGGCCGTCACTGAAGACTGACGGAGCGGCGAGAAACGAAACGGGTTCCGTACCGTGCCTACACCAGGCTGCGACCGTCGAGTTCGGCGCGGTCGACGTCGACCTCGAGCAGTTCGAGCAGCGTCGGGGCGATGTCGAACAGGTCGGCGTCGGCGATCCGGGCGTCGTCGTCGACGAACAGGCAGGCGTTGTCGAACGAGTGCATCCCGTTGCGCGGGCCGGTGCCGAACACCGCCTCGTCGCCCTTGAAGCCCGCCTTCAGGTCGAAGCCGTGGTTCGGGATCACGACCAGGTCCGGCGCGATGTCGTCGTGGTCGCCGCGGAACGCTTCCTCCTTGGTGACGATCCGGTCCGCGACCGGCTTCCCGTCGGGGCCCTCCAGGGCCTCGAGGGCCTCCTTGAGCTCCGCGCGCGTGGACTCGTACTCGTCCTGCGGGACGCTCCCTCTGGGCTCCCGACCCTCGAGATTGAGGTAGAACCGCCCGGGGATGAGCGAGTAGGCCCGGGTCTCGTCGGCGATGTCCTCGAGCGAGTCGTGGTCGTCGGTGCGGTAGGAGAGCCAGCCCTCCGCCTCGAGCCACGCGTTGAAGTGGACCTCGTAGTCCAGGGAGGTGAACCCGTGGTCGCTCGCGACGACCATCGTCACGCCGTCGGGGAGCGCCTCCCGCAGCTGTCCCAGGTAGCGGTCGACCTTCCGGTAGAACTCCAGGAACGCCTCCCTGTTCTCCCCGTCGCGCTCGTAGTCCCGGAACAGGAAGTGGTTGACCCGGTCGGTGGTCATGAACACGCCGAAGAACAGGTCCCAGTCGTCCTTGTCGACGTACCGCCTGAACGCCTCGTAGCGGGCGTCGAGGGTCTCGTGGGCGTCCTCCATGAACTCGGTCTTGTCCTCGTCGTGGCCGAGTTTGGCGTTCACGTCGATGCGGTAGTTCGAGTTCTCGAGGTCGTCGCGGAGGTCGTCCGGGGAGGATGCCTTCTCCACGGAGGGCGAGAGGAACCCGCTGACCATCCGCTGGACGTTCCGCTGCGGCGGGAACGTGACGGGGACGTTCATCACGGTGGCGTCCCGACCGTCGTCGGCCACGCGGTCCCAGAGCCGGGTGGCCCGGACGTCCTGTCCCATCGGGACGTACGTGTCGTACGAGCCGTTCTCGCGGTCCTGGAAGCCGTAGACGCCGGTCTCGCCGGGGTTCACGCCGGTCGTCAGCGCCGGCCAGCAGGCGCTCGACTCCGGGGGGACGATGCTGTCGATGGCACCGCCGCTCCCCTCCCGGGCGAGGGCGGTGAGGTTCGGAAAGACGTCCGGATTGTCCGCGATCAGGCTGTGGGGCACGCCGTCGATACCGAAGAAGGCGACGCGAGGCCCGTCGCTGCCGCGGAGCCGGTCGAACAGACCCATGTGCCGAAAACCGGGAGGCGACTACATGAAGCTTCTTGCTTACGATCGTCTCGACCCGTCCGGGGGCAGAAACCGCCATCGCTCGCGCCGCTCGTGTCCGTGCCCTCCCCCGTCCGGGGCCCCCCGTCCAGCCGGCCGTATCACACCTCCGGTCGGCCCCCTTCGTCCGGTGCCCGCTCCGGGTCGAAGTTCTCCGGCACCACCGTCTCGTGGGCGATACCGACAGTCGGACGGACCGACTCGCGCTCGCTCGTGGCCATACCAGCGGGTCGGGCCCACGGACACAAGAAATTACCCATACGCATAACACATTCGGGCTCCGATCCGGATGATCGGAGCGCATACCGATGCGTCGCTCCCATCCGGACCGGACCGGTGATGCTCACGAATAATCCGATGACGGAGGTGGGAACGCCCCACGCCCGGGGCCGTTCCAGAGGCGATGGGCCCGACGGGCTGGTCGACGCCCGCCCGTCGGTTCAGCCGAAGTGCTGTCGGTAGAGTTCCTGGGCGTGCTCGATGGCGTCCATCGCGGCCTGCCTGTCCTCCCAGCCGAGCGTCTCGACCTCCTTGTCCTCCTCCAGGTTCTTGTAGGTGGAGAAGAACTCGTCGATCTCGTCGATGGTCTGCTGTGGGACGTCCTCGAGGTCCCGCAGGTGGTTGAACCGGGGGTCCTCCGTCGGGACGGCGATGACCTTGTCGTCCTGCTCGCCGTCGTCGTCCATCCGCATCAGCGCGATGGGCCGCGCCTCGATGATACACCCCGGGAAGGTCCGGTCCTCGACGAGGACGAGCACGTCGAACGGGTCCTCGTCGTCGTAGTACGACCGCGGGATGAACCCGTAGTCAGAGGGGTAGTGGACGTTCGAGTGGAGCACTCGGTCGAGGACGACTCCCGGGACGTCCTTGTCGTACTCGTACTTGTTGCGCTCGCCTTTCAGACACTCGACGACCGCGTAGATCTCCTCGGGCGGGTTCGGTCCCGTCTCGAGGTCCTCCCAGAGGTTCGCCATACTCCGGGATGCGGTTGGTTCCGAAAAAGCCCTTTCGGGACGGCGACAGTCGAGTCGGGTCCCGGGTCCGACCGTACACGTCCGTCCATTTCATCACGTGAGAATACGCCAGTGCCCCCCGAACGCCCCGTTCAGTTCGTAGCTGTTTGCCAAATGTTAAGTACTTGGGAAACGTCCATACTGCTATGTCAGAGGCTCAGACAGTTGATGGCACGCCCGGCATCGCGAGCGAACTCACCGCGTTCCAGCGGAACATCCTGACCATCCTGGCCGACGAGGCCCGGTACGGGCTCGCGATCAAGCGCGAACTCGAGTCGTACTACGACTCCGAGGTCAACCACGGTCGGCTCTACCCGAACCTCGACGACCTCGTGGAGATGGGGCTCGTCGAGAAGAGCGAACTCGACAAGCGAACCAACGAGTACGCCCTCACCGAGGAGGGACTCGAGGCCGTCTTCGGACAGCTCGGGTGGGTGTTCTCCAACGTCGCGACCGGCGACGGCCGGGGGGACGAACTCCACGAGCTGGTCGACCAGTTCGAGTGACGCGACGACGCCCGGACCGGTGGCCGGGCTCTCCTTCTGCGACGCGACGGCTCTCGCCCGAGCCCCCGCGGCGACGGCGGCCGGCACCGGAAGACGCTGGCGACGTCGACGGTCCGTCCGGCGCGGAGCCCCGCGGCACTCAACCACACGCCCGGTAGCGCGAGTAACTCCACGACGACCGCCGGCCGGCTGTCGGAGCTGGCCGGGACGGTTCGCCCCGTGGACGGGCCCGTGGGCCTCCTCGACCGCCTCTGCCAGCGCGCGGTTGTGGGCCTCCACGTCGTCCCACTCCTCGGGGTCGCCGGTCCCGTCGAGCGGCACCTCCACCGCCCGGTCGACGTCGTCGACGCGTTCGACCCGGACGACGCCGTCCTCGACCCACTCCGTCGGGTGGAGCACGAGGACCTCGCCGCGGCCCGCCGAGCGGCGGCGTGCGGTGTAGTCGTGTGCGGCGAGGAGCCGCCCGCGGCGCTCGCGGTAGGCCGCCGCCTCGTTCCCGTCGACCGCGTCGCGTGCCAGCCGCGTCAGCCGCTCGGCCTCCTCCACGACCGACTCGGGGAGCGGCCGGTCGGGGTCGCCCCCCTCGTCGGACTCCGCGTCGGGGTCGTCGTTAGCCTCGGCCGTCATCGAGTGCCTCGTTGGCGAGTTCGTCCGCGCGGTCGTTTATCTCCCGCGGTACGTGCTCGATGGACCACCGCTCGAACGACTCGAGCAGTTCGCGGACCCGGACCCGCCGCTCGCGAAGGTCGGGATCGTTCGTGTCCCACTCCCCGCGGACCTGTCTGACGATCAGTTCGGAGTCCCCGCGGACGGCCACCTCCTCGAAGCCGAAGTCGGCCGCGACCTCGAGCGCCCGGATCAGCGCCTCGTACTCCGCGCGGTTGTTGGTCGACCGGCCGATGCGCTCGCCACCCTCGGCAGCGATGCCGTCGTCGGTGACGAGGGCGTAGCCGACGGCCGACGGCCCCGGGTTCCCGCGGCAGGCCCCGTCGAAGTAGACGTGCGCACGGCCGCCCCCCTCCCTCAGGAGCCCGACGAGCCGCCCCGGGTCGCTCCCCTGGACGACGACCTTCCCCTCGTAGGCGACGGCGGTCGCGCCCCCGTGACTCGCCCGCCACCGCTCGTGGTCGGTGTTCCCCGGACCCACCGCGACGCCGGCGGACTCCAGGCGCTCCCGTGCCGCGGTCGGGTCGCACTCGATGACGGGCATCGCCAACCCCTCTGCGCATCCCACTGATAAGCGTGGCGGTGATCGCCGGAACCGAGGGTCCGTCCTCCCGGACCGGAGCCGACCGGACGGATCGTCAGTGGCGTCGACCCCCAGATTTTATGTAGCCCGGTACTACTACGGTAAAAATGCGATGAAACGGCCCACACGTCAGCGGGAGCGCGAGGGGGATCGCCAGGAGGAGACCGCGGAGGAGGAGGCCGCCCGGACCTGCCCCGAGTGTGGTGCCGACCGGATCGTGAAGAGCTCCGACAGGGGCGAGCTCGTCTGTGACGAGTGCGGGCTCGTCGTCGAGGAGGAACACATCGACCGGGGGCCGGAGTGGCGGGCGTTCAACCACTCCGAACGACAGAACAAGTCCCGCGTGGGCGCCCCCACCACCCAGACCATG
>PXRQ01000117.1 GCA_003022005.1 Halobacteriales archaeon QS_5_70_15
TACCACACGCCCGGACACAACCCCGGTCACACGGCGTTCGTCCACGAGGGACTCGACGCCGCCTTCCTCGGCGACCTCGTCTGGGAGGAGGACCGCGAGCTCACGCCACCGTTCTGGCTGGACTCCTACGATATGCGCGCGCTCCGGTCGTCGATCCGGTCGTTCGCCCGGCGGACCCCCGCGTTCGAGGTGGCCTGCATGGGCCACGGGGAGCCGCTCGTTGAAGGGGGGCACGAGGCGCTCCTGCGGCTCGTCGACCGACTCCGATAGGGTCTTGTGGCCCTTTACCGACGGTCACCGACCCCGATTCGGGGGACCGCCGGTAGGTCGTCACGACCGACCCCACGAACCCGCCGGCTCGGGCACCCTCGACCTGCCGGTTGGCGCGGGCTTTTCCACCGGGGTCGCGTACGGGCGGGCGATGACCCACATCGGTATCGTCGGCGCGGGAGGGGCGGCCGCTGCCGCGGCACACGTTCTCGACGGGGGCCTTCCGGAGGCCTCCGTTACCGTCCTCGAGAAGTCCGGCGGGGTGTGCGGCCGCGCGGCGACCCGGCGACGCGGGGACTGCACGTACGACTACGGCGCGAACTACGTCAAGTCCGACGACGAGCGCGTCAACGACCTCCTGACGGGGACGCTCGACGCGGAGGGGCTCGTCGAGGCCGAGGGACCCGTCTACACCTTCGACCGCGAGGGCACGGTGTCCGAGGGGCGCGACGCCGACGAGCACAAGTGGACCTACCGGTCGGGGCTGACACAGATCGCCACGCGGCTGTTCGCACGCACCGACGCGAGGGTCGAGCGCCGGACCCGTGTCCAGACGGTCGCCCGCGACGGGGCGGTCTGGCGACTGGTCGACGCCGACGGGATCGAGTGGGGGCCGTTCGACGCCGTCCTCCTGAATCCGCCGGCGCCACAGACCGCCGAACTCCTCCGCGGGGCCGAGTGGGACGCCGCGGTTCGGGAGGACCTCGCCGCGGCCGCCGAAGCGGTCCCCTACCGGAGCATCTGGACGGCGGTGCTCCACTACCCGTTCTCCCTCGATCGGCCGTACTACGCGCTCGTCAACACCGACCGCGAGCACGAGATCGGGTGGGTCTCCCGCGAGGAGTGCAAGCCGGGCCACGTCCCGGACGGGGAGTCGCTGCTGATCGTCCAGGCCAGCCCCGACTGGTCGGTCGAGCACTACGACGACCCGCCCGAGGGGAACGTCGCCGGACTCGCGGACCTGACGGCCGACCTGTTCGAGGATCCGCGACTCGCCGACCCGGACTGGACCGACCACCAGGGCTGGCGGTACGCGCTCCCCGACGAGGGGGTCGCCGCTGGCCCCGTCCGGTCCGCCGAGGAGTACGGGCTCTACTGTGCGGGGGACTGGGTGGCGGGCGAGCCGAGGGTCCACGCCGCGCTCCGGTCCGGCCTGGAGACGGGCGAGCGGATGGCCTACGCCCTCGGGTCCGGTACGTAGCGCACCCCGCCGTGCTCCGGTAAGGCGTTATTGCGGCGGCGACCCGACACGCCTTTCCGCCGTCCGGCGCCACTCCCGGTATGGAACGGAAGCGTGCCCTCACGAGCGTGGACCTCGCGGCGCTCGTGACGGAACTGAACCGGTACGAGGGCACCAAGGTCGACAAGGCCTACCTCTACGACGACGACCTCGTCCGGCTGAAGATGCGCGATTTCGACCGCGGACGCGTCGAACTGCTGCTGGAGGTCCGCGACCCGAAACGCGTCAACGTCGCCGACTCCGAACGGGTCCCGGACGCCCCGGGCCGGCCGCCGAACTTCGCGATGATGCTCCGGAACCGGCTTTCGGGGGCGGACTTCGTCGGCGTCGAGCAGTTCGAGTTCGACCGCATCCTCACCTTCCGGTTCGAGCGCGACGACGCGAACACGCTGATCGTCGTCGAACTGTTCGGTGACGGGAACGTCGCGGTGCTGAACGAGGACCGCGAGGTGATCTCCTCGCTGGACACCGTGCGACTGAAATCCCGGACCGTCGCGCCCGGCGCACAGTACGGCTACCCCGAGTCGCGGTTCGACCCGCTCGTGGCGGACTACGAGGCGTTCGCCGCAGCGATGGACGACTCGGACACTGACGTGGTCAGGACGCTCGCCACACAGCTCAACTTCGGCGGGCTCTGGGGCGAGGAGCTCTGCACCCGGGCCGGGGTCGGGAAGACGCTGGACATCGACGACGCGGGCGAGGCGGAGTACCGGCGGCTGTTCCGGGCCGTCGAGGCGCTCCGACGGCGTCTCAAGGAGGGCGACCTCGACCCGCGCGTCTACCGCGACGATGGGGGCCGCGTCGTCGACGTCTCCCCGGTGCCGCTCGAGGAGCGGGCCGCCCTCGAGAGCGAGGGGTTCGACTCGTTCAACGCCGCCCTCGACACCTACTTCCAGGACCTGGAGCGGGACGAGGCGACCGCGGGGGGCGGCGGAGGGGGCCGGGATCGGCCCGACTTCGAGGCGGAGATCGAGAAGAAGGAGCGCATCATCGCCCAGCAGGAGGGCGCGATCGAGAGCTTCGAGGAGCAGGCGCGGGCCGAGCGCGAGCGGGCGGAGCTGCTGTACGCCAACTACGACCTCGTCGACGAGGTCCTCTCCACGGTCCGGGAGGCCCGAGAGAACGACCGCCCCTGGGAGGAGATCTCGGCGAAGTTCGAGGAGGGCGCCGAGCGCGGCATCGAGGCGGCCGAGGCCGTCGTCGACGTCGACGGGCGAGAGGGGACGGTCACGCTGGAACTGGACGACACTCGCGTGACGCTGGACCCCCGCGATGGCGTCGAGAGGAACGCCGACCGGCTCTACCAGGAGGCAAAGCGGGTCGCCGAGAAGAAGGAGGGGGCGCTCGAGGCAGTGGAGGACACCCGGCAGGAGCTCGCGGAAGTGAAGGCCCGACGGGACGCGTGGGAGGCCGAGGACGCGGACGAGGGCGAGGACGAGGACGAGAATGACGACGCCGGGGACGGCCGGGAGATCGACTGGCTCTCGCGCTCCTCGATACCCGTGCGTCGCGACGAGGGGTGGTACGAGCGGTTCCGCTGGTTCCACACCTCCGACGGGTTCCTGGTCATCGGGGGCCGCAACGCCGACCAGAACGAGGAGCTCGTCAAGAAGTACACCGAACGCGGCGACCTGTTCTTCCACGCCCAGGCCCACGGCGCCCCCGTGACGATCCTGAAGGCGACGGGGCCGAGCGAGGCGGCCCGCGACGTCGACATCCCCGGGAGCTCCCGGGAGGGGGCCGCCCAGTTCGCCGTCTCCTACTCGTCGGTCTGGAAGGCCGGTCAGTTCGCGGGGGACGTCTACATGGTCACGCCGGACCAGGTGTCGAAGACCCCCGAGTCCGGCGAGTACATCGAGAAGGGGTCGTTCGTGGTCCGAGGGGACCGGACGTACTACAGGGACACGCCCGTCGGGGTCGCGGTCGGCATCCAGGTCGATCCTCAGACCCGGGTGGTCGGTGGGCCGCCGTCGGCTATCGAGGGGCGGACGGCGACGAGCGTCCGGCTCGAACCCGGGCAGTACGCCCAGAACGACATCGCGAAGATGATCTACCGCGAGTTCCGCGACCGGTTCGCCGATCAGTCGTTCGTCCGCCGGGTGGCCTCGCCCGACCGCATCCAGGAGTTCTGTCCCAACGGCGGGTCGCGGATGGTCGAGGACTGATACCGACTATCATAACTGAAACTATATTTGGTCCCGGATCGAGCGACGAAAGTCGATCGCTGGGAGGGGATCGCACGAACATCTCGGGTGGTCGCATGACTCGGGTTGTCAGGAGTTCACACAAGATTTATATTTAATCTGAATATTATTTGTTACTGATTACTATGGACATGAAGGTAGAGAGGCTAGCGAAGTACCCGACGGAATCGGAGGAGTGGATAAAGACCGTGGCGACCGGCGGGGCAGCGATGATCTTCTCGTTTCTCGTCGTGCCGCTGTTCCTGGTGGCAGGCTACCTCGTCCGGGCCATCCGGGCCGGGATGGATGGCGCGGAGGAGCCCCCCGTCTTCGACGGATGGGGTGAACTCCTGAAGGAGGGGCTGATCGCAAGCGTCATCGGCTTCGTCTACCAGCTCGTCCCGCTGATCGTGTTCGCAGTCTTCGTCGGCGGATCGATACTGGCGTTCCTCACGGGATCGGACGCGGGAGCCGGCGCCGGGGTGTTCGGGTTGATCGGCGGCGCGTTCGCCGCCTGGATCCTGTTCCTGGTCTTCGGGTACGTCGGGTTCGCGGGCGTCGCCAACTACGCCAGGGAAAGGAGCTTCGCCGCGGGGTTCGACTTCGGCGTCATCTCCGACGTCGTCACCTCCAAGGCCTACCTGATGGCCTGGGTTTATGTAATTCTAATGAATATAGTGGTGGCCGTGATAGTCGGCCTGTTGAACATCGTCCCGTTCCTGGGTGGCATCGTCGGACTCTTCGTCAGTTTCTACGCCCTCATCATCGCGGGGTGGCTCTGGGGCAACGGGTTCGCGGAGGCGACCGGGACGAGCGTCGAGTCCGCGAGGGACACCGGCGCGGCCGCAGTGTAATCCCGGTTCGGCCCTCATCCGGTTCGACTCCGACCGGTTCGACCGCTCCATCCACGGTCCCCCGGAACGGATGACGGACCGGATCTCCGGCGAGCAGGAGACCCGACCGTCGGGACCGCCGGACGACCGCGGTACCGTCGGGTCGCCATCGAAATAGCAGGGCACTTACCCGGCGGGAGTCTCGCGACGGGTATGCGCATCGCCGACCGGGAGCGGGTCGAGGGCGGACGCGAGCGGATCTCGCTCGTCCCGGAGAGCCTCGACGACCTCTGGCACCTCCAGTACGTGCTCGAACCCGGGGACCTGGTCTCGGGGGACACCACCGGCGGCGAACGCGAGCACCTCCGGGTCGAGATCGAGGTCAAGGACGTGGAGTTCGCCCGGTTCGCCAACCGGCTCCGGGTGAGCGGCGTGATCGTCGACTGCTCGCGGGAGGACCAGCTCGGCCAGCACCACACGCTCAACGTCGAGGAGCGCGAGGAGGTAACCGTCACCAAGCGCTGGCAGTCCGACCAGCTCGAGCGGCTCCAGGAGGCCGTCGAGGCGAGCGAGAACCCCGACGTCGCCATCGCCACCGTCGAGGAGGGCGCCGCGTACGTCCACACGGTCGCCCAGTACGGCGTCGAGGAACGGGCCTCCATCACCGGACCGACGGGGAAGGGCGAGTTCGCCCGCCCGCGGAAGGAGCTGTTCGCCGAACTGGGGACCGTGCTCGACCGTATGGACGTCGAGGCGATCATCCTCGCCGGACCAGGGTTCACGAAGGGGGACGCGCTAGACTACATCCGGGAGAACCACCCCGACCTTGCGGGGAAGGTGACGACGGTCGACACGGCGAGCGTCGGCGACCGCGGGGTCCACGAGGTGCTCAAGCGCGGGGCCGTCGACGAGGTGCAGGCCGAGACCCGGATCGCCCGCGAGGCCGAGGCCATCGACGAGCTGATGGCCCGCATCGCGGAGGGGGCGAAGGCCGCCTACGGCATCGACGAGGTGGCGGAGGCCGCCGAGTACGGCGCCGTCGAGGAGCTGCTGGTGCTCGACGAGCGGCTCCGGCGGGAGCGGGCCGACGAGGGGGACTGGGGCGTCGACGCGAACGGGCTCGTCGAGACGGTCGAGCAGCAGGGCGGCGAGGTGACGGTCTTTTCGAGGGAGTTCGACCCCGGGAAGCAGCTGCAGAACCTCGGGGGCGTGGCCGCGCTGCTCCGCTACCGGCTGAACTGACAGGCGGCGCCTCCGCCCGCTCCCCGGCGCGTGGCGCCGCGCTCCCGCTCGCGCCCCGGGGGCGTACTCAGGTCACGGGCCGTCTGGTCCCGGTATCGTACTTGAACCCTCGGACGGGACGCTCGGGACAACGCCGGGTGGAGCCGGAGAGAGCCGTCCCCTCGACGGCTGCGTCCCGCCTTGGTCCCGGTCCTCCCCCTTTCGTTTCCCGCGTATCTTCCCTCGACCCGCTCGGTGATCGGACTGACCCTCGCCCGACACCTACGCTGGGAAACTACAGGAGCACGTTCGCCACCGCGTCGGCCACGCCCGAGCCATGACGCCAGCGGACGCCGGTCGACTGTTCGATCTGGACGCCGCTCGTCCCGTCGGCGGTCAGCCAGTTCACGATGTTCTCGGGGGAGTTTCCCGAGTAGTCCCCCTCGTCGATGCGCTCGACGGGGACCTCCGGCGGGAGGACCCGTTCGACGGCCTCCGTGACCCGCTGGCGGGTCTCCCGCGAGGCGCCGCCCCCGACGCCGACCCCGTCGTGACGCCAGCCGTGGAACGAGACGGCCGCCTCGAACCGGCCCCGTTTGCCCGTCCCCGTGCCCAGCAGGCCGTCGAGCGCCGGGAACGAGGCCGGGTGGATGTCCCCGGAGGTGACGTGCCAGCGGTCGAACGCCCGTCCGCCCGGCCACCAGCCGTTGCACGCCCACACGGCTGCCCCCCGTTCGGCGAGCCGCCTGGCCTGGGCGTCCGTGTGCGGTTCGACGGTGCCCCCGTGCGGGGCAACGGCGACCAGCGGTCCCCCCTCGATGGCCCGTTCGTGGAACTGGCCAGCGGCGAGCGACGTTCGCGGGGTCGGGGCCTCGCCCGCGACCCGGATCGGACCGACCTCATCCAGCATTTCCGCCGTTCCCGGCGGGACGACCGCCCGGTCGGCCGTGTCGACGGCCGTCGCGAGCACGCACTCCCGGCCGCGCCGCAGGCGGACCTGCTGGCCGACGTCGCTTCCGGCCCACGCGAGCACCGCGGCAGGCAGACGGCAGTGCTCCCGGTAGAGGTCGGGGTCGGTCCGGAGCTGGTCGGTCGCGATGTCCGACCCCGTCATCCGACCGGGACCGTCACGCCCTCCCGGGCGAACCGGACGTCGCCGTCGTAAGCCCCGGCGATGGACTCGAGCATCCCCGCGTGCTCGCCGTCGGTGTGGGGATAGAGGTGGGTCAGGTAGACCGTCCCGAACGCCCGGCCCGCGAGGACCTCCCCGAGCTGTGCGGGCGTGGGGTGGTTCGAGACGTCGACGCTGTCGGGGAACGAGCAGTCGTGGGCGAGCACCGCCGACCCGTCGGCGAGGTCGGCGACGGCCTCGGTCGCCTCGGTGTCCCCCGAGAAAGTGAACGCCGGGCCGCCGCGGTCGATGCGGTACGCGTGACACGGCATCGAGTGGACGGTCTCGACCGCGTCGACGTGGTAGCCGGCGAACTCGAACGGGGTGTCCTTGGCGCTAACCTCCCGGACCGAGAGGTCGATCCGGTCCTCCATGTAGTCGTGGACACCGAGGAGGTCAGTGAGGAGGTCGTCCGTTCCGGGCGGCCCGGCGACGTGCAGTTCCTCGCTGCCGGCCAGCCACTTCGCCTTGATCAGCGGGAGGAGGTCCGAGACGTGGTCGAGGTGGTGGTGGGTCAGGAGGACGTGGTCGACGGCCTCGTAGCCCGTCTCGGTGCCGGCGAGCCGGTGGAGGACGCCGCTGCCACAGTCGACCAGCAGCGGGGGGCCTTCCGACTCGACGAGCAGGCCGGTCTGGACCCGCTCGCCGGTCGGCATCGCGCTCCCGGTCCCCAGGAACGTCACCTGCATGCGGAGGGGCGCGAGTGCGACGGCCTAATGCCTTCCGACGGGAGAGGGGCCGACCGGTTTCGGCAGTCCCGTCGGGGGTGAGAAGCCCTTTGTCGGGGGCACCCGTACCCGCCGAGGATGCGAGGAGACCCCTCCGGCCGCGACCTGCTCGCCGCGAGGGCCGACGACCTGCCGTTCGACCCCGGAGCGGTGGACATCGAGGACGAGGCCGTCCTCGAGCGGTTCCAGCCGGTCGTCAGGGAGTGGTGGGTCGAGGCGTTCGGCGAGTTCGTCCCCGGGAACGGGGGGTTCTTCACCCCGCCACAGCGCGGGGCCATCCCCAACATCGACCAGGGCACGAACAGCCTCATCTGTGCGCCCACCGGCTCCGGCAAGACCCTCGCCTCGTTCGCCGCCATCATCGACGACCTGTTCCGCCGCGACCGCGAGAAGGGCCTCGAGAACGCCGTCTACGCGCTGTACGTCTCCCCGCTGAGGTCGCTGGCCAACGACATCCACCGGAACCTGGAGGTGCCCCTCGAGAGCATCACGGAGCGGCTCGAAGACCGCGGCGAGGCGGTGGAGATCCGCCACGCCATCCGCCACGGCGACACGGATTCGGCCGACCGGCAGGCGATGCTCGACACCACGCCGCACGTCCTGAACACCACCCCGGAGACGCTGGCGATACTCCTCAACAGCCCGAAGTTCAGGGAGAAGCTCCGGACCGTCGAGTACGTCGTCGTGGACGAGATCCACAGCATCGCGGAGAACAAGCGCGGGACCCACCTCTCGGTCTCCCTGGAGCGGCTGGAGGAGATGTGCCACGGTTCGCCGACCCGGATCGGCTGCTCGGCGACGGTCGAACCGCTCTCGACGATGGGGGAGTTCCTCGTCGGCCGGGCGTCCCCCGGCGGTCCGCCCCGAGAGTACGACGTCGTCGACGCGCGGTTCGTGAGGGAGTTCGACATCGAACTCCGGACGCCGGCGGCCGACCTCATCGACACGCCACACTCGGTCGTCACCGACCGGTTCTACGACCAGCTCCACGAGTGGGTCCAGGGGGCGACGAACACGCTCGTGTTCACGAACACCCGGTCGGGCGCCGAGCGGGTGCTCCAGAACCTCCGCGAGCGGTTCGAACCCTACGACGAGGGGAACTCGGGCTGTCACCACGGCTCGATGTCCAAGGGCGAGCGACAGCGGATCGAGGAGAAGCTCAAGCGGGGGGACGTCGACGTCGTCACCACGTCGACGTCGCTCGAACTCGGCATCGACATGCCGCACATCGACCTCGTAGTGCAGGTCGGCTCCCCGAAGTCGGTCGCGGCGCTCCTCCAGCGGGTCGGTCGCGCCGGCCACCGGCTGGGGCAGACCGTTCGCGGTCGCGTGGTCGCGCTCGACCGCGACGAACTCGTCGAGTGTGCGGTCATGCTGAATCGGGCCGAGAAGGGGTTCGTCGACCGCGTCTTCGTCCCCGAGGACGCGGGGGACGTCGCCGCACAGCACGTCTACGGCATGGCGATAAACGGCGTCCGGCCCGAGGCCGAGGTAAGGGGGATCCTCCGGCGGGCCTACCCCTACCGGAACTACACCGACTCGGCGTGGGAGGACCTGATGCGGTATCTCACGGCGGACTACGAGGGGATGGAGGACCGCAACGTCTACGCGAAGGTCTGGCGGGACACGAACGACCCGCCCGGCGGCGAGCACCACTACGAGGAGTACGAGGTGGGGGAGCGGCTGATCGGCAAGCGCGGCCGGCTCGCGCGGGTCATCTACATGACCAACGTCGGGACCATCCCGGACTCGTTCACCGTCGACGTGCTCACCCGGTCGGGGAGCGAGTGGGTCGGCCAGCTCGACGAGGAGTACCTCGACACCCTGGAGCCGGGGGACGTGTTCGTCATCGGGGGGAACCGCTACGAGTACCGCTACCGCCGGGGGTCGAAGGCGTACGTCGACCCGACGAGCGACCGGCCGACGGTCCCGTCGTGGTACTCCGAGCGGCTCCCGCTCTCCTACGACCTCGGCCGGGAGATACTCGGCTTCCAGCGGGAACTGCTGGAGCGGTTCGAGGAGGGCGGTCCGCCAGCCGTCCGACGGTGGATCCGTGGGTTCCCCCTAGACGATAACGCGGTTCGCGCAGTGACCCGGATGTTCGACGAGCAGGTCCGGTACGCGGGCGCCGGGAGCGTCTCTACCGACGGACGGCTGGTCGTCGAGGAGGAGCTGGACCGCGAGCGCTACCGGCGGAACTACTACGTCCACTCGAACTACGGTCGCCGGTTCAACGACGGCTTCTCCCGGCTGCTGGCCTACCGGGTCGCTCGGGCGGCGAACGCGAACGTGCAGGTGGCCGTCGCCGACCACGGGTTCACGCTCTCGATGCCGCTCAACCGCAAGGTCGACCTCGCGGGCCTACTCAAGGGAATCGACCCGGCCGACGCCCGGGCGGACCTGCGCTCGGCGCTCTCCGGGACCGATCTGCTGAAGCGGTACTTCCGGATCAACGCCACCCGGTCGCTGATGATACTCAAGCGGTACAAGGGCCACGAGAAGTCAGCGAGCCAGCAGCAGGTCTCCAGCGAGATGCTCCTCGGGTTCGCGGAGGACCTGGAGGGGTTCGCGGTGCTCGAGGAGACCTACCGCGAGATCCTCGAGGACCGGCTCGACCTCGCGGGCATCGTGGAGGTCCTCGGCGGGATACGCGAGGGGGCGATCGACGTGGTCGCCCGGACCGTGGACTCCCCCACCCCGCGGGCGTTCGGGCTGGCGACGCTCGTCGCCTCGGACACGGTGCTCGCCGAGGACGAGAGCGCCGTGCTGCGGGAGTTCCACCGGCGAGTGATGGCGAGCATCGAGGACGGGGACGGGGACGAGGACGACGGGGACGTCGCACTCGCGAGGACGGACTGATACGGACGGGGGCGACCGACGGGCTCCGATCGACCGCGAGTGACACGCTCGACGGCAGCACGGCACAACTCCCCATAACCGTCCGGCTGATCGGGACCGCGATGCTCGGCGGCGTGGTCGGGATGATCCTGATGCTCCCGCTGCTGGTCGGGGCGCCCGTCGCGCTCGGTCTGTTCCGGACGGCGCCGATCGTGGAGTTCTCCTCGATCATGTCGTTCTTCGGGTTCCAGCCGAGCCTCGCGCTCGGGCTCGTCGTCTTCGTCCTCGGCGGGTCGACGCTCCTCCCGGTCCAGTTCCTGGTCATCGGGAACTTCCTCCCGCCGGAGTCGCCGCGGTACGTCCGCGGGGCCACCTTCACGACCGCCTACTGGTTCGGCTTCCTGTTCGCGTTCTGGCCCGGCGGCGGCGCCGTCACCGTCGGCACCTTCGTGGTCGTGTCGCTCGTCTCCCACTGGATATACGGCCTCTCGCTCGGCTACCTGATCGACCGGTGGGCCGAGATCCCGAAACACAGGGTGTGAGCCCGCGGGTCCGGTACGTCCCCGAGCCGAACCCGGGTCACCGGACGGCCCCGGGCCGCCGGCAACACCCATCACTCGCCCGTCGCCGCCGCGCCGCCGGGAGAGCCCGTTGGACCCATCGAGGGGTCACGGAACGGCAGCACAGTAGTCACCCTCGTCCCCGTCCGTCCTCGGCCGGGACTCGTTGCCCCCGGGAGCCGTTCAGGCGTCGGCCCAGCGGAGCAGCCGCGCGTAGAACGGGTCCGATCCCAGAGCGGCTCGATCGCCGACGACGACCAGCGACCGCCTCGCCCGCGTCAGCGCCACGTTCATCCGGCGGTGGTCCTCGAAGATGGGCCCGTCTGTCCCGCCGGTCGCGGTGAACGAGACGACGATCACCTCCTTCGCCGAGCCCTGGAACCGGTCGACGGTGTCGACGGCGACCCCCGGCACCCGCCGGCCGATCTCGGCCACCTGCGCCCGGAACGGCGCGATGACGCCGACGTCCGACGGATCGACGCCGGCCTCGAGGAACCGCTCCACGATCCCGGCGACCGCCTCGGCCTCCCGCGGGTTCGAGTTGCCCGACTGCGTCCCGCCGGGGTCGCGGAAGTAGACGGGGTCCCGCAGGTCCGCCGGGAGCGATCCGACCGAGACGCCCGGCAGGTCCGAGAGGCCCTGGCCGGCGACGTCGGGCGTGGCGGGGCGGAGCGCCCCGTCGTAGAACTCCGTCGACGAGAACCACTGGATCCGCTGGTTCATCCGGTACTGGCGGTCGAGCATCACCCCGGCGTCGGGATAGCGCTCGATGAGTCGCTCGAACAGCGACGTCCGGAGGTCGTTCTCCGCTCTAACGACGGGTGGGAGCTGCTGGTGGTCCCCGACGAGGACGAACCGGTCGGCGCGGTTGGTGGCGAGGAACGTGCCCGGTTCCGTGAGCTGTCCGGCCTCGTCGACGACCGCGACGTCGAACTCGGCCTCGCGCATCACCCGCGAGCCACAGGAGGCGGTCGTCGCGGCCACGACCGGCGCCTCGCGGAACTCGGTCGCCCGCTCGACGGGGTCGCCGCTCGTCTCCAGCAGGTACGGCAGGGTGTCCTCGCGGACGCCCGTCTCCGAGCCGACGCGGACGAACTCGTCGAACCCCTGCTCGCGGAGCGCCTCCAGCGCGTTGTCGACCGCGCGATTGGTGAACGCCGAGAGGAGGACCCGATCGCCCCGATCGACCAGTTCGCGGACGGCCCGCGCGAGCGTGTACGTCTTGCCGGTCCCCGGGGGGCCGTGGACGAGCGTGAAGTCCTCGGCGGCGAGCGCGAGGCGGACCGCCTCGTCCTGTGAGTCGTTGTTGTCGATGTACGTCCCGGAGACCTCCTCGAAGGAGAACTCGGGACCGCGCCGGCCGAACAGCACGTTCTTGCGGTCCCCGTCCCCCCGGAGTATCGCGTCGTGGAGCGCCCCGAGCTGCCGGTCGACGGTGAACTCCGAGGGGTAGACGTCGACCCGTCGGAGGTCGAGCGGCTCGTCGGTCGTGACGACCACCCGGCCGTCGAGCCGGTCGACCCGGCCGAGCTCCGAACGGGTCCGGACGGGGTGGCCCTCGCTGGCCAGCACGAGGTCGCCCTCGCGGATCTTCGAGACCGTCGCGGGGTCCTTCTCGGCGGTCAGCCGCCAGCGGCCGCCCTCGATCCGCTCGTGGGAGACCGGGTCGAGGTCAACGAGCGCGCGGTCGTCCTCGGCCCGCTCCTCGGCGGTCTGCTCCCAGAGCTTGTGGTACTCGCGGTGGACCGCCCGTCGTTCCGCCTCGATCGCCCGGTAGAACCGCTCGAAGTACTCGCGCTCCGCTTCGGGGACCGGCGTCCCGACCGTACCGGCCTTCGACTCCTGGTCCAGCCGGCCGGCGACGACCATGCAGGTGTCCCGCTCGAAGCAGTACTCGCACCTCGCGTCGGCCTCGTACCCGGTGGGGACGGAGGAGTCGAACTCCATCGCGGCGATGCCGTTCCGCTGGCGGAGGACGTAGTCGAGGAAGCCGCCGCTCACCGAGAACTCCTTGGCGGGCGAGAGGTCGCCGTCCGCGTCAGAGCGGTCGAGCGCCGAGTTCTTGGTGTACAGCAGGGTCCCCGTGTCGGGATGGTCGCCGTCGCGCTCGCCGAGCAGGAGCGCGTAGCAGGCCGCCTGCACCTTGTCCTGGAACCGGGGCTCGCGGTTCGTGTTCTTGCCCGTCTTCAGCTCGACGGGCATCCCACGTCTCACCGCGTCCGCCCGACCCTTGATGCCGAACCGCTCGGAGACGAGCGTGCGTTCGGAGCGCCACTCGCCCGCCTCGGGCGAGAAGGTGTCGCCGTCGAGTCGGCCCTGCCGGAGCCAGCCCTCGATGGCCGCGGCGTTCCGCCGCACCTCGTCGGTCACCTCCCCGGCGTCGCGTCCCAGGAGCCCGAGTTCGAGGCCCGCCTCCGAGACCCGCTCCTCGATGCTCTCCTCGAGCCCGCGGCCCCGCAGGAGGTCGCCGAACACCTCGTGGACGATGGTCCCCTTGACCACGGGGTACTCGAGTGGCACCCCCGAGAGCTTGTTCAGGTAGTACATCCGCGGGCACTGGACCCACGCCCGGACGTCGGTCACGTCCACGAGGAACTCGGGCTCGACGACGACGTAGGACTCGGGCGTGGTGGCGTAGGTGGTTTCCCCGCGGAACTCGTCGGTCTCGACGTCGGTGACCAGGAGCTCCATCCCCGGTTCGAGCAGTTCGGCGGTTTCGGTCCACTTCCCCCAGAGGGTGACCCTCACGGGCTCGGCCGCCCCGCGCTCGGGCCGGAGGCGGACCTCCGCGAGTTCGGTCCGTCCGTTGTGCGTGTCGACCGTGCGCGTCTCGCCCGGGTCGACCACCGGCCCGCGAACGTTCACACCCCTCCCTTCGCCGTCGGCGGAAAGAGCCTGTCGGTGCGCGCGCCCGACCCCGGTCCTGCCACCGGCACGGGCGGTCGTCCGCGCCGCGCGTAGCTCCGGGGGATGCGCCCGACCGTTTCGCGACCGGAGCACGTCGTCGCGACCGTCCCGATGCCGCTCGGCGGCGAGTACTGCCCCGGGAGACGGGGGGCACGAGCGCACGGGTGACCGGCGACACGGACCGGTTCTTTCGCTCGCCGATCCCGGTTTCCGGCGCCACCCGAGGTTCGGTAGCCGTCGCGGTCGACACGTTCTTGCCCCGGGCGGCCGGAGGCCCGTCCAATGCGCGTTCGCGACTGGCAGGACATCATGGAATCCGTCGTCGAGTCGAAGGCGAACCCGGACGGCTGGCGCGCGGTCGCCGGCGACCGGCGAGGTGGCCTCGGCGAGGACCTCTTTTTCGGCCACCCGGACGCGGGCGTCTTCCAGGTCAAGACGTACGCGAAGAACCCCTACGACGTGAAGGGCGTCGGCGCCGAGGTGGCCCGCCGGATCGACGACGACCTCGACCCGCTGTTTCCCGACGAGTCGGCGGGCCGGTTCGGCGTCCAGCGACCGATCGAGGACGAGTCCGAGGCCGAGCGAACCGCGAGGCGGCTCGAGTCGGTCATCGAGACCCACGCGGACGCGCCGACGACCGGCGACGCGCTCTTCGAGGACGTGATGGAGGCGATGGACTCGCCGGCGTTCGGCCCGATGGAGTACGAGATGACCGACCGGCCCGAGGGGCTGGACGAGCTGTCGGACACGTTCGAGGAGGCCGAGGAGCTGCTGGACGCCGAACTCGACGACCTCGTGGAGACCGACGAGGTGGACCGCGGGTTCATGTGACCGGCCAGCGGGCGGTGGACGCTCGGCGGTGGAGCCTTCGGGCGATAGGGCGTTCGGGCGATAGGACGGGGATTTAGGTCGGTGCTCGTCGTGGGGCGGTAATGGTGGGCCAGGGGGACCGTTCGGACACGTCGGCGCTGCCGCCGGACGAGGGGTTCGAGGTGCTCGGCAACGAAACCCGCATGGAGATCCTCCGGGCGCTCGGCGAGGCCGGCGAGCCGCTCCAGTTCTCGGAGCTGCGCGAACGGGTCGGGGTGCGGGACTCGGGGCAGCTCAACTACCACTTGGAGCGAGTCGTCGGACAGTTCGTCCGGAAGCGAGGACGGCTACGCTCCGCCAGGCGGGCCGGCGCGTGGTCGAGGTCATCCTCTTCCGGTGTGGTCACCGAGACGCCCGTGGTGGAGCCGACGCGGATCGACCACCCGTGTCACTACTGCGGGTCGCCGATCGGACGATGTCGGAGGCCTTCGAGGCCGCCTGGGCCCTGGGCGAACATCGAGTTCCCGGCGGAGGCGAGCGGCATCTGTTCGCGGTGTCGGCGCCGCTGGAGGAGTCGGTCGAGGTCTGCGAGGGGCACGACGCCGGCGACGGCCTCCGTGATCGGTGTGACAGCCGGCACGCGGTCGAGTTTGACGCGACGTGTACGAACTGCATCAACGACCTCCGGGGGCCGTTCGTCCTCCGGCTCGTGGCCGACACCGAACTGCTGTCGTTCCTGCTCGACCACGGGCTCGACCCCATCGCCCGGTCCGGCGAGGGGATCTACGGGATCGACCGGATCCACATGGACTACGAGGAGGAAGTGGTCTCGACCGGCCCGTTCGACGCGCGGTTCACCTTCAGGGCCGACGGGGAGGCGCTGACGCTGGCGGTCGACGACGACCTGTCGGTGATCGACGCGACGAGGGAGTCCCGGGAGGCGAGGAGGGCCCATCCAGTACCGGTAAGTCACCCCGAGACGACCGGCCGACATGGACGCGGAAGCGACCGTCCGCGACTACTACCAGGCGCTCCGGGATGGCGACCCGCTCCACCCGTACTTCCTCGAGTCGGAACGGACGGTGAAGTTCGGTGTCGGCGAGCGACTGACCGGCTACGAGGAGGTCTCGGCGGGGCTGCGCGACCAGACCGCGACCACCGAGGGCTGGGCGGTGACCTCCTCGCGGCTCCTCGTCGAGGAGCGGGAGGACGAAGCGTGGTTCAGCGACGACGTCTTCATGGGCTGGAACGACACGGACGCCGGGGTCCGCTACGAGTTCGACACCCGGTGGTCCGGGCCGATGGTGCGCCTCGACGAGCGGGAACTCGAGGCCGAGACGGATCCGGGGCCGGGTCGGTGGCGGTTCGCCGGGATGCACGTCTCCGTGAGCGTCCGGGGGCGACGCGGCTGATGGTCGGGCCGATACCCTCGGCCGACCGCGAGTCGCTCGCCTTCCGCGTGAAGGTGGCCTTCTCGCTCGTCATCGGCGCCTCGGCGGGGCTCATCACCCTCCAGGGCGACGTCTCGCCCGCCGTCACGGTGGCGGTCGCCCTGGTCGGGCTCGTCTTCGGCGCCCTGGTGACGTGGTTCGTCTTCCCGGAATCCGGCGAGCGCGCGCGGACGGACTCCCGCTTCCGCCGGCGGTGAACCCCGCCGGCGCGTCGAGATTGGTGCCGACCTGCGACGACCTCCGGCCGGCCACTCGACCGGCGAGCGGGCCGATCCAGGGCGGCCGTTCGATCCGAGGGGACGGCACGACGGAAGCCGTCGAGACGATCGGTCCTGTCCCGAGGCGGACCGACACGGCCCGAAAGCGAGCAGTTTTAGTAGCCTTCTCATGAACGGACGAATGCACCAAGACGCAGGGTGCGTGGGTAGCCAAGCCAGGCCAACGGCGCAGCGTTGAGGGCGCTGTCCTGTAGAGGTCCGCCGGTTCAAATCCGGTCCCACGCACTGCTCCGGCAGTACGCGGCCGGTTTGGGCCAGGGAGCGTCTCCGATGCGACCGTGGTTCAAATCCGGTCCCACGCACTGCTCCGGCAGTACGCGGCCGGTTTGGGCCAGGGAGCGTCTCTGACGCGACCGTGGTTCAAATCCGGTCCCACGCACTGCATCACGTGGGCTCCGCCCACGCAGTGCGGGTGTTGTCCCTATGGGACGGCACCCACGCAACATCCTACGGCGGCAGAACCGACAGCCGGGGCGCTGCCGTAGAGGTCCGCCGGTAGACGATCGGTTTCACAATCCGTCCTTCGCTCGGGGTCTTTTTTACTCGGCTGCACGAGAGTGGTGGCATGGCCTCGACGTGCCACCTGTGTGGCAGTCCCGCGGTCGGCGGCGACCCGACCGGAGCGACCGAGGGCGGGTTCGAGTGTGCCGACTGCGGTGAGCTAACCTGTAACGACTGCAAGTCGATCGGCGTGGGTCGTGACTCCGATCACTGTCGGCGATGCCGCGGCTGAGCCGTTCAGGGCCCGCACGTCACCTCGTCGGTAGCTCCTCCCCCATCACGCTCAGCTCCGGTTCACCGCTCCCCCGACCCAGGTCCCGGACCGAATCGACCAGTTCGAACCCCTCGTAGCCCTTCTCCGCGACCTCCAGGATCGTGTCGTGGTACGTGTCGACACCCCCGACGTACGGCGTGAAGACCGTCGGCTTGTCGGGGACGTTCTCGTTCATGTACCAGGAGTCGGCGGTCGTGTAGAGCGTCTCCTCGGCCACCAGCCGGTTGTGCTCGGTCCAGGCGTCCTCCGCCTCGGCCGTCGGTTCGATCACCCCGACGTCGCGGGAGAGGAGGTACTCGATGGCGTCGCTGACCCACTCCACGTGGTGCTCAATGGAGACGGGCATGTTGCTGAGCACCGACGGGCTCTGTGGGCCGGTGATCGTGAACAGGTTCGGGAACCCGTGGACGGCGAGCCCGAGGTAGGTCCGGGGACCGTCCGCCCACGTCTCGGAGAGCGTCACCCCGTCCCGGCCCCGGATGTCCATCCGCAACAGCGTCCCCGTCATCGCGTCGAAGCCCGTGGCGTAGACGATGATATCGAGTTCGTACGCCGCCTCGGTGGTCCGAATCCCGTCCGGGGTCACGCGCTCGATCGGGGCCGCTCTGACGTCCACGAGGCTCACGTCGTCCCGGTTGAACGTCCCGTAGTAGTCGGTGTGTAGCGGCGGCCGCTTGGTGCCGTAGTAGTGGTCCGTCGGCACGAGCTTTTCGGCGAGCTCCGGATCGTCGACCGCCTCGCGGATCCTGTTCCGGAGGTACTCCGAGACCATTTCGTTGGTCTCCGGGTTCGTCACCAGGTCCTCGAACGCGCCCCGGAACCGCATGCCGCCCTCCTTCCACCGCGGCTCCAGCATCTCCTCCATCTCCTCCATCGACAGGTCCGCCGCGGTATCGCGCATGGGCTCGAACGGCATCCCTCCGGAGGAGTCGTGTGCCTCCGCCAGGATCTCGTCGTAGTGCCGCTGGATCTCCTCCCAGTCGTCCTCGCCCAGCGGGCGGTTCCGCGCGGGGACGGCGTAGTTCGGCGTCCGCTGGAACACGGTCAGGTGACCCGCCTCCTTCGCGACCTCCGGGATCACCTGGATACCCGTCGCGCCCGTGCCGACGACGCCGACGTGCTTGCCCTCGAAGTCGACGGGGTCGTGGGGCCACCTGCCGGTGTGGTACGACTCCCCCTCGAAGGAGTCGATCCCCTCGAACTCCGGGACGTAGGGTTCCGAGAGGCAGCCGACGGCCGTGACGAGGAACCGGGAGGTCACGCGAGCCCCGTCGTCGGTTTCGACCTCCCACATGCCCGATCCCTCGTCGAACGTCGCCGACGTGACCTCCCTCCCGAAGTCGATGTCCCGCCGCAGGTCGAGGCCTTCCGCGACGAACCGGAGGTACTCGAGGACCTCCGGCTGTTCGGGGTACCGCTGGCTCCACGTCCACTCGTTCAGGATCTCCTCGTCGAACGAGTAGCAGTAGATGTGGCTCTCGCTGTCACAGCGGGCACCGGGGTACCGGTTCCAGTACCACGTGCCGCCGACGTCCTCGGCCTTCTCGATGACCTTGACCGAGAGGCCGATCTCGTCGCGCAAACGGTGGAGGAGGTACAGCCCCGAGAAGCCCGCCCCGACGACGACGACGTCGTAGTCCCTCGCGTCGGAGCCGCCCTCGACCGCTCGAGTGTCAGTCCCCGTCATGGATTCCTGTCGTTCGGCCGGTCGCCTCTCGGCCATTTAAATCCGACGCGACCCCGACCGGGACGGTGGCCGGGGACGCGGAACGGCCGTTCCCCGGTCGTCGAGGATACCGATCCCGTTCGAGGCCGCCCCCGGGAAGTACCGGCGACGAGTTCGGGTCGCGCCCGCCGTACATGGCCGTCCCTGTGACACGCTCTCGGGGACGATTCAAGCCCCCCGGCGACTTACCCTCGGGTATGCAGTCCTGGGCACGCGAACACGTCCCGGCGCTGACGGGGGTGCTGTCGGCGGTGTCGCTCGCGCTGGTCTTCGGGGCCGCCCTCCAGGTCGTGCCGACGGAAGCGCTCCCCGCGCCGGCGTCGCTGCTCGCCGCCATCCCGCACGTCAACGCCGTCGTGAGCACCGTCACCATCGTCACCATCGTCGCGGGGGTCCTCTCGGCCCGACGGGGGGACTACCGGCGTCACCGGGCGCTGATGCTCGTCTCGGTCGCGCTGTTCGCGGTCTTCCTCGGACTCTACCTCTACAAGGTGTCGATCCAGGGGCCGGCGCCGTTCCCCGGACCGGAGACGGTCTACCGGTTCGTCTACCTGCCCCTGCTGGCTGTGCACGTCCTGCTCGCCATCGTCTGCGTGCCGCTGCTCTACTACGTCCTCCTGCTCGGTCTCACGCGGCCCGTATCCGACGTGTTCGGGACCCGACACCGGCGGGTCGGCCGGGTCGCCGCCTCCCTGTGGCTCGTCTCGTTCCTCCTCGGCAACGTCGTTTACGCGATGCTGTACGTGATCTACTGAGCGGGTCGGTCGACCGCCACCTCGGAACGACTACCGAAGAGAGTGACAGTTACGGTTCTCCGAACGCTACCGCGAGCCGTGCCTGCGAAAACAGGGGTTCCCACGCGCTCGCGGAGGTGGCGGCGACCGTCGGGACGCTGCTGACGCGGGTCACCGGCGTCCGGTTCTCGCGGGACCTCGTCGGGACGATGGCGGAGTCGGCACGACTGACCGTCGCGGGCGACCCGCATCGCGACGTCGACCGGGCGAACGCCCCACCGGGGTGGAGGTGTCGGCGGGGGAACCGGGGATCAGTCGTCGCCCGGGGCCGCCTCGGCGCCGCCGATGACCGGCCGCTCGACGTCCCGGTCGGTCGTCTCCCCATCGATGTCGTAGGGGTACTCGCCGGTCACGCAGCCCAGACAGAGGTCCTCCCGGGAGGACGAGAGCGCCTCGGCGACGGCGTCGATTGAGAGGTACGCGAGCGAGTCGGCGCCGATCTCCTCCCGTGTCTCCTCGACCGAGCGGTCCGGCGCGATGAGCTCCTCGCGGGTCGCCATGTCGATGCCCATGTAGCAGGGGGCGACGATGGGCGGGGCGCCGATGCGGACGTGGACCGACTCGGCGCCGACGTCGCGCATCAGGTGGACGAGCTGTGTCGAGGTCGTCCCGCGGACGATGGAGTCGTCGATCAGCGTCCCCCTCCGGCCCTCGACGACGTCCGAGATGGGGTTGAGCTTCAGCCGCACCGCGCGCTCGCGGGCGTCCTGCGTCGGCATGATGAACGTCCGGCCGACGTACCGGTTCTTCATCAGCCCCTCGGCGAACTCGACGCCCGCGCCGTCCTCCTGGGCGGCCTCGGCGTAGCCGGACGCGAACGCCCGTCCGGAGTCCGGGACCGGCATCACCACGTCCGAATCGACCCCCGATTCGGCCCAGAGCTGTCGACCCAGTTCGCGTCGGACCTCGTAGACGAGGTGACCGTCCATCGTCGAGTCCGGGCGGGCGAAGTAGACGTGCTCGAAGAAGCAGTGGGCGGTGTTCTCGCGATCGAACAGCTGGTAGGCGTCGAAGCCGCCCCCGCCGGGCTGGAGGATGACGAGTTCGCCCGGCCGGACGTCCCGGACGAGCTCGGCGTCGAGGACGTCGATGGCGGCGGACTCGGAGGCGAGGATGTAGCCGTCGTCGAGTTCGCCGATGCAGAGCGGCCGGTTCCCCTCCGGATCGCGCACCCCCATCACCGTGTCGTCGTGCATGATGGTCAGCGAGTAGGACCCGTGAATGCGCCGCATCGTGTGCTTGACCGCGCGGACGAGGTCCTCCTCCAGCAGGTTCCGGGCGAGGTCGTGGGCGATCACCTCCGTGTCGCCGTCGCTGGTGAAGGCGTGGCCCATGGCGGCGAGTTCGTCGCGGATCTCCCCGGCGTTGACGAGGTTGCCGTTGTGCGAGAGCCCGAGCGAGCCGGACTTGAACGAGACGGAGAACGGCTGGGCACAGGAGGAGTCGACCGAACCGGCCGTGGGGTAGCGGACGTGGCCGATACCCCCGGAGCCGTTCAGCCCAGCGAGGTCGCCCTCGTCGAACGCGTCCCCGACGAGCCCCATCTCGACGTGCGAGTGCTGCTGGAAGCCGTCGTGGGTGACGATGCCGGCCGACTCCTGCCCGCGGTGCTGGAGCGCGTAGAGCGCGTAGTACAGGGGCCGTGCCGAGGGACGGTCGCCGAGCGAGACGCCGACGACGCCGCACTTCTCCCGCGGACCGGTGGCGGTCATCATCGGAGGTGTCGGGGCGAGGGGCAAAAACGTTCGTGACTGTGCCCAGAGCGAGATATGCACGGGCGTGTATATGCACTAACTTGCATATATCCTCCGCACACGCCGTCGCGTGCATCCTACGTGTTGCAGATATGCCGCGGATTTGCGGACGTGCCGCGGGAGGCGCCGGCCCCCGCGAGCGATCGGACCCCGACCCCGCGGCACCTGGGACGCCGCGCCGGGGACCACTACCCGCCGCTCGGAGCGACGGTGACGGGACCGGGGACCGGTCGCCCGGTCCGGAACCGAGGGGCGGCCGATCCGACGAGAGGAGGTGGAACGGATGCTGCGATGACCCCTCGGCGAGTGGCGTCCCGATGGCTCACGGGCGGTACGGTGGCTCGACGGGTGGGGACGGGTACGAAGGGTGAAGACCGTCGGTTCGTGGACGCCCGTTCAGCTGTCGCCGGCCTTCTCCTGCCAGGCGTAATCTCGGCGCTCGGCGGACTTGCCGAACCCGCAGCTCGCACAGACCTTCTTCCGGACGTGATAGGACTTCTCTCCGCAGCGTCGACACTTGACGTGGGTCGTCTTGTTCTTCTTGCCCTGAGAAGGGGTGCCCGCACCGGTCATGGTTGTATCGAGACGACGTTGTCGCCGCGTATAATCGTTGTGTTGTCCCCGTCCTCGACGACGAGGTTCATGTGCTGGTCGTAGCCCGCGAGCACGCCGGTGTACACCTCGCCACCCTTCAGCTGGACCGTCACGCGGTCGCCGAGCGTCTCCTCGAGGACGTCGAGCGGTCTTCCCGACATAGTCGTACGGCGTCCGGCGCGAGTATAAACGCACCGGGAGCGGGGGAGGGACGGACGGGCTCTAGCGTGTCCGAATCCAGCGGGGGACACACTCATACCGACGGGCACGGTGCCCCGTCGCATGGACCGGAACGACCGCGCGCTCACCGCGTTCACGATGCTCGGGCACGCGACGTTCCACACGTACGAGCTCGTCGTCCCGATCTTCGTCGTCGTCTGGCTCGACGCGTTCTCGACGACGACGGCGTTTCTCGGCGTGATCGTCGGCGCGAGCTACGCGTTCACCGGGGTCGGCGCGCTCCCGAGCGGCGTCCTCTCGGACCGCTTCAGCGCGAAACGGCTCATCGTCGCGAGCATGGCCGGGATGGGCGGCGGGTTCCTGCTCGTGAGCGCCGCCCCGAACCTCGCGGTCCTGTCGCTCGGGCTCCTGGTGTGGGGGGTCGCGGCGAGCGTCTACCACCCCGCCGGACTCTCGCTCATCAGCCGCGGCGCGAAGGAGCGCGGCACGGCGTTCGCCTACCACGGCGCCGCCGGGAACGTCGGCGTCGCGACTGGCCCCCTGCTGGGCGCGATCCTCCTCGCGTTGTTCGGGTGGCGGACCGTCGCCGCCCTGCTCGTGCTCCCCGCGGCGTTCGCCGTGGTCCTCGCGCTCCGCCTGGAGTTCGACGAGACCGCCGCCGTCGACGCGGATGCCCCCGTCACCGACGGAGCCGGAGGGGAGGACGCCGACACGGACGGGCGGGGAGGACCGGACGGTCTCCGCCGGTTCGTGTCGGACTCGCGGCTCCTGTTCGCCGGCGGCTTCCTCCTCGTCTTCTTCATCGGGAACCTCTACGGCCTCTACTACCGCGGGGCGTTCACCTTCCTCCCCGACATCCTGGCCGACCTCCCGCTCTTCGATCCGGTGGCGTTCGCGGGCCGATCGTTCGAGCCGAGCCAGTACGTCTACTCCGGGCTGCTCGTCCTCGGCGGCGCCGGTCAGTTCGTCGGTGGCAGGCTCGTCGACCGGTTCCGGGCCGAGCGAGTCCTCGTCGCCAACTTCGCCGTGCTCGCCCTCGTCGCGGTCGCGTTCGTGCCGGCGGCGAACGCCGGTCTCGGCCCGCTGCTTCTCGTCTCCGCGATGCTCGGCTTCTTCCTCTTCCTCGAGGCGCCGGTCAACCAGGAGGTCATCTCGAGGCACGTCCCCGCCGACCTCCGGGGACTCTCGTTCGGGTGGACCTACATCGCCGTGTTCGGCGTCGGCGCGCTCGGTTCGGCGGTCGCGGGCTTGGTCCTGTCGAGGTGGTCCCCGGGCGTGCTGTTCGGGATCCTCGCGGGGTTCGCCGTCCTCGCGGGGCTGATCGGCGTCTACCTGAACCGCCGGGCGGCGTGATCGCCGGTCCGGACCACGCCCTCCGTATCAGGCCGGGATCCGCCGGAGCCAGCGTTCGGGGTCGTCGATCTCCTCGCTCGTCGGGAGCGTCTCGGGCCGCTCCCAGACGGCCGCGGCCCCCTCGAGCCCGCGCGCGTCGGCGACCGCGTCGAAGAACCGCTTGCCGCGCTCGTACTGCTGGCGCTTCATCCCGAGCCCGAGCAGCCGCCGGATCAGCTTCGTCAGCGACCCGCGCCCGCGGCGCCGGGCCTCGAGCTTCGCCCGGAGGTCGGCGTACTCGCCGTCGAAGGCCCGGTCCATCACGAGTTCGGCGTACCCCTCGACGGCGGTCATGGTGGTGTCGAGCGCGCGCAGCGCCTCGCGGTCGAGGCTGCCGGCCTTCAGCGCCTCGATGGCGGCCTCGACGTCCGACTCGAGCTGACCCGGGAGCCACGGGGCGGCGCCGAACTCCGCGGCGTGAGCCACCTCGTGGAACGCGATCCACCGGCGGAACCGCGTCTCGTCGACCGAGAGCGAGGCCGCGACCGTCCCGATGTTCGGGTGGACGAAGTAGAGCTTGTGGTCGTCGGCCGGCTCGCCCAGGAGCAGCGGGTCGTACTGCCCGAGGACGTTGTTCGCGAGGAACGTCAGCGAGACGGCCATCGACCCGGTGTTGACCGAACGGGCGAGGCCGGGGAGCGGGCCGACGCTGCCGGCCAGCGGGCGCATCACCCGCCTGAACGTCTCCACGTTCGCGTCGATCCAGTGGTGGCGGTGCTGTACCTCCACGGTGTCGGGGAGGTCGAACCCGACACCGGTGACCTCGCGGATGCGGTCGCGGGCCTCGCCGACGTCGTCCGCGTAGCCGGTCCGCTCGGCCGCGGTCAGGTCGAGCGACCCCGGTTCGGTCGCGGCCTTCGCCGCCTCCGCGGCCGCCGTCCAGTCGACGGGCTCGTCGCCGGAGGCGTCCGCGACCGCCCGGACCACACGATAGATGCTCACACCGCCCCTACCGGGAGGGAGGGCAAAGGCCTTCCGGGAGAACGGTCGCTCCGTACCGCCGAACCGAAGCCGGAGGAGTGGATCGCGCCCGCGGTCGCCGTGATGGACCTCACGAACCCGATCCCCGACGGGGACGGCTCCGACGGGAACCGCCCGACCGTCCGGTTTCGCCCCGTCGTCGCTACGTATCCGGGGACCGGGATCCGTGGTTCGATGGGTGGTACCGAACCACACGAGACCTGCTCCACCGGGGCGCCGAGGCGGTGGATGCCGGACGGGAGGCGACGACCGACCCGGAAGCAAGTGACCGGCTCCGAGCCCGCTCCGAACAGCTCCGGTCACGGGCCGAGCGGGACCCGACACCGGCCCTCGGCACACTCGACCGCATCCAGCACGCCCTCAGGAGATCGCCGCGGGGAGCGACGACCAGGTCGTGACCGGCCACCCGGAAGCCGCGAGGAACCACGTTTTTTCGTTCCTCGAGACGCTCGACGACCGGGGGATGGGACAGCACGGGAGGGGTCGGAACGGGTGAGCGCCCCTCGGGGGGAGAACGCGACCGGGGGACCGGATCAGGGGATCGGATCGTCCACGGTGGTCCCGTCCTCCGGCAGTCTCCCCCGACAGTGTCCGGTGGTGACGCCGACGTCACCTGCTCGCGTCCGTGTCCGGGAGCGTTCATAGGGGCGGAGCGGCTGCGTCTGGTATCGACCCGTTCCGGACGGACGGCGGTGACGGGCGGATCGACGGACCGCACTAAGGGACCGAGCCACGGCGGGCGGGGGTTCCGCCCGGGGAAGCGCGGGCGGGCGTCGTCCTCCTGCACGGCAGGCGACCGCGCGGGGTATCCTCGACCTCGCCCGCGAGATCGGCGTCGACGGCGTCGCCTCCCTCGCGCCGGGGGCGAACCGCAACACCTGGTACCCCCAGCCGTTCCTCGCGCCGGTCTCGGCGAACGAACCCGGGCGGTCCTCGGGACTGCGGGCCATCGCCGACTGCGTCGGGACGCCGGTCGAGGCCGGGGTCCCCGAGGATCGGGTGGCCGTGGGGGGGGTTCTCGCAGGGGGCCTGCCTCGCGACGGAGTCCGTCGCGCGGAACCCGCGCCGCTACGTCGGCGCGTTCGCGCTCTCCGGCGGCCTCATCGGCGAGACGGTCGAGGTCGACGACTACGCCGCCGGACGCGAGGGCGCCCTGGACGGGACCCCGGTGTTCCTGGGCTGCTCGGACGTCGACCCGCACATCCCCGTCGAGCGCGTCCGCGACACCCGAGAGGTGTTCGAGGCGCTCGGCGCCGAGGTCACCGAGCGGATCTACGAGGGGATGGGCCACACGGTCAACGCCGACGAACTCGACCGCGTTCGGCGGATCGTCGCGGACGCGGCGGAGTAGGGGACGGCGCCCCAACACGCTCGCGGCCCCGAGTCCCGCCCGGGACCCGGCGAGGCCCGTCCCGTTCACGCCGGAGCCGACGCCTCGACCGGGGACTCGCCGCGGGTATCGACTGTGCGCCCAGGACCGCCGCTGGACACCTCCGAAAGGCCGAGTCGAGGCTCGTCTCCGCGACGTTCGGGACGTAGCGCTCGTCCCGCCGGCGCACGAGCCCGAACGGTTCCCCCGCGAGCTGCCGGGTGGCCTACTCGATGGCGACCTCCGCTGTCTCGAAGTCGTCCCCCGCCTCGTCGCCCTCCGTGACGTACCGCCGGAGGACGACCCCCGCGACGACGAGGAAGACGAGGCCGACTAGCGCGGCCGCCAGTCCGACCTTCACGCGACCCCGCCCCCCTCCTCGCTCGGCGTCGACCGTGGCTCCCCCGCCATCGCCCGTTCCGTCGTCGGGGTCGGCCTCGTGGACCGACCTGGCGAACGGCGCGTACGCTTTCGCGTCGGCGGTGATCGATTCGACGTCGACGTCTATCCGGAGGAGCGTGAGGTCGACCATACCCACGGTCGGACGCCGACCGGCATATGCGTTGTGCAGGCCGGTCGAACGGGTCGGGATCCGTCACGGGCCGGCGGGCGTTCCGGCCGTTCGGGGAGGATTCATACGGGTGCGGCGTGGAGACGGCCGCATGGACGAGAGCCAGCGGGAGTTCCTCTTCGACCTGCTGCGGACGCCGAGCCCCTCCGGGTTCGAGGCGCCGGGACAGCGGGTCTGGGTCGACTACGTCGAGCCGTTCGCCGACGAGGTCCGGACCGACGCCTACGGGAACGCCGTCGCGGCCCACGAGGGCGGTGGGGACCGTTCGGTCGCGCTCGCGGGCCACGCCGACGAGATCGGGCTGATGGTCCGGGAGGTGACCGACGAGGGGTTCCTCGGGCTCTCCCGCATCGGCGGGTCGGACAGGACGGTCACCCGCGGTCAGCACGTCACCGTCCACGCCGAGGGTGGACCCGTCCACGGCGTCGTCGGGCAGAACGCCGTCCACCTGCGCGAGGGCGACGAGGACGAGGTCAAGGAGATCTCGGAACAGTACGTCGACGTCGGCGCCGCGGACGGCCAAGCGGCCCGCGAACTCGTCTCGGTGGGCGATCCCATCACCTTCAGTTCGGACTTCGAGACGCTCGCGGGCGACCGGATCGCCGGTCGCGGGATGGACAACCGGACCGGAACGTGGGCGGCCGCCGAGGGGTTCCGTCGGGCCGTCGAGGCCGGTGCCGAACCGACGGTGTACGCCGTCTCGACGGTCCAGGAGGAGGTCGGGCTGCGGGGGGCGGAGATGGTCGGTTACGACCTGGACCCGGACGTCTTCGTCGGCGTGGACGTCACCCACGCGACGGACTACCCGGAAGCGCCGGGGGGGAAGACCTCGCCCGTCGAACTCGGCGACGGGCCGGTGCTCGGTCGGGGCACGCAGAACCACCCGGTGCTGGTCGAGGCCGCCCGGACCGTCGCCGACGACGAGGGGTTCGACGTCCAGATGGTCGCGGCAGGCGCCCGCGGGGGCACCGACGCGGTGAAGTTCTACACCTCCCGGGGCGGGAAGCCGACCCTCGACGTCGGGCTGCCGAACCGGTACATGCACACGCCGGTCGAGGTGATCGACGCGACGGACCTCGACGGGGTCGCGACGCTCATGGGGACGCTCGCGGCCCGGCTCGGGGAGTTCGCGCCGTTCCGCGTCGAGATCTGACCGCTCCGGTGACGGCCTCGTCTTGTGGGGCCGGAAGTCCCGCTTTCGAGGGCAGAGGCCCCGCTCTCCGCGAACGCGGGGTTCAAGTAGCACCGTCGAATCGTTCGAGGCATGGCCAAATACTCGACCGGGGGGGTCGGCGGCGACTCCGGCGGGTCCTGCGAGCTCTGCGGGGCAGAGGGGCGCGACCTCCGCACGGCGACCGTCGCCGGCGCTCGACTGGAGGTCTGTGCGGAGTGTGCCCGGCACGCCGAGGACGGGGATCGCTCGGGAGGCGGTGGCGGCGCCCGGGACGACGGGTCGCGCGACGAGACCGACCGCAAGCGACGGGCCGCCCGGAACGTCGCCCGGCTCGACGACGCCCGGAAGGGCGACCCGGGACACTGGGAGGAGGAGGGGACCGACTACGACGACGACCCGCTCCCGTACCTGGTCCGGGGTTACGGCGAGCGGCTGGAGGAGGCCCGCCAGGAGGCCGGGCTCCAGACCGACGAGCTCGCCGCCGAGATGGGCGTCGACGAGGCGGACGTCCTCGCCGTCGAGCAGGGGCGGGCCAACCGCGCCGGTATCGGCGGCTCGCTCATCACCGCCCTGGAGGAGCGGCTGAACGTGGAGCTGGCCGAAGAGGCCTGATTTTAGAACCCGGGGGTTCTCCCCACGCACATGGCCGAGTCGATGGCTCCCGAGGAGCCGTACACGCTGTCGTTCGAGGCGACGCTCGAGTCCGGCGGCCGAGAGGTCGTCCTCTCCGAGCGCGGAACTATCGGGGGAGTGCGCGTCGAGGACGCCCAGGGGACCGACGAGGGGGTCGTCCACACCCTCGCCGAACCGATCGACGCCGAGCCCGGGGAGGCGGTCACCGGCCACGTCGACGGGACGTTCCGGACCCATTGTATGAGAGCGCACACCGCGAGCCACGTCCTCTACGGCGCCGGCCGGCGGCTGTTCGACGACCTCGGCTACGGGGGGTTCGGGATCACCGACGAGAAGGTGCGCGTCGATCTCACGACCGAGGACGACGTGGACGACGAGGCGCTGGTCGAGCTCGAGCGGCTCACCAACCGCGTCGTCTGGGAGTCCCGTGAGGTCTCCTGGGAGACCGTTCCCCGCGAGGAGGCGCTCTCCCGCGAGGGGATCGCGTTCAACACGAAGACCGAGGAGGGCGTCTCCGGCTACGACAGCGTCCGTGTCGCCACCGTCGAGGACTGGGACGTCGCGGCCTGTGGCGGCACCCACGTCAGGAACACCCGGGAGATCGGTCCGGTAACGGTGTTAGAGCGGTCCAATCCGGGAGAGGGTCGCACGCGGGTGGAGTTCGCCGTCGGGCCGGAGGGGATCGAGCGGCGCGCCGCGGACCACAGGGCGACGATGGCCGCCGCCCGCGAGCTCGGGACGAGCGTGCAGGGGCTCCCCGACGCCGTGGAGCGTATCCAGCGGGACCGCGAGGAGCTCGAGGCGGAGCTGAGCGACATCCAGGACGAGCTCGTCGCCGCGGAGGTCGAGCGGCTCCGCGAGGAGACCGTCGAGCGCGACGGGCGGACGTGGCTCGTCGGCGCGCTCGACGGCCTCGACGCGAACGAACTCGCCGACCAGGTCCGGTCGCTCTCGGGGGAGGCGGCGGACGTCGTCGCGCTCGTCTCCCCCGACGGAACCCTCGCCGTCGGCACGAACGGCGAGGTGGACGCCGGCGACGTGGTCGACGACGTGACCGCCGAGTTCGGGGGCGGCGGCGGCGGCTCCCCGACGGTCGCCCAGGGCGGCGGCATCGGCGCCGACGCCGAGGAGGTCGTCCGGTTCCTGCGCGGGGTGTAGCGAACCGGGATAGGGACCGGGTTCGAGGGACGGGGAGGCGCTACCGACCTCCCGTTGTCTCCCGAAACCGTCGAGCGGAACGACCACGTAGCACTTACCCGTCGCTCGCTAGCGCCCGGACGTGTCCCCGCGCACGCCCCTCCTCCGACCGGACGGCTACTTCGCCGAGCGCGACCCCGACTTCCCCCGGATCGCGGCGGTCGTCGGTCTCCTGATAGCCGCCGGACCCGCCGTGGTCTACGGCGTCGGCTGGGTCCTCGCCGCCAACCTCGATGGAACCGTGACGGTCGACAACCCCGAGCGGCCGCCGGACTGGGTCTGCGAGGACGACACGAGCTCGGAGATGTTCGACGACGCGGACTGCGACGCGCCCCGCGAGATCGAGCGGAACGTCGACACCGTACTGTGGGACGCCATCGGGGAGCTCGCCGGGCCGGCCGTCGTCGCCTCCCCCCTCGCGCTGGCGGTGCTGACGCTCCTGCTCCACGCCGGCGCGTGGCTGGCGGGCGCGGAGCGTGGACTCGTCTCGACGGTCGTCGTCGCGGCGTGGGGGACGGTGCCGACGCTCCTCTTGCTTCCCGTCTCGCTGGTCGGCCTCCACCTCGCGCTCGACCCCGTGACCGTCTCGCCCGGCGTCGATCCGGGAACCGCGATCGAGCCGGTGCTGGATCGGATCCGGGCCTTCGAGCCGTACGGCGCGGTCGTGACCCTCGTGACGGCGGTCTGGGGCGGCGTGGTCTGGCGGTTCGGGCTCGTCCACGAGCAGGGACTCCCGGGCACGGAGGCGACGGTTATCGCCGGGATCGTCGCGCTGCTCGCCGCAGCCGTCGGGCTCGCGTAGCGGCGCCGGTTCGCGGAGCGACGGTCCGCTCTCGTCGGCCTACGGCGTCGTCACGCCGCCGATAGCTGCGGCCCCCTACTGCGCCGACATCCCGCCGTCCGCGACGTGGACCTCGCCGGTCACGTAGCCGGCAGCGTCGCTGGCGAGGTAGACCGCGACGCTCGCGATCTCCTCCGGCTCGGCGAAGCGGTCCTGCGGGATCTTCCCGAGGAGGTCGTCCCGGATGGACTCGTTCTCGCGGACGCCCTCGGTGAACGCGGTCTTCACGTAGCCGGGCGCGAGCGCGTTCACCCGGACGTCGGGCGCCCACTCGACGGCGAGACACTTCGTCAGCCCCACCACCGCGTGCTTCGAGGCCGTGTAGGGCGCCTGGTACGGCAGCGCGACGACGCCGCCGACGCTGGCGACGTTCACGACGGACCCGATCCCGTCGCGCTCCGCGACCCGGCGGCCGAACTCCTGGGCGCAGCCGAACGCGCCGGTCAGGTTCACCTCGAGGATCCACTCCCAGGTCTCCATGTCGAGCTTCCGGGCGTTCCCGAAGAACGGGTTGACCCCGGCGTTGTTCACGAGCACGTCGACGGGGCCGATCTCCTCCTCGACGGCCTCGAACGCCGCCTCCACCGCGGCGCGGTCGGTCACGTCGAGCGTCTGTAACACCGAGTCGGCCCCGGCCTCCTCGACCCGCTCGACCGTCCCGGCGAGGGCGTCCTCCGATCGGGCGACGGGCACC
>PXRQ01000118.1:0-4215 GCA_003022005.1 Halobacteriales archaeon QS_5_70_15
CTCGTCGTCACGGATACCGCCGCCCGGACGGGCCCCGCCGAACTCCCCGTCGGCATCGTCACCGCGGCGCTCGGCGCGCCCTTCTTCCTCTATCTCCTGCGGGACCGGGAGGTGCACGAGCTGTGATCCGCATCGAGGACGTCGCCGTCGAACTCGGCGGTCGCGAGGTCCTCCGGGACGTCTCGCTGTCGGTCCCCCCGCGCGAGTTCCTCGCGCTCGTCGGTCCCAACGGCGCCGGCAAGACGACGCTCCTCCGCACCGTAAACGGGCTGGTCGAGCCGACCCGCGGCCGGGTGGAGGTGGCCGGCGAACCGGTCGCCGGTCGTTCCACACGCGACCTCGCGCGGCGGGTGGCGACGGTGCCACAGGGGACGTCGATCGGCTTCGACTTCTCGGCCCGCGACGTCGTGGCGATGGGACGGACGCCCCACCAGTCGCGGTTCTCCGCGCCCGACGAGGCGGACGGCGAGGCGGTCGAGCGCGCGCTCGAACGCACCGAGACGGCGGGCCTCCCGGAGCGACCGGTGGGGGAGCTCTCCGGCGGCGAGCGACAGCGAGTGCTCCTCGCGCGGGCGCTCGCACAGGCGACCCCAGTCCTCCTGCTCGACGAGCCGACGGCCAGCCTCGACATCAACCACCAGGTGGGGACGCTCTCGCTCGTCCGCGACCTCGCCGCCGAGGGCCGGACGGCCGTCGCCGCGATCCACGATCTCGACCTCGCGGCCCGGTTCTGCGACCGCCTCGCCCTCCTCGCCGGCGGGGAACTGGCCGCCGTCGGCTCGCCCCGCGAGGTGCTCACCGCCGAGCGGCTCGAGCGAGCCTACGGCGTCCGGACGGTCGTGAGCGAGCACCCCGTCACCGGGACGCCGACGGTCACCGCGCTCGGTCCCGGCGAGGGGCTCTCCGAGGGTCCCCCGGGTGCGGGGTCGGAACCGCTACCGTCGGCCGCGGACGACGACTAGCGTCGGGCCAGCGCCTCCCCAAGGGCGGCACCGATCATCGACGGGACGGCGAGCGACAGCGCGGTCACGAGCACGAGCGTGAACCACCGGGGGCCGCCGGGCGGCCAGAGCCGGGGCAGCACCGCGAGGAACGTGCCTCGGAAGACGAGGAGCCCCGCGAGGAGCCCGACGAGCCCGCCCCCGAGGCGGAACCGCGTCCGCCGGGCTATCTCGGGGGCCGGCGTCGGGTCCGTCGGAGCCTCCCATCGGTGGCCGTTCGCGCCCCGCCGGTTTTTCGCTGTCGTTATCGGCCGTAACTTAATGAACGGCTCTCGGGAAACTCCCCACGATGGTCAACAAGGTCGCGCTGGGGATCCTCGCCGTCATCATCCTGACGGCGATGGCAGTCGGCGGCCTCGTGGGGCTCCAGCTGAGCGGCGACGAGCCCTCCGACGGGGCGACCCCGACACCCGCCACGACGCCGACCCCGAGCCCCACTCCGTCGTCCGGCTCCTCCGGGTCCGACGGGGCGGGGAGCGGTGGCGGGACTCCCACGGCTACGCCAACCCCGACCCCGACCCCGACGGTATCACCCGCCGACCTGGACGCGACGCGGATCGAACGGGAGGTCCGGGCGGCGATAAACACGCGCCGGACGGACCGCGGGATGGGCACGCTCGCCGACGAGAGCCGGATCGACGAGATGGCGCTGAACCACAGCCGGGCCATGGCCGGGCAGGGGTACGTCGCACACGACGCGGCGGGGTTCACGACGATGGACCGGTACGAGGCGTTCGGCCTCGCCGACCGATGCCGCCTCACGGACAACTCCGACACGAGCATCCGCGAGGGGGAGGCACTCGAGACGGTCGACAAGAAGATCGCCGGTCAGAACTACACGTTCGCCTCCGACGGCCGGACGGTCCCGATCGACGACGAGGTCACGGCGGGCCGGGCCGCCGTCGACACCTGGTTCGCCACCAGCGAGACCAGACAGAAGCTCCTGCTCGAGGAGGCCAGCGTCGCCGGCGTCGGGGTCGTCGTCACGGAGCGGGGCGGTATCTACGTCACGGTCGACCTCTGCTGAGCCCCACCGGTACTGTTATGCGTTACCGTATTACAATACGTGTCGTGAGTGGCTATGCGCCCCGACTGGCTCCGAACGGCCGACGAGCGGATACTGCGGTACTTCGAGGCGCACCCGCCGGACTACGTTCCGCTGATGGCGAGCCGGCTCAACGTCCATCTCGACTACGCCGAGCAGCGGGTCGCCCTGCTGGTCGAGCGGGGCCTCCTCGAGCCGGTCACCAACGAGCGGATATACACCGTCACCGACCCGGGCCGACGGGTGCTGGAGGCGGCCGACGAGGCGGTCGCGACGGCCGAGGACTGATACGGTCGTGCGCGGCGGTTTACCGGTGAGGCCCGGCCGGTTCGGCGATCACCGGTACGGGACCACGAACGACCGTGTGGCGTGACGGCCGCCCCGCGGCCGCCGGCGTCGGGGGCCGCTGACCACCACGACTCGCACCCGGCCGTCCGAGCCGGCGACGGTCCGTCGGGTGCCGTGTGGGACGACGGGCGGAACCGGAACGGGACGTGGCTCCCGCCCGCGGACCGGGCGGGACGAGAGAGGGCAGTCAGCTGTTCCCGCGCGTCGAGCGCGCCTTCCTGACCTCGGCCCCGTCGCGGAGCTTGTCCTCACAGCGCGGACAGACCCTGACGGAGTCCATCCCGGTCGGCGCGAAGACCCGGACGTAGTTCTCGGTGACGAAGGACTCGCAGTTCAGACATCTCGGCATACGGCATACCGTGCGGGCCCCGGTTTGTACTTTTCCTTACTCGTCACCAGTCCGTCACCCGGGACCGGGTCAGGGAGCGAAGGAGGTTCCGCAGCCGTTACAGGTGAGCTCGAACCGGCCCTCGTCGGTGAGCGTGGTCGCGTGTCCGGTCTCCTTCCCGCACTCCCGGCAGTCGACGATCGATTCGAGTTCGTCCCAGTCGTGGCGCGCCGGGTGCCCCGAGCGCCCAGCCGACGGTCCGTCCCTCGCCGGAGTTGTATCCTGTCTGATACTCGCCGGGCGCGAACCGCACGAGCTCCCGCGAGACGGGTTTCCGGACGCTGTGGACCTCGAGCGGGTTGTTCCGGACCGGTACGTCTTCGATGGCCGCCTTCTCCATACCGACACGGTTCGGCGCCCCGGTACTAGAACCGGTCGCGACGGGCGCCGACGGTCGCGACGGGTGCCGAAGGCCCCGGGGTGGTCAGTCCGCGAAGTTCTCCCCGGGCAGCTCCCGGCTCTCCGCCGACTCCGGCCCGGGGGGCTCCTCCCCCTCCTCCTCGCCGAGCACTATCGGGACGAACCGGAACGCCGCGTAGCTCAACAGCACCAGCACGGCGACGGTCACCCCGATGAGGGCCAGGGCGACTTCCGCTGACATACGCGGAACGGGGGCGCCGCGGTCAAGTAACTGCTGTTTCTCCCCGGTCCGGTGGCCGTCCCTTCGTACGGACGGTCGGAGTCCCCTGCCGGTGGCCGTCGGGACCGTATCCGTGACCACCTATACACCGTCACGACCGTCCCCGTTCGTCGGGGAGCCCGACCTGGTAGCGCAGGTCGTGGGGGTGTGTCCCGGAGAGCCACTCGAAGACGAGCTCCTTCGAACGCCGGTCGGTCCGGACCCCGCCGTGGTCGACCGGCAGGACGACGTTCTCCTCGGCACCCTCGAGCGCCGGGCTGTCGGCACACCGCCAGAACAGCGGGTCCTCCGTCCCCCGGACGGTGTAGTAGTCGACGTCGCCGGGTGTCTCGTCCTCGTTGAGCCGCGCGAGCGGGTGGTCCCCGTCGCTCTCGTAGTCCGCTCGGAGGAACGGGCTCATCCGGTACGTGCCGCGGGTCAGCCCCGCGCTCGCGGCCCACGCGCTCAGGACGGTCCCGTGGTTCGCGCCGGCGGGTCCGACGAACGCCTCCAGCTGTTCGGCCATCTCGGGATGGGTCGGGCTGCCGTCCTCGAACGTCACCGCCCAGAGGGCGTCCCCGCCATAGCTCCGCTTCAGGAAGAACTCCGCGTGACGCTCCCAGTCACAGGCGTCCCGCTGGTTCCCGTGGACGAAGACGACCGGCGTCCGCTCGGTCCCGGGGTCGGTCCCGTGGTACGCGTGGCCGCCCCACCCGCCGTAGCGCCCGCCGGCGTCCCATGGGAGTCGCGAGTCGTCCGTCCGCCCGTACCTGCACCCTGTGGAGCAGCCGCCACGTCGGCGAGCGGCGCGGAG
>PXRQ01000118.1:4419-16280 GCA_003022005.1 Halobacteriales archaeon QS_5_70_15
GGGGGCCACACCGACCGTATCAGAGCTGTCCGCCGAGGCACTCGTATATCTCGCCCATCACCTTCTTCTCGGCGCGCTTCAGGTGCTCCCAGGTCGTGGTCCGGGAGATGCCGAGGCGCTCGCCGACCTCCTCGATGGAGGTATCCCGGTCGGGCTCGTAGTAGCCCATCCGGATGGCCGTGACGAGCACCTCCCCCTGTCGCGGGGTGAGCTCCCGGGCCAGCGGGGTCAGGTCGAGCTGCTCGTTGGCCCGCACGTCGGAGAGGTCGACGTCGCGGACCAGTTCGGCGTCGTTACCGCCCCCGCGGATGTGTTCGACGATCTCGGAGAGGTCGTCGTCGTCCTCGAGGTAGAGCGTCCAGCGCTCCCAGCCGGCGTTGATCGTCGTCCCGTTCCGGTAGTGGACCCCGAGGTTCGAGAGCCGCTCGGCGATGCTGTCCCACTTGTAGGCGTCGTAGGTCATCGCAACGAACACCCGATCCGACTCGACCGGGGTCAGCGATTCGAGGGCCACGATGGCGTCGGCGGCCTCGAAATCGGCCAGGAACGGCGGTATCTGCTCGGGGTCGCCGCTCACCTCGATGATCCGCTTGCGCCGGGAGGTCCGACCGGTCATCGAGGACCGCGACCGGAGGGTCACCCCCGGGTACTCGGCAGTGATGTCGCTCTCGGGCTCCCCGTGGTGGCGTATCCGAAGCGTCACCTCGCGCACGTACGGTCACCCATGCCACACGCAGGCCACCAGGACCCAAATATATTCGGTCCCACGGCTATGAGAGGCCTTTGCATACACAGTCCTGGGATGACTGACCCCGAAGCAAGCGACGAGCGCCTCACGCCCGAGGCGCTGAGCGGCCCCGTGATCGACCGCCGGACGACGATGACCCTGCTGGCCGGCACCGGAACGGGTGCCCTGGCCGGCTGTACGGGTAGCAGCGACGGCGGCAGCGGCGACGGCGGCGACGGCGACGGTGGCGACGGCGGCGACGGCGACGGTGGCGATGGCGGCGACGGCGGCGACGGTGACGGCAGCAGCACCGAGGGGCCCACCGAGACCCCGGAGCCGGAGCAGATGGGCGGCGAGCTGACGGCCGGCTGGTTCACCGGGAGCGTCGAAGTGCTCGACCCGCCGTACATCAGCGTCGGCCAGTACTTCCAGGTCGCGGCGAACATCTTCAACGGCCTCGTCACGCTGAAGGAGGACCTCACGGTCCGTGGCGACCTCGCGTCCGACTGGACCGTCGAGAACGACGGCGCGACCGTCGCGTTCGACCTCCGCGAGGGCGTGCAGTTCCACAACGGCTCGGAGTTCACCGCCGAGGACGTCCGGTACACCATCGAGCGGACGATCACCGAGGAGACGCCGGCGGCCTCGAAGCTGAGCACGCTCAAGCCCCTCGACCAGGGCGGCGTCGAGGTGAACGGCGACTACTCGGTGACGCTCACCTTCGAGCAGCCGATGGCGCCCGCGCTCATCTACCTCACGCGCGGCCCCGGTCGCGCGGCGACCATCGTCTCGCAGGACGCCGTCGAGAGCATGGGCGCCGACCAGTACAGCGTCGCGCCGGTCGGTACCGGGCCGTTCCAGGTCGAGTCGCACGACGTCGGGTCCGAGATCGTCCTGACCGCCAACGAGGACTACTTCGAGACCGACGAGAACGGCAACCAACTCCCGTATCTCGACGGCCTCACCGTCCGGCCGATCCCGGAGGCCGCGACCATCGTCAACGCGCTCCGATCGGGGGACATCGACTTCGCCAACCTGGTCCCGCTCCAGAACCTCGACCAGGTGACGGAGGCCAGCAGCGTCACCGCGTCCATCGCGCCGGGGGTCAACTGGTACGGGCTGGCGATGAACGAGACGAGGGACACGTTCGGTTCGGTCGAGGCCCGGCTGGGGATCGCCAAGAGCATCGACAACGAGGCGTTCGTCGAGTCGGCGTACTTCGGCAACGCCCTGCCGGACACCGGCCCGATCAACAAGGCGACCGCGTGGGTCTGGCGCGATGACAAGCCGAGCGACCAGGACTACGCCCCCGAGGAGGCCCAGCAGCTCATCCAGGAGGCGGGCATCGAGGGGGCGCGCTTCAGCATCCTCGTCGCGCAGGGGAACACCCGCCCCGCCAAGGCGATGCGCCAGCAGCTCAACCAGGCGGGGTTCGAGGTCGAGCTCGAGCAGGTCACCAGCGCGACCTACTGGGAGCGCTACCAGAACCTGGACTACGACGTCACCATCTCCGGGTCGGTCGGCGACCCGGATCCGGACCAGTCGCTGTGGAACTTCTACCGGCTGCCCGACGAGGGCGGGGTCTGGAACTGGGTCGACTACCGGAACGAGGAGGTTCACGAACTCCTGGCCGAGCAGCGCACCCAGCTCGACCGCGATGCCCGCGCCGAGACCCTCCGGGATATCGAGGACATCCTCATCGCGGAGGCGCCCTCGGCCTACCTCATCCACCAGAACGACATCGCCGCGTACACCGACCGGGTGAGCGGGTTCACTCACATCCCGTTCATGCGGCCGTTCGAGCGGGTCACCGTCAGCGAGTAAGCGAAGCATGCGCCGGTACATCGCCAAACGGGTCGCCCACGCGCTGTTCATCATGTGGCTGGTAGCGACGTCCGTGTTCTTCGGGCTGCGGGCCATCCCCGGGGGACCGGTGCGCGCGATGCTCGGCCAGGAGGGGACCCCGGAGGCGAGGCGAAGGATCCGAGAACAGCTCGGGCTCGACGACCCGTGGTACGTCCAGTACGCCGACTGGATGACCGACCTGCTGGTCGGGGACCTGGGCACCTCGATCACCTCCAGCGAGACGGTCGCCTCGATCGTCGGCCAGGCCGCCCCGAAGACGTTCTCCATCGGGATCGTCGCCGTCGTCGTCGGGCTGTCCATCGCGATCCCTGCGGGGGTCATCTCCGCGACGCGCAAGCGCGAGCCGATCGACTACGTCGCTACCGTCGCGGCGTTCCTCGGCCTCTCGATGCCGGCGTTCTTCGTCGGGATACTGTTCGCGCTGGTGTTCGGCGTCTGGCTCGACCTCCTCCCGATCGTGGGGTACGTTCCGCTGGACGAGGGGGTCCGCCCCTGGTTCGAGCACATACTCCTCCCCGGGGTCGCCGTCGGGCTCCCCTACAGCGCCGTCGTGATGCGGATGATGCGCTCGTCGTTGCTGGAGGTGATGGACGAGCCGTACATGAAGACCGCTCTCGCGAAGGGCGTCCGCTCGCGGGTGCGCCTCTACAAGCACGCGCTCCAGAACGCCATGATCCCCGTCGTGACCGTCGCGGGCATCCAGCTCGCGCTCGTGCTCGTCGGGAGCGTCACGGTCGAACTCGTCTTCGGCATCCAGGGGCTCGGCCGCACGCTCGTCGACTCCATGCTCGATCGGAACTACCCGGTCACGCAGGCGGTGATACTACTGGTCGCCGCGGTGCTGGTGTTCACCAATCTCGCCGTGGACATCGCCTACACCGCCATCGACCCCCGGATCCGCTACGGGGGTGAGGGTTCGTGAGCCACGACACCGGTACCGACGCACCCGGGTTCGGCGAGCGCCGGGGGGAGTTCGGGCCCGGCGAGATGCCCAGCGAGTACGAGGTCGAGGAGGAGACCGACGAGTACCGGGGGCTGGCCGGCCGGCTGGTCGACGGCATCCTCGGGGACAAGATGGCGCTGTTCGGTGCCGCCGTCGTCCTGCTGTTCGTGATCACGGCCGTCTTCGCGCCGTACATCGCCCCCCACGGTCAGGAGGAGACGTTCGGCTTCATGAAGGAGCCGCTGTCGTCCTCGCAGGCGGACGTCGACGGCGACGGGCGGACCGAGGCGGTGTTCCACCCCCTCGGGACCGACTCGTTCGGCCACGACATCCTCTCGCGGCTGATCTTCGGCGCTCGGGTCTCGCTGCTGGTGTCGCTGGCGACGCTGGCCGTCGCGCTCACCATCGGGACGACCATCGGCATCCTCGCCGGCTACTACGGAGGAGTCATCGATAGCCTGCTGATGCGGTACGTCGACTTCCAGTGGGCGTTCCCCGAACTCATCCTCGGGGTGGCGATCATCGCCCTCTCGGGTGGGCTCGGGGTGACCAACGTCATCATCGCCATCGGCATCGCCTACATCGACGACTTCGCCCGGATCGTCCGCGGGGAGATACTCTCCATCCGCGAGGAGGAGTACATCACCGCCGCCCGGGCGGTCGGCATGGGCGACGCCCGCATCATGTTCCGGGAGATGCTCCCGAACGCCGTCGCGCCCATCATCGTCCAGGCGACGCTGATGATCCCGCTCGCGATACTGGCCGAGGCGGGGCTGTCGTTCCTCGGGCTCGGCGTCAAGCCGACGACGCCGACCTGGGGGCTGCTGCTCTCGGACGGCCGGCAGTTCATCGACCGCGCGTGGTGGATCAGCGTGATGCCCGGCCTCGCCATCATGGTCACGGTGCTGTCGTTCAACATGTTCGGCGACGGGCTGCGCGACGCCTTCGACATCGGCGAAGGGGAGGTCGAGGAACGGTGACGCTGCTCGAGGTCCGGGACCTGCGGACGCAGTTCCCCACCTCCCGCGGTGTCGTCAAGGCCGTCGACGGCGTCGACCTCACCATCGAGAGGGGGGAGATCGTCGGGCTCGTCGGCGAGTCCGGCTCCGGGAAGTCCGTGCTCGCCCAGTCGATACTGGGGATCGTCGACTCCCCGGGGCGGGTCGCCGGCGGGGACATCCTGCTCGGCGGCGAGTCGCTCCTCCGGATGGACGAGCGCGAGCGGGCCGAGCTGCGGGGCGGCCGCGTCTCGATGATCTTCCAGGACCCGATGAACAGCCTCAATCCCACCCTGTCGGTCGGCGAGCAGATCGCCGAGACCGTCCGGCTCCACCAGGACGTCGACGAGTCGGTGTCCCTGTCCGCGGAGATCAAGCGGAAGATCCTCGGGGCGACCAAGGACAGCGAGTCCTGGCGCCGGGCCATCGAGATGCTCGAGGCCGTCGAGATCCCCGACCCCGCGGGTCGGGCGACGGACTACCCCCACGAGTTCTCCGGCGGGATGCGCCAGCGGGCGATGATCGCGATGGCGCTCTCCTGCGAACCCGACCTGCTGGTCGCCGACGAGCCGACGACCGCGCTGGACGTCACCGTCCAGGCACAGATCCTCGACGAGCTCGCGAAGCTCAAGGCGGAGTTCGACACCTCCATCCTGCTCATCACGCACGACCTCGCGGTGGTCGCCGAGACCTGCGACCGGGTGAACGTGATGTACGCCGGCGAGATCGTCGAGCGGGCGCCCGCGGACGAGCTGTTCGGGAACCCGCGGCACCCCTACACGCAGGGGCTCATCGCCAGCACGCCGCGGGTCGACCAGGAGGTCGACGTCACCCCCATCGAGGGGAACGTCCCGGACCTCATCGATATCCCCTACGCGTGCCACTTCGCGCCGCGGTGTCCCGAGTCGGACCGCGAGTGCTTCGAGACGGAGCCGCCGTTCCGGCCCGTCGGTGGCCCGGACCACGAGGCGGCCTGCCTGAAGCGGGGGGCCGATCCCGAACCGGGCGGGGGCGACCCGACCGCCGGGCGCGAGCGCCCGGGGACGGAGGTGGGCGATGACTGAGACGGCGAACGGGACGCTCCTCGAGTGCGAGGGGCTGAAGAAGTACTTCGACCTGTCCAGCGGCGCGCTCGATCGACTGATCGGTGACCCCGGCAAGGTGCGCGCCGTCGACGGGGTCGACCTCTCCATCGGGCGGGGCGAGACGCTCGCGGTGGTCGGCGAGTCCGGGTGCGGCAAGTCCACCCTGGGACGGACCCTCCTGAAGCTCGACGAGCCGACCGCGGGCCGCATCAGGTACGACGGCGAGGACATCACGGAGTTCTCGGACCGCGAGATGCGGCCCTACCGGCGGGACCTCCAGATGGTGTTCCAGGACCCGCTGGCCTCGCTCAACCCACGACAGACCGTCGGGAGCATTCTCAAGGCCCCGATGCAGGTTCACGGTGTCGGCGAGAGCGACGCCGACCGGACCGAGCGGGCCGAGGACCTCCTCGAGCGAGTGGGGCTCGAGGCCCGGCACGTGGAACGCCACCCGAAGCAGTTCTCCGGCGGCCAGCAGCAGCGGGTGGCCGTCGCCCGCGCGCTCACGCTCGAACCCGAACTCATCGTCGCCGACGAGCCCGTGAGCGCGCTGGACGTCTCCGTCCAGGCACAGATCCTCGACCTGCTCGAGGAGCTCCAGGACGAGTTCGAGCTCTCGCTGCTGTTCATCACGCACGACCTCTCGGTCGTCCGGCAGATCGCCGACCGCGTGGCCGTGATGTACCTCGGCGAGATCGTCGAGGCGGCGCCGACGGACGAGCTGTTCGCCGACCCGCAACACCCCTACACGCAGTCGCTGCTGTCGGCCGTTCCGCGGATAGACCCCGAGGCCCGCACGGACCGCGTGGTCCTGGAGGGGACCGTCCCCTCGCCGAAGGATCCGCCGGCCGGGTGCCGGTTCCACACCCGGTGTCCCGCCGTGATACCGCCCGAGGACTGGCCGGCGAGCCAGGCGCTGTTCCGCGAGGCGTTCGTCTTCCGGACCCGGGTGACCGGCGGCGAGATCGATCCCGAGGGCACGGAGGCGCGGCTGGCCGCCGAGGGCCAGCCCACCGACGACGAGCGGGTCGCCCGGCGCATCGTCTCGGGGGCGTTCGACGAGGAGTCGCTCCGGGCGCTCCCGGAGGACGCCCACGAGGCCGTCGAGGCGGCGGGCGGCGCGCTCGTCGCCGGCGAGGCGGAACGCGCGGCCGAACTGGTCCGCGAGGCGTTCCCCTCCCCCTGCGTCGACTCGAAGCCCGAACCGGTCGGCGCGGAGAACCGCGTGGCCGCGTGTCACCGGGTCGATCCCGACCTCGACCACGCGGAGTCGTCGCTGGAGCCCGAACGGGACCGCGTCACCGGCGAGCAGTAGGGAGTAGCGGAGTCGAATCCCGTTCCATCGTTCCGGCGGATCGGACCGTCGGACGGTCGGAGATCCCTCGGAAGCCCCCGCTCGCTCGACGGCTGCGCCTCGTTGTGGTCCTCGTCGCTCGCTTCGTTCGCTCCTGCGGTCCTCGCGTCGGCTCGCTCGTCGAGCGACCGGCCCTTTCCAGTCCCACCCGGATACGGTCCCCGGACGAGCGACGAACGCCCGAACGCCACACTCGGTTCCGCACCACCCTTTTGCCGATGCCACGTCACGTCCGGCGTATGAGCGACGAGGACGCTCCGGGGTCGACGGAGGCGTCGAGCGGCCCCCTCGCATCCTCCTCGCGCTTGCGGGGCTCGTCACGACGGTCGTCTGGTTCGCGCTGTCCGGTGGGGGTCCCCGGCCGGACTTGGACTCCGAACACCGGAGCGGGGGTCGGAACCGGGAGCGGTAGCCGGCGGTCCGCGAGTCAGTCGAAGATCCGCCCCTTCGAGTCCTCGCTGAACCCGTCGCTGGCCTCGCGGGCGGCCTCGTACACCCGTGCGAGTTCGGCGATGGGCGTCTCGTGTTCGTCCACCCGGAGGTCGTGGTAGGCGGTGGTCTTCGGGGCCTTGATGGCGATGGCGGCGGAGGTGTGCCCGCGCTCGTCGCCGCCGGCCTCCCGTCCGGCCGCCAGCGCGGCGAGCAGTCGCTCGCCGATCGCCCCCTCGCTCGCGCGGTAGGCCGCGACCGGCGCGTCGACGGTCTCACGCCCGACGAGCATGTTCCCGGCGGCGGTGATCCCCTCGTCCTCCTCGACGCGGTGGCCGGCCCAGCCGTCGCAGTCCCCGCCGGTGAACGCGTAGGCGTTCCCCCGGAAGTCCACGCCGTGGACCTGTCGGAGCGAGGCGTTCTCGTCCTGTTCGAGCAGGCCGGGGAGGGCGTCGTCGACCGCGAGGTCGGGCAGGAGCGTGACCCCGCGCCGGCCGAGCCGAACGTTGACGAAACTCTGCGTGCTGATCGCGCCGTCGCCGGTGACACAGGGCGCGAGCGCACCGACCGCCGGGGCGTCGGTCGCCACGGCGACCCCGAACGTCGCCCCGGCGCTTCCGGCCGCGCCGTCGCCGCTTTCCCCGCCGTTGCGCTCGCCGTCGCCGTCCTCCCGAACGCATATCGAGAAGGTCATGGAGGGCGGTGGGACCGGCGGGTGTTTGAGCCCACCGCCGAACCAGTCCGGCCCGAATCAATCCGGCGTGTGGTTTTACCTTTCACACGTTATGGGGGAACGTATGGTACGAACGGACCTCGACGGGTTCTCCTCGCGCCGCTCGACCGTGTACGGGCGCGACGGGGTGGTCGCAACGAGCCAGCCGCTCGCGGCGGAGGCGGGCATCGAGACGCTCCGCGAGGGCGGGAACGCCTTCGACGCGGCGGTGGCGACCGCAGCGGCGCTGAACGTCGTCGAGCCGACCTCGACGGGCATCGGCGGCGACGTGTTCGCGCTCTACCGGACCGCCGACGGCGAGGTGGGGGCGATGCGGGCCTGCGGGGGCGCGCCCGAGGGGGCGACCCTCGATCGGGTCCGCGACGGCCTGGCCGCCGAGAACGGCGAGGACCCCTCCGCGGTCGAGATGCCGATGCGTGGCCCCCACACCGTCACCGTCCCGGGAACCGCCCGCGGGTGGGAGACGACGGTGCGGGAACTCGGTCGGCTCACGCTCGCCGACGCCCTCGGGCCGGCCATCGACTTCGCGAAGAACGGCTACCCGGTCACCCAGGTCGTCTCGGCGCAGTGGCAGCACGGCGAGGAGCTGTTCATCGACGACCACGCCCGCGAGGCGTTCCTGCCCGCCGGCCGTGCCCCGAGGGTCGGCGAGACGGTGTCGCTCCCGCGGCTCGGCCGGACGATGGAGCGCATCGCCGAGGAGGGCGCGGACGTCGTCTACGAGGGCGAGGTCGCCGAGGCCATCGCGAGCGAGGTCCAGTCCAAGGGCGGGTTCATGACCGTCGAGGACCTCGCCGCGTTCGAGCCGGAGTTCCTCGACCCCGTCTCGACGACGTACAACGGCGTCGAGGTGTTCGAACCCCCGCCGAACAACCAGGGGCTCGTCGCGCTCGAGGCCCTGAATATCGCCGAGGAGATCGGCGCCGGCGAGCACCCGGCCGGCTCGGTCGAGAGCGTCCACGCGTTCGCGGAGGCGATGAAGCTCGCGTTCGTCGACGGCCACCACTACATCACCGACCCCGAGTACGAGGAGATCCCCCCGCTCGCGTCGAAGGCGTACGCCCGACAGCGGGCCGCGGGGATCGACATGGACGCGCCGTCGGAGGCGGACATCGGCGTCCCGAAGGCCCCCGCCGAGGACGCCGACACCGTCCTGCTGTGTGTCGCTGACGACGCGGGCAACGTCGTCTCGTACATCAACTCCCGGTTCGCCGGCTTCGGCTCCGGGCTCGTGGCGGGCGAGACGGGCGTCGCGCTCCAGAACCGCGGCGCGTCGTTCGGACGACTGGGCGGCGTTCGGCGTGATGGGCGGGTACATGCAGCCCCAGGGGCACGTCCAGACGCTGTCGAACGTGGTCGACCACGACATGACCATCCAGCAGGCCCTCGACGCGCCGCGGTGGCGCTACCGCGAGGACGGCTCGCTCGCGCTGGAGGAGCGGCTCGCCGCCGACGTCGGCGCGTCCCTCGACCGGATGGGTCACGACGTCTCGGTGCTCCACTCGGGACAGTTCGGCGGCGCCGAGTTCGTCCGGAACGAGGACGGCACGCTCTCGGGGGCGGCCGAACCCAGGAAGGACGGTCAGGTCGGCGCCTACTGATGGGCGCGGACGGCCACGGGGGGCGAGCCGTGTCCCAGTCCCGCCCCCCGGTCAGCCCGGCTCGTCCTCCCGAGGGGTAACGTCCCGGACGAACCCCTGGATGGCGACCACCTCGCCGTCCTCCTCGATCGGGGTGACGTTTATCTCGCCGTGTGCATCCGAGCCGTCCGCCGCGAGGAGGGTCAGCTCCAGTCCGAGGACTTCCTGGCCCGCGAGCGCCGCCCGGAACCGCTCGCTCGCGCGCTCGAGGTCGTCCCCGGTGAGGTACTCCGCGAAGTGGGTGCCGATCATCTCCTCCGGTTCGTACCCGAGGAACTCCCTCGCGGCCGGCGAGACGTACTCGAAGAACCCCTCCCGGTCGCACCGGAAGATGGTGTCCGGGCTGAGTTCGGCGATCTGCCGGAACTCCTCCTCGCTCTCGCGGAGCCGCCGCTCGGTCTCGACCCGCTCGATGGCCGTCCCGAGCAGGTTCGCCATCGTCCGCACGAACGTCACCTCGTCGTCGGTGAACGACCGGCGCTCGACGGTGTGGGCGCCGAACACGCCCCACGGCCGCTCGTCGCGGCCGATGGTGACGCTGAGCCCGCCGCGCACGCCGGCGTCGGTGAGCAGGTCGGGGCCCTCGAAGCGCTCCTCCTCGGACAGGTCCGTGACGACGACGGGGCAGTGGGCGAGCGTGTAGCCCGCCTGCGAACCCGGGTGGTCCGGGACCGTAGCCTCCCCGACCAGCCCCTCGTCCCAGCCGGTGCCGGCCACGAGCAGGAGGTCCCCCTCCTCCGGCCGGTAGTCGAGGACCTTCGCGTAGTCCGTCCCGAGCTCCTCGGCGACCGCCTCGACCGCCCGGTCGAACAGCTCGTGGAGGGAAACGCCCCCGAGGGCCCGCCGAGCGAGCGTCGCGATGACCTCCTGCTGGCGGATCTTTCGCTCCAGGATCTCCTCGGTGCGGGCCTGGCTCACGAGGTTCTCGATCCGGTTCGCGAGGATCTTGTACTGGTCCGTGCCGGTGACCTTCTGGAGGTAGTCGCTCACCCCGGCCGAGACCGCCGCGCTCGCGATCTCCTCGCTCCCCTTCCCCGTGAACAGCACGAACGGGAGGTCCGGGTCGCGCTCGCGGACCGCCCGGAGGAACTCCAGTCCGTCGGTTCCCGGCATGTCGTAGTCGCTGACCACGCAGTCGACCGACGAGGACTCGATCCGCTCCAGGCCCGCGGCCGCGCTCGTCTCGATGGTCACCGACAGGGCCTCGGACTCCCGCTCGAGCAGCATCGCCGCCAGCTCCACGAACTCCCGGTCGTCGTCGACGTGGAGCACGTGGATGTCTCGCATTGATTCGGTAATAGACGGCCTGAATATAAATCGGTTCCCCGTGTCGGACGGCTGTCAGACGGGGGGAGCGGCCACGGGCGACGGTAGTTCCTTCCCCCTCTGAGTGACGGATGGATGCACCCGTTCCCGTCGATCCGCTGTCGTAAGCTCAGGCCGGGCTTCTCACCCGAGGTTCACACGCCAACGTTTGAACATTTTCAAGAAGCATAAAGTTCCATGGCCGACCCTGGGTCCCAGATCGAGACGCTGCGAGAGCGGATCGAGGAGACCAACCGCGACTACCGGATTGCCCTCCGAGTCTTCGGCCGCCGGACCGTCAACGGCAACGGCGACGATCCGCCGGAGAGTCTGGGGTGGGTCCCCTCCGGCACGCCGCGGAACTACGACCCCGCGCCGAACCCCGCCGACATGTTCCACTGGGACGAGGATCCCTGTTGAGCTGACCCCACCCGACGCACGTCGCGGCAGGCCGCGACGAGCGTCAGTTCGTCTCCTTGATCCCCTGTCCAGCGTGTGCGTCCCCCTTCGGGCGGTCCGCCGCGGTCGAGTCCCTCCCGCGGCGGGTCTTGGCCTTTGAAGCCGGAACACGCCTGTTGTGTTTCATCGACCTGTGTTGGCCCATCGACTGTCCGGGAGATGCGCTCCCAGACAGTCGGAAATCCCCGGCCAGAACGCGGTTTCAACCTCTCTGAGCTGGTCGTGAAGCGTCGTGTAACAGGTGAGAGGAACCCAGTGATTTGGGTGATGCTGAGCAGTGTATCAGCGTAGAGACCGAAGGCGACGAGGAACTCACCGGGGG
>PXRQ01000119.1:0-8725 GCA_003022005.1 Halobacteriales archaeon QS_5_70_15
CACCCAGAACGCCTTGCGGAACCGCGAGGCGAACACCCGCCCGGTCGTCACCTCCCCCTCCTGGAGTATCTCGTCGGCGATGATGATGAGGTCGTCCACCCCCGTGCCGATGACGGCGATGAACCCGGCGATGTGCGAGAGGTCGAGCGCCAGCCCGATGGCGGCGGCGAACCCGAGGAGGATGAACACCTCGGCGGCGGCGGTGAACACCATCGGCGCGGCGACGCCGGGCTCGCGGTAGCGGAAGAAGACCACGACGCTGACCGCGAGCATCGCGACGAACCCGGTCACGAGCGAGAACAGCTTGAAGTCCTGGGCGAGCGACGGCGCGACGAACGTCGTCGACCCGTCCTCGATGTCGAGGTTGGTCGGGAGCGCCCCGGCCTGGAGGTCGAGCTGGAGCCGCTGTGCCTCCGAGAAGTTCGAGGCGGTCGTCCGGAACGAGCGCTGCTCGACGAACTCCCCGTTCCTGATGATCTCGGCGAGGCCGGGGGCGATCGAGGCCGCGAACACCACGTTCCCGTCGCGGACGGTGTAGAGGCAGTAGCCCGCGTCGGACTCGTTCTGCGAGTAGCGGCAGGCGCTCACGCCCTCGCCGGTGAACCCGAACCGCTGCATCGCGTTCGAGAAGTTCCGGGCGGCCTCGTCGGTCAGCGTGATGGGGACGTACGGGGGTTCGGTCCCCTGTCCCTGCTGTGCGGACTGGACCGCGGTGATGCCGTCCTGGTCGAACAGGGGGACGTTCCGGTAGGTGGTCGTCCCGTTCTCCCGGACGGGGAAGTGCGCCACGATCTGGACCTGCCCCCGGCTCCCGATGAGTTCCAGCACCTCCTCGCGCCCGGCGTTGGGCACCTCGACGACGATGAGCTTCTCCTGGGAGGGGTCCGCCGGCGTGACGATGCTGGCGTCGCCGCCGGAGAGCCCGCCGGTGTTGATCTTGTTGTCGAGGGTGCGCTCCATCTGTCCGAGCGTCTCGTCGGTGACGCCGTCCTGGATATCGGACTCGCTCACGTCGTACCCCTCCGCCTGCAGGGCGGCGGCGAACTCCGCCCGCGTGACGTTGCCATCCTCGGCGTCGGCGAACACCTCGACGGTCGAGGTGGCGGGCGCGACGCGGACGTCCGACAGCGAGACGTTCAGCCGCGAGGCGAGCGACGTCTCGAGGTCCCGGGCCTCCGAGCCGCTCGTCGGCAGGTCGACGTCCTCGGCGGTCATCCCGACTACGGGGGCGCGGATGCGCGTCCCGCCGGAGAGCTCGAGCCCGAACCGGAGATTGGTCGGACCGGCGGCGTCGGTCGCGTTGCCCGCGGGGGTCCCCGACCCGCCGCCGAGGGGGACGAACATCCCGACGGCGCTCAGCACGAGCAGGAGCGCGAGCAGGAGGAGCCGCCAGTTCTCCCGTATCATCGGTTCACCGCCTCGAACTTGTAGTAGCGGAGCAGGGTCACGTTCATCATGTAGGTGTTCATCAGGTCCGCGGTGAGCCCGAACACGAGGACGATGCCGACCTCCGGCAGGAGCGGGATGCCGAACAGGAACGAGACGATCGTCATGACCGTCATCGCGGCGATGGAGGTGAGCGTCATGGTCACCCCGGTCCGCATCGCCCGGTAGGTCGACTCGTAGAACGAGCCCCGGCGCCGGAGGACGTGGTTGTTCAACAGCAGGTCCGAGTCCACCGAGTACCCGATGAGCATCAGCAGCGCCGCGACGGTTCCCAGCGAGAGGTCGATGCCGAAGACGTTCATCAGCGCCATCGGGATGACCAGGTCCGAGAACGCCGAGGCCACGACGGCGATCGACGGGACGAACGTTCTGAATAGCACGAACACGAGGACGCTCATCCCCGCGAACGCGATCCCGACCCCGAGGAGCGCCTGGCGCTGGGCGGCCGAGCCGAACGACGCCGAGCGGCTCTGGACCGACTCCCACTCGTAGCCGGCCGCGCTCGCCTGGGACGTGATGGCGTCCGTGTTCGAGGACTGGAACGTGACGATGAAGCCGTTCTGCTGCGAGGAGATGGGCTGGATCGACGACACCGGTTCCTCGAACGTCGCCCGGATCTCGTCGGGCGAGTCCGTCGTCGTCAGCTGCATTTCGGTCCCGCCGGTGAACGCGATGCCGAGCCCGACCGGGACGCCGTTGAGCGCGTAGTAGACCCCGATGACCGCGATCGCGAGCGCGAGCACCACGAGCGGCACCGCCACCAGTTGGCGGTTCGAGTACTGCTCGTAGTCGACCTCCGGGAGGTCGAACGGGAGCTCAGCGCGGGCCCTGGCCACGGCGACGCACCCCCGTCACTGCGAGCGTGGGCATATCCGCCGGTGCGTAACCCCGCCGAATAAGCCTTCTTTTTCCGTCGGGAAGCGAGGTCGACTGAAGCGAGACCTCGGTAGCGAGCGGCGCCCGGCTCCCAGCGCGCCGTTCAACCGTCGGTGTCCGCGGTTGTCCCGGTCGTCCGAAGGGAAACGCCGGCGGGCCCTTCGTGTCGACTCTCAGTTCCCGACGCTCGTCGCCCGCTCGACGACGTCCTCGCCGTACATCTCCTCCAGTTCCGCGTGCTGGTCCGGCCGGTGCTCGTAGACGTCCTGGAACAGGGTGATGGGCGTCTGTGCGGCCTGGTACGTCGCCTCGTCCCACATCCTGTCCCTGCTGATCTCGACCTCGACGCCGTCGATGACGACGGTTGCCGACTGCGTCATCGCGATAGCGCCCCGGCCGGCCTCCTTGGCCGCCTCGAACTCCGCCATCGAGTTGACGATGTCGTCCATGCTGGGGACGTACGAGGCCATGTCCACCAGCTCCTCGTGGAGCTCGTCGGCGTCGAGTTCGTGCTCGTCGCCGTCGACGCTGAGGACGTAGCCGTCGTCGGTCTCCTCCAGACCGAGGTCGTCGCCCTCGTAGACCTGCCGGCCGTCCTCCTCGACGAGTTCGACGTCCTCGCCGCCGACCTCGATCAGCCAGGTCCCCTCCTCGGGTGGGAGCGGCGAGGTGTTCGCCTCGACCACCTGGCCGGGGGTGAGCGACCAGATGCCGGTCATCCCCTTCGCGCGGTTGTCGACCATCCGCTCGCGGTACCCCTCGACGTCGCGGATGTCGTCGTAGGGGCCGTCGACGGCGACGAGTCCGGCGGCGCTGGCCGCCCGCGAGGTGTTGTGCCGGAGTTCGGGCCACGGCGGTAGTTCGCCGGTCGGGATCATCGCCCGCATGTCCTTCGTGTAGTCGACCTCGCCGTCGACCAGCAGGAACAGCCGTTCGAGGTTGTTCGAGGGGCGACCCATCTCCTTTCGGAGGTCCTCCATGGCGATCTCGGCCTCGCCGCTCTCGATGATGACCGACATCGAGAGGCTCCCCTCTTCGAGCCCGTTCTCGTGCTCGACGATGGTGATGAACTCGTCGGCCTTCTTCCAGTCGTCGAGGTCGCCCACCTCCGGGATAACGAACCCGTCGATATGTTCGGCGGCGCCCCCCTCGGGGTCGGCGATCTCGAGCATGTGCCGGAACCCGCGGTACCTGGTCTCGGGGGAGTCCCGGTGCCAGACGATCCGGGGGTGGATCCCGCCGGGGAACTCCGCCCCGTGTTCGGCGACGACCTCGACGATGTTCCTCGCGCCCTCGTCTCGCATGTTCGGGGCCGTCGCGTCCTCGTTGTCGGGCACCCAGACGTCCGGCGCCTGCATCCCGCGGAGCCCCGCGGCGCTCCGGATCATCTTCGCCGAGTCCTCCTCGCCCTTCACCGCCGTCGGCGAGGTGAAGAACGTCCGCACGAACTCCCGCTCGTAGCGTCTCTCGGTGCTCATGGCAGTCGCACGGAGGAACTCCCCGAACGGTGTTAAACGTGCCGCAACACCGCGCTGTATAGCGTTCGGACGGCCCCGGGCGCGGCGTCAGGCGCGGACTCCCCCGAGGTCGCCACCCGCCCGTTCGTCACGTGATGCCGTACCACGGTTCGAAACGGTTCGTTAGAACCGCCCACAATCGACTCCCGAGCCATGCAGGGGCTCATCCTGGCGACGGACGGCCTCGAGGACAGCGATTTCAGCCACCCCTACTACCGGCTCCGGAAGGCTGGATTCGACGTCCACGTCGTGACGCCAGCCGGTGAGCCGGTGACGGGGAAGCACGGCTACGAGTTCGAGGCCGACTTCCCGTTCGAGGCCCACGCGCCCGAGGAGTGGACCGAGGCGTACGACTTCGCGATCGTCCCCGGCGGGGACTCGCCGGAGGCGCTCCGCCCTGAGGCGCCGGCCGCGGCCGACCTCCTCCGGGCGTTCGACGAGGCCGGCAAGCCCATCGCGGCCATCTGTCACGGCCTCCAGCTACTGATCAGCGCCGACGTACTCGAGGGCCGGACGGTCACCGGCTACCGGTCGCTGGAGGTCGACGCCGAGAACGCCGGCGCTACCTGGGTCGACGAGCCGGTCGTCGTCGACGACAACCTCGTCACCTCGCGGGCGCCCGAGGATCTCCCCGTGTTCATGGGCACGTTCCTGACGGAGTTCGCCGGGCCGGAGGCGGGGGCCGACTGGAGCGAGCCGGCGACCCCGCCGGCCTGACCGCCCCGGCATCCGCGAGCACCGCCCGCGAATCGGAACCGGCCACGCCACGTTACGTGGAGTCACCCCCCCGCCGAAGCCATTAGTACCGTGCCCGCCTATCCGCCGGCATGAGCCGGACGACCGCACCGGGCACGGAGGCCGCCGCCCGCGTCGTCCTCTCGTACCCGGCCGACCTCTCGGACTGGGGGCGAGGGCAGGTCGACACCCCCTACTTCCGGGCGTACCTCCGGAAGACCCTGGGCGAGGTGGGGGAGGGCGACGTGCGCGAGGAGTTCGTCGGCGTGGGTTGCTGTGGCTCCGCGCTCGACGTCCCGCTCCGGGTCGAGGAGGTCCAGGGCGGGAGCCGCGTCGGTCCCGACACGGACCTCGAATACGCCGTCCGGGAGGCCTGCGGGGTCCAGGGCGGCTGGCGCGTCCAGAGCGCGGACGGCCCCACGACCTGACCGCCCCGAACTCCGCCGTCCGACGCCTCCGCCGGCCGTCCGAGGAGCAGCGTCCGGGATCCACGACCAGTCGGAGAGGCTCCCGCGCGACACGCCCGGGTCGCCTTCCCGCTCCCGTCGGCCCCCCGGCGAAGACGTTTTGACCCTCTGTGGAGTTTCGAGGGTCATGTCACTCGACGTTCCCTCGTTCGTCCACGACTTCCAGCCGGGTGCCATCCACTACGGGCGGGGATGTGTCGCCGACCTCGGGGAGGCGATGGCCGACCGGGGGCTGGACTCGCCGCTGGTCGTCACGGGGACGAACGTCGGCGCGAACCCCGAGGCGATGGACCCCGTAGAAGCGGGGCTGGGCGACCGCCTCGCGGAGGTGTTCGACGAGACCTCGCCCGAAAAGCGCATCGAGACCGCCTACGACGGGGTCGAGCGGATGCACGACCTCGACGCCGACGCGCTCGTCGCCGTCGGATCGGGGAGTAGCCTCGACGTCGCGCGGTTCATGCGGGTGCTCGACGCCGAATTCCGGAGCCTGAAGGAGATACGGACGGAGGTCGAGGAGACGGGAACGGTCGCGGTTCCGGACGACCGTGACGCGCTGGTGCCGCTGTTCGTCGTGCCGACGACGTTCGCCGGCGCGGACATGTCCGTCGCGGCGGCCATCACCTACCCCACCGCCGACGGCGGCCGCGCCGAGACCATCCCGGTCGCGAAGTCGAACATCCCGACGGGGCTGTTCTACGACCCGGAGCTGTTCGAGAGCACGCCCACGAGCGTGCTCGCTGGCTCCGCGATCAACGGCTTCGACAAGGCCCTCGAGACGGTGTACTCGGCGTTCGCCAACCCGATCACCGACGCCACCGCCGTCAAGTCGCTCACGTACCTGCGGGACTCGCTCCCCGACCTCCGGCACGCGGACGACCCGGCGGTCATGGACCGTGCCGTGATGGGGATCGTTCTCGCACAGTACGGCGTCTCGATGCCGGAGGCGTACAAGATCAACGTCGTCCACGCGTTCGGGCACGCGCTCCGCAACGAGTTCGGGCTCCAGCAGGGCGTCGCCCACGCCATCGTCGTCCCGCAGGTACTCGAACTGATCTTCGAGCAGGTCGACGGCCGCCGCGGCCTGCTCGCGGAGGGGCTCGTCGTCGAGGAGGACGTCGAGGACGAGGCCGCGGCGGTCGTCGCCGCCGTCGAGGAGATCCGCGACGGCCTCGACCTCCCCTCGCGGCTCCGGGACGTCGAGGGCCCCGCCGAGGAGGGCCTCCACGACGCCGCCGTCTACGCCCGGAACGACCCGTTCATCGATCTGGGTCCCGAGGGGTTCGACCCCTCCGTCGATGACCTCGAGGGCGTCCTCCGTGACGCCTGGTAGGGTCCACCTCCTGCGATCCGACCGACGAGTCCCACCGAGTGGCGTCGGCCCCCTGCCTCCGGGGGCAACCTTCATGTCGTCGTTCGCTCTACCGTGTACCATGCGATTCGTTATCGTGGGTGCCGGACGTGTCGGGATGCGCGCCGCCCGCGTGCTCCGCGAGGAGGGCCACGAGGTGGCGATCGTCGAACCCGACGGGTCGAAGGTCAGGCGGCTCCGTTCGGAGGGGTTCGAGGTCGTCCAGGGCGACGGCTCGGACGAGGAGGTGCTCCTGTCGATGGACCTCGATGGCGCCGACGGGCTCGCGGCCCTCTCCGGGGACCTGATGGTGAACGTCGTCGCCTGCATGATCGCGAAGGCGCACGGCTGCCGGACGGTCATGCGGGCCGACGGGGACTACCGCGAGTACGTCGTCCGGAAGTACTCCCAGGACGTCGACGAGGTGATCTACCCCGAGCGGCTGGGCGCCATCGCGGCCAAGAACGCCCTCCTCGGCGGGAGTATCCACGCCATCGCGGACATCGCGCCGACGCTCCAGCTCGTCGAGCTCACCGTCACCGACCACTCGCCGATGCACGGCTACACGCTGAGCGAGGTCGAGCTCCCTGGGAACGCCCGCGTCCTCGCGTTCGGGAAGGCCGACGGCCAGATGCGGCTGCCCGAACCCGACCAGTCGATGGAGACCGGCGACCGGCTCATCGTCATCGCGGACTACGACGTGCTCGGGGACGTCCGGGCGATCATCGTCGGGGACGAGGTCCCGGAACCGACCGCGGCCAGGGGGGGTGCCTGAGATGGTCGTCGCCTACGTCATGGTGAAGGCCTACACCGGCGAGGCCGACCGGCTCAGGGACGACATCAAGGCGGTCGCCGGTGTCGTCTCGGCGCACATCGTCGCCGGCGACGTGGACATCATCGCGAAGGTGGAGGTCGACACGCCCGCCGACGTCAAGCAGGTCTCGGCCACCGAGATCCAGAACACCGACGGCGTCGAGGACACGCGGACCTACGTCGCGATGGAGTGACCGGGTCGGGCCGGGTGGCCCGAGCCCGCGGGCGCCGCGAGCGCAGGAGGGAAGTCGCGTCGGCTCCTACGCGAACCATGGTCACGGTCGCCGACGTAATCGGGCTCCTCGTCATCCTCCTGGTCAACGGGGGGACCACTGCCCTGCTGACCCGTTTCTTCCGCGTCCGGCTCGACACCCGCTGGGGCCCGGTCGTCTACGTCCTGCTGATCGTTCCGGTGGTGCTGGTGCTGCTCGTGCTCGTCCTCTCGGGGCTGCTCGGGCTCGGCCCGGACCTCGGGAGCGCCGGCCTGGTCGTCGGACTCACGGTCGTCCTCCCGATGGCGGTCGGCCTGGCGTTCGACTACTTCTGGATGCCCGCCCCCGACGACGTCGACCTGCCGGCGGAGTACCGGGCCGGCGACTGATGCGGTCGTGCGTGACGGGTTACCGGTGAGCGCCCGGATCGGGTTCGGCGGGTTCGGCGATCGTCAGTAACGGACCACCCACGACCGTACGGGCCCGCGGGTCCACGTCCGGGCGGGATCGGCCCGGCCCGCCGGGGAAGCCGGTCACGGGTCGGAGGGGCTCACACCGGCGGACGGGTCGGTGTCCCGGTCAATCCACGGGCTCCAGCAGCCGTTCGAGCGCCCGCTCCGCGGCGTCGACGACCTCCTCGGGCGACCGCGTGGCGTCGATACGGACGAACCGGTCGGGTTCGGCCGAGAGGAGCCGATCGTAGTTCGAGCGGACCTCCGCGAGGTAGCCGGCCCGCTCCAGTTTGTTCGTGACGCCCGCCCGCTCGGCACCCGTCCGCGGGTCGACGTCGAGGTACAGCGTCGCGTCGGGCGGCCGGGTGAACGGGGAGTGGATGCCCCGCACGTACTCCATCGGACGCTTCAGGGTGCCGTCGAGGCTCGCCGCCTGGTAGGCGTACCGCGAGTCGGAGTAGCGGTCCGAGACCACGAGCCTGCCCTCATCGAGAGCGGGCCGGACGACCCGGGAGAGGTGATCGGCGTGGTCGGCGGTGAACAGGAACAGCTCCGCGACCGGGTCGGCGTCGTCGTCCCCGATCGAGCGCCGAACGGCGTCGCCGTACCACGACCCCGTGGGTTCGCGGGTGAAGGTCGCGTCGTCGGGGACGACGGCCGACTCCCGGAGCGCCTCCCAGACCGTCGTCTTCCCCGACCCGTCGATGCCTTCGAGGGTGACGAGCATACCCGGAGGTGGTGACCGCCGGACTTGAACCCCGGGTCACGGTCCCGGGAGTCGACGGGTGGCCCCTCAGGCGCCGGACCCGTCAGGTCCGGACCACTCCGGAATCGCTTCCCGGCGCGTATCTGGTACCTT
>PXRQ01000119.1:8793-29257 GCA_003022005.1 Halobacteriales archaeon QS_5_70_15
GCGTACGACTCCATCGAAGGGGCGTTCGAGGGCCAGGACGCGGTGGTGTTCCTCGTCGCGCTCTCCCCGCTGTTCAAACCGAAGGGCGGCTACGAGCGACACTACGACGTCCACCTTGAGGGGACCGAGAACGCCGTTCATGCCGCGAAGGAGCACGGCGTCGACCGGTACCTCCAGATGAGCGCGCTGGGGGCCGACCCGAACGCGGACACGGCGTACATCCGCTCGAAGGGCGAGGCCGACCGGGTCGTGAAGGACTCCGGGCTCGACTGGACCGTCTTCCGGCCCTCGGTCGTCTTCGGGGAGGGCGACGAGTTCGTCGGGTTCACGAAGCTGCTCGCGCCGCCGTACTTCACGCCGCTGCCCGGCGGCGGGCAGAGCGAGTTCCAGCCGGTCTGGATCGGCGATCTGGTGGAGATGCTCGCGATGGCGCTCGAGGGGTCGGTCCCGACGGCCGAAGGCGAGGCGGAGACCGGGGACGAAGGCGACGAGGGCGAGCGGGGAGCCGAGACGGGCGACGAGGAGCCCGCGAACCCGCACGTCGGCGAGGTCTACGAGATCGGCGGTCCCCAGGTGCTGACGCTGGCGGAGGTGGCCCGGCTGGCCCACGCCGCCGACGGCAAGCCGGTGAACGTCTACTCGGTCCCGATGCCGCTCGCCGGCGTCGGGCTGAAGCTCCTCGACAACGTCCCGGGCGCACCCATGGGGGGCGACCAGTACCGCTCGCTCAAGATCGACAACGTCACGAGCGACGACGCCGTCGGCGTGTTCGGCTTCGAGGAGAAGGACCTGAGGACCCTGGCGGAGTACCTCGGTGTGGACCCCGCGGCGGCCGAACCGGGCCGGGCCTGACGCGGTCGGGACATCGGCCCGCCGCGGCCGCGGCCGCGACCGCGGGACGGAAACCGCTGACTCAGGGGCTTACCGAGCCGAAAACTTATCAAGCGCACCGCACCGTGTGTGATCTAGTGACTGGGTAATGAAACTGGCAATGATCGGCTTCGGACAGGCCGGCGGGAAGGTACTCGACAGGTTCCTCGAGTACGACGAGCGGACCGGCAGCAACATCGTCCGGGCCGCGGTCGCGGTCAACACGGCCAAGGCCGACCTCATGGGGCTGGAGCGGGTCCCGGAGGACCAGCGGATACTCATCGGCCAAGCACGGGTGAAGGGTCACGGGGTCGGTGCGGACAACGAACTCGGGGCGGAGGTCGCCGAGGAGGACATCGACGAGGTACAGGGGGCGATCGACAGCATCCCGGTCCACGAGGTGGACGCGTTCCTCATCATCGCGGGGATGGGCGGGGGAACCGGCTCGGGCGGCGCACCCGTCCTGGCCAAGCACCTGAAGCGGATCTACACCGAGCCGGTGTACGGACTGGGCATCCTGCCCGGGTCGGACGAGGGCGGGATCTACACGCTCAACGCCGCCCGGTCGTTCCAGACGTTCGTCCGCGAGGTCGACAACCTCCTCGTGTTCGACAACGACGCCTGGCGGAAGACGGGCGAGTCGATGGAGTCGGGCTACGGCGCCATCAACGAGGAGATCGTCCGGCGGTTCGGCATCCTGTTCGGCGCGGGCGAGGTGAAACGCGGTGGGGAGGTCGCCGAGTCGGTCGTGGACTCCTCGGAGATCATCAACACCCTCGCGTGCGGCGGCGTCTCGACGGTCGGGTACGCCCGCGAGGAGCTCCAGCGCAGCGAGCAGAACAAGGGCCTGCTCTCGCGGTTCACCGGCGGCGGCGAGGAGGAGCAGGTCGACGCCGCCACCACCACGAACCGGGTCACCAGCCTGGTCCGGAAGGCGACGCTCGGGCGGCTCACGCTCCCCTGCGAGGTCGGGGGGACCGAGCGAGCGCTGCTCGTGATGTCCGGGCCGCCGAAGTACCTGAACCGGAAGGGGATCGAGCGCGGCCGCAAGTGGCTCGAGGAACAGACCGGCTCGATGGAGGTCCGCGGCGGGGACTACCCCGTCTCGAGCTCGAACTACGTCGCCGGCGTCGTCCTCCTCTCCGGCGTGACCAACGTCCCGCGGATCAAGGAACTCCAGCAGGTCGCCATCGAGGCACAGGAGAACATCGACGAACTCCGCGACCAAAGCGAAGGGAACTTACGGCGGTTGGTCGAAGACGACGAGGATGAGCTTGAGCCGCTGTTCTAGGACGCTCCTCACTCTCGTACTCCTGGTTTCGCTCGCCGCGCCGGTGACTGCCATCACGGCGAGTTCCTCGAACGTGCCCGACCAGCAGCGCGTCGGCGAGGAGCGGCGGACCACCATCGCTCTGAGCGACCTCTACGAGGACGGCACCGACGAGTGGACGCTCCGGGGACGGACGCGGCTCACCAACGCCACCTGGACGATCCGGAAGGTGAAGCTCAACGGCGACACCAGCTCGCGGACGTTCACCGGGCGGTCGTTCGAGACGAGGGTCTCCTCGGCGAACAACACCGACCGGGTCGAGGTGATCGTCCGCGGGCGGGCGCCCCCGGTCGAGGGGTTCAGCTACGACCCGCCACAGCGGTTCGAGTTCGTCCGGCTCTCGAAGGTCGTCGGCGACAACGTCAAGCTCGTCGGGGCCTGGGAGGTCCATCACTACACCGACGCGTCCCAGCGGGCCCGGAGCGCCATCGAGGACGCCGAGCCCGTCGTGGAGAGCGCGGGGAACCAGCAGGCCCGCGAGCAGCTGAACCGCGCGATACGGGCGTACGAGAGCGGCGAGTTCGACCTCGCCCGCGACCTCGCGGGGGACGCCGAGAGCACCGCACGGAACGCCCAGCAGTCGAGTCGGACGCTCAGGCTGGTCCTCATCGGCGCGGGCGTCCTCGTCGTCCTCGGCCTGCTCGCCGGGGGCGTGCTCTACCTCCGCTCGCAGTCCGGACCCGGGGACCCCCTCGGTTGACCCGGATGCGAACGCTCGTCCCGTTCGACGCGACGTCGCCGAAGACGCGGCTCGGGCCGCTGCTCGACGCCGACGAGCGGCGCGAGTTCGCCGGGGTGATGCTCTCGGACGTGCTCTCTGCGCTCGCGTCGACGCCGGCCGAGCCGGTCGTCCTCGCGACCGGACCGGTCGAGGTCCCCGTGCCGGTCGAAGTCGACGACCGCCCGCTCACCGAGGCGGTGAACGCCCACCTCGGCCCCGAGCCGACCGCGGTGGTGATGGCCGACCTCGCGCTGGCGACGCCCGGAAGCGTCGAGCGCCTGTTCGACCCCGACGCCGGCGTGACGCTCGTCCCCGGTCGCGGCGGCGGCACGAACGCGCTCGTCGCCCGCGATCCGGCGTTCCACGTCGATTACCACGGCGCTTCCTACCGGGACCACCGGCAGATCGCCGAGTCCGCCGGGGTGTCGGTGGCGACGGTCGACTCCTTCCGGCTCTCGACCGACGTCGACGAACCGGCGGACCTCGTGGAGGTACTGCTCCACGCGCCGGATGGTGGGGCGGGCTCGTGGCTCGCCGACCGGGGTCTCGAGGTGGTCGTCGAGGATCGCGACGAGCGGGTCGCGGCACGGCGGCGCCCCTGATACGGACGGTCGTTGTCTCTCGCCGGTGAGCGCCGACCCCGTCCGGACACTCACCGGTGAACCGGTAGACCCCTCCGTGGGGGCCCCGCGGGCCGCCGCCCGTGCCGCGATCCGTGGAGCCAACGCTTTTGTCCCCCCGTACCGGAGCGTCGTCCGTGATTCCGGGTGCCGAGGCCCACGGGGTGGAGCTGGACGTCCGAGAGCACGACGTGGAGGCCGCGCTGGCGGTCGACCCCGGGGACGTCTCGGCCGCTCCGGAGCTCACCTTCGCCAGGAACGTGTTCGTCCCGCTGACGACCGCCTGCCGGTACACCTGCACCTACTGCACGTACTACGACCCGCCGGGGCAGGCGTCGCTGCTCTCGCCCGAGGAGATCCGCGAGATCGTCGAGCGCGGGGCCGACGCGGGCTGTACGGAGGCGCTGTTCACGTTCGGCGACGACCCGGACGACCGCTACACCGAGGTCCACGAACAGCTCCGGCAGTGGGGCCACGACTCCGTCCACTCCTACCTGCGGGAGGCGTGCGAGATCGCGCTGGACGCGGGGCTGCTCCCCCACTCGAACCCGGGCGACCAGACCCGCGAGCAGATGTCGCTCGTCGCGGATCTGAACGCCTCGATGGGGGTGATGCTCGAGACGACCGGGGACGTGCGGGCCCACGCCGGGCCCCGGGGGAAGTCCCCGGGACAGCGGCTCGCCACGATACGGACCGCCGGCGAGCTCGGCGTCCCCTTCACGACCGGTATCCTCGTGGGGATCGGCGAGGAGCCACGCGACCGGGCGGCCTCGCTGCTGGCGATCCGCGAGCTCCACGAGCGCTACGGCCACGTCCAGGAGGTGATCGTCCAGCCGGTCTCGCCCAACGAGCGGTGGTCGGACCCGAAGCCGGCGCTGGAGACGATGCGACGGACCACGGCGATGGCCCGGGCGGTCCTCCCCCAGGAGGTGTCGGTCCAGTCCCCGCCGAACCTCGCGCCCGTCCGGGAGCTGCTGGACTGCGGCGTCGACGACCTCGGCGGCGTCTCGCCGGTGACCGTCGACCACGTCAACCCGGACTACGAGTGGCCGGCGCTGCGCGAACTCGAGGACATCGCGGCGGGGGCCGGAGTGCCCCTCCGGGAGCGGCTCCCCGTTTACCAGCGGTTCCTCGACGATCCGGACCGGGAGTGGGTGAGCCCCCGCATCCGGGACGCCATCGGCGCCGACGACGCCGCCGGCGTCCGGTACCGGTCGCTGCTGGCCGATTAGGCGGACAGGCGACCCGTCCTCGCCGCTCCGAGGGCTCGCCTCCGCTACTCACGGCTCCCTCCGGTCGCCGTTCGCGTACCGCGCCTTCCCTGCGGTTGGCCTCGCTGCCCGCGGAACGGTGGGTCGCGCTCCCGTCCCGGCCGCCCCGCGCCCCTTGTCGGAACACGGGGCGTCCGGTCGCCGCTTCGCGCTTGAACCTCCGTGTCCCGCCGGCGGCCGGGAGTGGATCCGGACGGCCGCTTCGCGTGGGTGGCGCGGGCGGGACGCCGCCCCGGTGGCACCGTCGACCGGCCGCGAGTTTATACACGCTGGCCCACGAACGACGACCGATCCGAGGACGTCCTCGACCGCGTCAGCGACGGGTTCTTCGCGGTCGACAGCGACTGGCTCGTCACCTACATCAACCGGGCGGGCGAGGAGTCCCACGGGGTGACCACCGACGAGCTCGTCGACGAGGTGCTCTGGGACGTGTTCCCCGAGGCGGTCGGGACGCAGTTCTACGACGCCTACCACCGCGCGGTCGAGACGGGCGAGCCCGTGACCTTCGAGTCGTACTACGAGCCGCTCGAGAGCTGGTTCGAGGTCCGGGCGTTCCCCTCGGAGTCGGGGCTCTCGGTCTACTTCGGCGACATCACCGAGCGCCGCCGTATGGAGACGGAGCTCCGCCGGGAGCGGTCCCTGCTCGAGCGAGTCACTCCCGGTCACGCGGGTGTTCGAGTCCGGCGAGCCGGTGTTCGACGCCGAGCACGGCATCGAGCACCCGGACGGGTCCCGGCTCTGGCTCTCGGTCAACGTCGTCCCGCACACGGACGCCGACGGGACCGTCCGGCACGTCGTCGCCGCCTTCGAGGACGTCACGGACCGACGCGAGCGCGAGGCGGATCTCGAGTCGGCCAACCGACAGTTCGAGGTCCTCAGCCGCATCCTCAGGCACGACGTCCGGAACGACGTCCCCGTGCTCGGATGGGCCGGACTCCTGGAGGAGCGTCTCGACGACCGGGAGTCGCTCGAACTGCTCGCCCGTATCCGGCGGACCGGCCAGGACGCCCTCCGGCTGACCGAGACCGGCAAGGACGTCATCGAGGTGCTCTCGACGGACGGGACGGTCCCGCTCGAACCGGTGTCGGTCCGGGACGTCCTCTCCGCCGAGCTCTCGAAGCACCGCGAGATGTACCCCCACGCCGAGTTCCGCGTCGAGGAGGGGGGGGGGGAATCCACCGGGGCGGTCCGAAGGCGAGTGGAGCGATCCGGACGTCTGGGAGGGCGGGTCGGTGCCCGATGACGGCACCCGGGTGCAGGTGCCCGACGACGTCGTGGTCACCGTCGCGAGCGAACTCGGCGCGAGGATCGACACCGTCCGCGTCGACGGGACGCTGGCGTTCGACCCGACGGTAGACACCGGGCTCCCGGTCGACACGTTGGTGAGCACGCCCGGGAGTAGCCTCCGCATCGGCTCGGAGGCCGACCCCGTCCGTCCCGACGCGACCACCCGGGTGATGTTCGTCGACCGCGGTCCGATAGACGAGGGGCGCGATCCCGACCGGGTGGGGCGGGGGCTGATCGCGATGGGCGTGTTCGAGACCCACGGCGCCGAAACGACGCCCTGGACGGAACTCGGGGCGGCGCCGCGGCCCACGCCACGACGCTCTCGCTGCTCGAGCCGCCGACGAACTGGTCGCCCGGGGACGAGCTGGTGATCCCGGGGGCCGATCCGCTCGAGAACCGGGACGAGGAGGTCCGGATCGCGTCGGTCGATGGCTCGACGGTCGCCCTGGACCGCCCCCTCGAGCACGACCACGTCCCGCCCGCGCCGGACCTCCCGACCCACGCCGTTCACCTGACCCGGAACGTCCGGTTCGTCTCCGAGAGCGAGGAGATACCCAGGCGGGGGCACGTCAGGGTCCACTCGGCGTCGACGACGGTCCGCCACGCCGGCTGTTACGGGCTGGGACGGACGGACAGGTCCTACCCGTTCACGAACCCTCAGCACGGCGAACCCCCGGAGGACGTCCCGCCGAACCCGCGGGCCCGCTACGCGCTGCACTTCCACGTCACGAGTATCGGCGCCGAGCCGCCACACCGCGTCGAGGGCTGTGTCGTCGACGGGAACCCCGGGGGGGCGTCGTCAACCACCACGGCTACGTCGACGTCGTCGACTCGGTGACCTACGACGTGTTCGGGTCCGGGTTCGTCGCGGAGGCGGGCGACGAGCAGGGCTCGTTCCGGCGGAACTTCGCGCTCCGGTCGGAGGGCAGCGGCGAGGTACCCGACAGCCGGGCGTTCATACGGTCGTGCGTAACGATGTACCGGCGATCAACCCTGACGGGGTCGGCGATCATCGGTAAAAGACTACGCACGACCGTATCAAACACCGGGACTGCCCTGGACACGTCGACGACTTCGGCCACGGCGGCCACGGCTTCTGACTCCAGGGGCCGCTGGTCGCCGTCGAGGACAACGTCGCGGCGGGCCACCGCCACCACGCCTACGCGTTCTGGAACCGGCCGCACGTCGACCGACCGCTCGAGGACGACGAGGGGATACGCGACAAGCGCGGGACGGTCCCGAACCTCCCGCTCATGTACGTCGACGGGCAGGAGTCGCTGCGGGAGTCGATACACGCCGAGGACGGCGCCGTCTCCTCCGGATACGTCCGGACACGGTCCTTCGAGGACAACACGGCGTACGCCTCCGGCGGCGGCCTCGACGTCTCCTGGCACATGTTCAGGCGGCCCCACGCCCGCTACGACGAGTACGGCACGATAGACGGCTTCACCGCGTACGCCATCGGCCCGCTCGAGCGGGCGGACGGACGCCTCGCCGAGCCGGACAAGCACAACGGCCAGGGCGGGAACGTCGGCATCTCGGTCCGGTACAGCCTCAACGTCCGGATCCGGGACGCCCGTCTGATCGGGCGGGGCCCCGGTATCGCTATCAACCGCAACACGCCCTCCGCCGAGAACCTCCTCGTCGAGGACTCCGTCGTCGAGGGCGGGAGGTCGGGGTGCGACCGACCGAGCGCGGCGAGACCGTCATCAGGGGCAACCGGCTCTCGAACCAGGTCAACGTCGAGGTCACGCCGGAGGGCGAGCGGGGCGTGCTCATCACCGGCAACGAGTTCGACGAGCGGGAGGCCGCACAGGTGGCCCTCGAGCCCCTCGACCTGGAGCGGCTCGGCCCGGAGGAGCTGTTCGGGGGCGACTGGCGCCGGGGGATCGAGATCGACGACCGTACGGCCTACTACCCCGAGCAGGCGCCCGACCACGTCCCGGTTCCGAACGGGCGGGCGCTCCGGACGCTCGCGGACGGCGACCGCGCGCGCGAGCGGCTGGCCGGCCTCGTCGTCGGCGACCCGAAGAACGCGGTGGGGCGGACCAACCGCGAGCTGATGGACTGCCACGGCGTCGCCGTCGGCGGGGGCCTCCTCCTGGATGACGCCGCGGGGAGCTGGCGGGTCTCCGGGGGGCGGCTCGAACCGGCACCCGACGAGCGACCGACGGACGAGGTCTGGCTCGAGGCTCATACTGTCAGACATAACTACCTGAACATCATCGCCACCCCGGTCGGGCGATGTCGTTCATGGGCCTACGTCCGACAGTATCAGGAGGGGTCCGTCGGCGACCTGTTCACCGTCGGGTCGGACCCGAACGCGTCGGGCGGGTCCTACGTCGCCGTCGAGGGGGCAAAGAGCGACGACGAACTCCCGGTTCAGGGCGGGATCGTGGGATTCGAGTTCGACGTCGTCCCCGGGATCTACCGGGTGTTCGGCCGGGTCTACACCGCCCGCGGCCACCGCGGGAGCCAGGACACGCTCTGGGTCCGGGTCGACGACGGCCGGTGGCGGGTCTGGGAGCGCCTCCGGGCGAGCCGGGGGTTCGAGTGGCGGCGCCTCGACCGGCGGGAGCGCGACGGCCCGGTGACGTTCGAGTTCGACGGCGGCACCCACACCCTAGAGATCGGCTACCGCGGGGCGGGGGTCCGCCTGGACCGGTTCCTCGTCGCGGCCGGCGGGACGACCCCCGTCTGGCCGGGGAACGCCGCGGACCGCTGAGAGCCGACCTCCTCGAGAACGACGGGCCGCCGGGGACCGAGTCCGAGATCGGGAACGCCACCGACCGCCGAGGCCCCGGGGCCGAGGAGGGGCCGCGGTCGGCCGCCGGCCTTCCGAGCGGGTCGGAAGGGGTCCGCCGTTCGGTCGTTCGTGACGGTCTCTCGACGATCCCGGGTCGCGTTCGCGATCACCGGCGGAGAACCACGAACGACGGTATCAGGCGCTCAGGAGCTCGAACGGCACCGGGGTGAAACAGAGCGCCCCGAGGGCGAACGTGAGGACGCCGACCGCCATCCGCTTCCGGTCGAGCGGCTCGTCGTAGACGGGGGTCGCCGGGCCGGCCCGTGCGAGCCCGAGCGAGATGAGCCCCCAGAACGTCCAGATGAGCACGGAGTCCCGGAGGTCCATCCCCCGGACGAAGTAGAGGTACGCCGAGAGCCCGAACAGCCCGAGCGGGACGAGCGCGGCGAGGGTCTCCTGGCGGCGGCCGACCATCGCGCGGACCAGGTGGCCGCCGTCGAGCTGGCCGACGGGGATCAGATTGAGGAAGGTGACGAACATCCCGATCCAGCCGCCGAACACCACCGGGTTCACCGCGAGGGTCGGGTCGGCGTAGCTGAGCGGCTGGCCGGTCAGCCACGAGAGCAGCAGCAGTAGCGGCGGGAAGCCGAACTCGATGTTGATCGCGTTCGGGTCGTTGAGCACCGCCTGTGGAACGTCGATGGGCGGGAGATAGAGGCCGATAACCGTGACCACGACGGTGGCGGCCAGGCCCGCGAGCGGCCCCGCGACGCCGATATCGAACAGGGCCTTCCGGTCGGGGATGCGCCCCTTCATCCGGATGACGGCCCCGAGGGTGCCGATGAACGTCGGGACGGGGATGAAGTAGGGGAGGGAGGCCTCGACGTCGTGGTACCGCGAGAGGGCGTAGTGGCCCAGTTCGTGGACGCCGAGCACGCCCATCACCGCGAGCGCGAACGGCCAGCCGGCCAGTAGATCGAGCGGGCCGTTCACGGGCTCGTAGTACCAGACCGTGCCCGCGAACAGCGTCGTCAGGACGGTCAGCAGGAACGTGACGACGTTCAGCCACGGGACGCCGTCGAGCCCGACCGTCCGGGGCTCGGCCACGAGGGCGTGTCTGGTGTTCTCGATCTCGAGTCCCGTGATCGGGTCGGGCCGGGACTGTGTGACCGTCGTGAGCCGCACCTCGTAGCCGTGTTCGCGGAACAGCGGCCACACCCGCTTCTCGAGGGTGTCGGGTCCGACCAGCGGCTCGCCGACGTAGACGAGCCGGGGCCATCGGCCGGCGGGTCGCGGGCTCCCATCACCGGGTCGGAGGTGGTCGTCGGAGATAAATCCCCGGACACCGCCCCCCGGGGTTCCGGTCCGGACCGCGGACGGACCCGTCGGTCGGGACGGTCGGGGTAGGGAGCCGCGCCCGCTCCTGGGCGCGGCGGGCAGGGAGAGAGCGGTTCGGGGACGGTTCGGACGCGACGAGCAGGGGTACATCCCCTCCCCCCGGGACGTCGCGGGACCGTTCAGGGCGATGAGGTGTCGGGCGGGGACCCGACGGGCCGCGGACCCGAGGTCAGGCCGCCTCGACCCGCCACGTCGTCGCGGACGTGTAGGACCACTTCTCGATCTCCAGGTCGGTCGCGGAGTCCCGGAGCTTGACCATCAGGGCCCCGATCTCCTTGGGGGAGAGGTCGACGTCGTCGGCGATGAACTTCGATTTGAAGTAGACCTCCCCGTCGGTGGCCCGCTCGCGCAGGTACGAGAGCAGGCGGCCTTCCTTGTCGTCGGGCGTCGTCTCGGTGGAGGGTTGCTGGGTCGCGCTCATCTGTGACACCTCACTCCCCCCTATTCCCTGGACCCGCATATAAAGCGACGAACCTTGCCGTCGATTCGGGCGATTTCGGCCCGAAATCGCCGTGAAACGTACCTTTCACGAATTCCTCAGAACGCTTCAGACCTTTTACCAAGGGATATGAGGGCGTAAGAGGTGTAATTATCACCGCATGGGAAAGATCGCGGTTCCCGCGTAATCTCCCGTTGACGGGTTGGAGTCACCAGGGGTTTCGAGGGGGTCCCGCGCCGCGTGTGCCGCGTGTCAATCGCGTTCGTGGACCCAGAAGGTCTCCTCGGCGGTCACCTCCTTCTTGAAGATCGGCACCTCCTCCTTCAGCCGGTCGATGCCGTCCTCGACGGTCCGGAACGCCTCGCGGCGGTGCCCGGCGAGCACCACCACGAAGACGATGTCCTCGCCGTCCGGGATCACCCCCGTCCGGTGGTGCATGACCACGTCCAGGACGCCCTCGCGCCCCTCGAGGTCGGCCTCCAGCTCGCGCATCCGGCGCTCGGCGACCCCCTCGTACTTCTCGAACTCGAGGTACTCGGTCGGGGCGTCGTCCTCGGCGTCCTTCGCGCGGACGCGACCGGTGAAGGTGGCGATGGCCCCGGCCCGGTCGGCACGGGGGGACTCCTTCACCCGTGCGACGAGCGACTCCAGCGTCTCGTGGCCCTCGACGGCCTCGATGCGGTCGATAGCCGGATCGAGGTCGCCGTCCGGGTCGACGACCAGGTGGGCGTCGTCCGACCCCTCGGCCCCCTCCGTGGCGACCTGCGCGATCCGTGCCTCGGGACGGTCGAGCACGAGCGCGTAGTCGTGGTCCGGTGCGAGCCGGTCGAGGACCTCGTCGACCGTCGTCGCCTCCCCGCGGGCGCGCCACCCCTCCGGGCCGAGTTCGTAGGTCGTCGCCGCGCGCTCCCGCCGAGCGGCCACGCCGCCGTCGGTCGCACCGCCGTCGGTCGCGCCGCCGGCCTCCCCGCGGACGAGCGCGACGCGACCCTCCAGTCGGCGGACGAGGCGGTCGGCGAGCGTCCCCGAGCCGGGACCGACGATACCGAGCGTTCGCATACCCGAACCTGCGGCCGGCGGCGCTTGTAGGTGTCGCTCGCGGGCGGCCCCGGGGTGACACGGTCGCCCGTTCGCATCGGCGTCCCCCTTTGAGAACGGTTAAACGGCGCCCGGGGTTACACCGTTGCAATGAGAGTCGTCGTCTCCGTCGGCGGGAGCGTCCTCGCGCCGGACCTCCGCGCGGACCGCGTGCGGGAGTACGCCGAGTGCCTCGAGGCGCTCGCCGACGCCGGACACGAGGTCGCGGCGGTTGTCGGCGGCGGCGGGGTCGCCAGAGAGTACATCGACACGGCGCGGGAGGTCGGCGCGAACGAGGGACAGTTAGACCAGCTCGGCATCGAGGTGACCCGTATAAACGCCCGACTGCTGATCGCGGCCCTCCCCGACCGCGCGAACCCGACGCCGTTCGAGGGGTACGAGCCCGCGACCGCCGCGCTCACCCGGGGCGAACTGGTCGTGATGGGCGGCCTGGTCCCCGGGCAGACCACCGACGCCGTCGGCGCCGCGCTCGCGGAGTACAGCGAGGCGGACCTGCTCGTCTACGCGACGAGCGTCCCGGGGGTGTTCGACGCCGATCCGAACGAGGAGGCGGGAGCGACCCGCTACGGGGAGCTGAGCGCGGCCGCCCTCGTCGCGCTGGTCGCCGACGGGGAGTCGCTCGGCTCCGCGGGATCGAGCGCCCCCATCGACCTGCTGGCCGCCAAGATCGTCCAGCGGTCCGGGCTCCGTACCTACGTCCTCGACGGGTCCAACCCCGAGCGGGTCCGCCGGGCGGTCGAGACCGGCGAGTTCGAGGGGACCGAGATACGACCGGACGGCACCGACGGGGAGCGGTGACGGGCGTGACGTTCGAGGCCACCTCCCCGCACACGCTGAACGAGACCGACCACCGGCGGGCCTTCTGGGCCGACGCCGTCGCCGACGCCATCGAGGCCCGCGAGCCCGCGGAGCCGGTCGTCATCAAGGGGGGCATCTCCCCCTCGGGGGTCCCGCACCTGGGGAACATGAACGAGGTGCTCCGTGGCTACTTCGTCGCCGAGGTGCTCCGCGAGCGGGGTCACGAGGTCAGGCAGGTGTTCACCGCCGACGACCGCGACCCCCTCCGGAAGCTCCCCCGGACGCTCGCCGACGCCGACGGGAACCTCGTCGATCTCGGGGCGGTGGACGCGGGCGCGCTCGGTCGGAACCTCGGCCATCCGTACACCGACATCCCGGACCCGTTCGGGGAGGCCGACTCCTACGGCGCGCACTTCACGGACCTGATCGAGCGGTCCGCCGAACTGCTCGGCGTGCCCATCGAGGTGGTCTCGACGACCGAACTCTACGAGTCGGGGCGGTTCGACGACGTCGTCCGGCACGTCCTCGAGCACCGCGAGGAGGCCCGCGAGGTCCTGGCGAACTACCAGGACAAGGTCGGTTCGGACTACGTCCCGTTCAATCCCGTCTGCGAGGCCTGCGGGAAGATCACCGAGACGGTCCTCTCCGTCGACTTCGACGCCGGAACCGTCGAGTACGAGTGTACCGACATGACGGCCGGCGACCGGGTCATCGAGGGCTGTAGACACCGCGGGACCGCGACGTTCCGCGAGGGGAAGCTCCCCTGGCGGTTCGAGTGGCCCGCCCAGTGGAAGGTGTTGGAGGTGGACTTCGAGCCGTTCGGCAAGGACCACGCCGAGGGATCCTGGGTCTCCGGCGAGCACATCGCCGAGGGACTGCTCGGCATCGACGCCCCGCTGCCGATGGTCTACGAGTGGTTCACGCTGAACGGCGAGCCGTTCAGTTCCAGCGAGGGGAACGTGATCCTCGTCTCGGAGGTGCTCGAACTGATCGAGCCGGAGGTGCTGCGGTACTTCTTCGCCAAGAACCCGAAGAAGGCCCGCGACTTCTCCGTCGAGCGCCTCGACCAGCTCGTCGACGAGTTCGACAGGGTGGAACGGCTCTACTTCGGCGAGGAGGAGGGCGCCGAGGCGGAGACCGCGCTCGCCGAACGGGTCTACCCGTTCGTCGTCGACGACGTTCGGGAAGAGCGGATCCGCATCCCCTACACCTACGCGGCGGTGCTCGGGATGACCGACGAGCGGGACCTCCGGGTGACGATGGCCGAGCGGGCGGGACACCTCCCGCCGGACGCGTCCGGGCCAGCCCGCGAGGCCGCGCTTGCCCGGGTGGAACTGGCCCGGACGTGGGCCGAGCGCACGGACAACGAGTACAACTACGAACTCGCCGAGTCGCTCCCGGACGCCGAGTTCGGGGCGGACGTCGAGGCCGCGCTGGACGACCTCGCGGACTACATCGAGCGCGAGGACCCCGACGACGAGACCCTGCAAGGCGAGATGTACGAAACCGCGCGCCGACACGACGCCGACGTGGGCGAGTTCTTCGCGGCGGGCTACCGGCTGTTCCTCGACACCGGGGAGGGCCCCCGGCTCGGACCGTTCCTCGCCGCGCTCGACCAGGAGTTCGTGCTGCGGCGGTTGCGGCGCGAGGGCTGACCGAAGGGAAGCCCTCGAAACGGCGAGCGGCGCAGCCGCGAGCCGGGAGGCCTGCCCCGAGGGGCGACCTCGGACAGGCGAGCGGGGAGTGAAACGAATCGTGAGCAGAGGCGAGATCACAGCGAGCGGAGCGAGTGAAACCTCGACGAAGCGAACGCCCCGGTACGGTGGACGGTGGGCCGGGACTCGAGAGCGTCCCTGCCCCTGACAACCAACGGCTCACGGGTCCGTTCGAGCCTCCTGAAGACACGTGTTCGCAGGTGAGCCAGCCGGACACGAGACTGAGCGTACGCGACGGACTACCTGCTGAGCACACGACGGCCTTCGAGGTGGAGGCGGTCCGAGTTGCGGGGTGGAGCGACGCCGACGAGCGCGAGCGACCCAAAACCGCTTTGACCGTCAGGCCACTCGTTTACGGCAATGGTAGACCCCATCGTGCTGGTCCTCGCGGGGGTCGTGCTCTACACCGTCGTCGCGACGGTGCTGAAGATGCGCGGCCTCCTCCCGGAGTCGATCCGGATCTCCGGGCCGATCACCACGCTGCACACCCAGCGCGGCCGGGACTTCCTCGAGTGGCTCTCGGGACCGACGCGCTTCTGGCGGGCGTGGGGGAGCTTCGGCGTCGGCATCGCGCTCGTCGTGATGGTCGGGTCGTTCCTGCTCGTCGCGTTCGCGGCCGTCCAGGCGGTGACGAACCCACAGCCGACGGCGCTGAACGAGCCCCGGAACGTGCTCGCCATCCCCGGCGTGAACCAGTTCCTGCCGCTGTCCGCGGCGGTCGAGATCGTCGCCGGGCTGGTCATCGGCCTCGTGGTCCACGAGGGAGGCCACGGGCTGATGTGCCGGGTCGAGGACATCGACATCGAGTCGCTCGGCCTCGCGTTCCTCGCGTTCATCCCGGTCGGGGCGTTCGTCGAACCCGACGAGGACTCCCGCCGCCGGGCCTCCAGGGGCGGACAGACCCGGATGTTCGCGGCGGGGGTCATGAACAACTTCGCGGTCACCGTCCTCGCCTTCGCGCTCCTCTTCGGCCCCGTCGCGGGCTCCATCTCCGTGGTCGCGGGCCTGCCGATCGGGGGCGTCCTGCCCGGGTCGGCGGCGGGGGACGCCGGGCTCGAACGGGGGGACGTCGTCACCTCGGTGAACGGGATGAACGTCTCGGGAAGCGAGGAGTTCGACGCCGCGCTCGCGAGCGTCGACGACCGGACCGTCCGCGTGGGGCTGAAGGGGGGTGAGACGGTCGACGTCAGTCGCGAGCTCACGGTCACCGGGGCGGCCGCCGGCGCGCCGGCGGCGGTCAACAGCACCATCACGGCCGTCAACGGGACGGCGGTCTACACCGAGAGCGCGTTCCGCGAGGCGGTCGGAGACCGGTCGGTGGCGTCCCTCGAGGTCCGTGATGGCGGCGAGACCCGGAGCGTCACGACGGCGGTCGGCGCGTACGCGATCCCGATGGAGGGACGGGCGTTCGCGGCCGCCGGCGCCCCCGTCGGGACGCCCGTGATAGTCACGTCGATCGCCGGGGAGCGGACCGTCGACAACGCGGCGCTCTCCTCGGTTCTCGACGGGTACGCCCCGGGCGACGAGGTCCGGGTCGTCGGCTACGTCGACGGCGAGCGCCGGACCTGGGACGTCACCCTCCGGTCGCCACCCGACGGCGGCGAGCGCGCGTTCCTCGGCGTCTCCGTCCAGCCCGGCATCAGCGGCCTCACCGTCGACGACCTCGGCGTCGACGTCTACCCCGCGGGGACGTTCCTCGCGGCGCTCGGCGGCGGGGGCGGGGAGGGGCCGGATCTGCTCCCCGCCGGCGGCCCCATTCGGCGGGCGTACGTCGCGCTCGTGCTGCCGTTCGCCCGGCTCACCGTTCCCGGGCTGGGCTACAGCTTCGCCGGGTTCGTCGGCCCCGTCGCGGACTTCTACGAGGTACACGGGGTACTGGGGGCCCTCGGCACGGGTGTGGGGCTGTTCGTCGCGAACCTGCTGTTCTGGGCGGCCTGGATCAACCTCATCATCGGGCAGTTCAACTGCATCCCCGCCTACCCGCTCGATGGCGGCCACATCCTCCGGACGTCGACCGAGACGGTCGTCTCCCGTCTCCCCGTCGAGGACGGCCGGACGGTCACCCGGGTGGTGACGACGACGATCAGCCTCGTGATGCTCAGTGGCGTGTTCCTGATGGTGTTCGGGCCGCGGCTGCTGACGTAGGAGCGGGTCCGGTCGAGTCCGGCGTTTCGGAACGGCGGGCGTCGACCGGTTCGTACGGACGGTCGTAGTCTTTTAGTAGCGAGTGCCCGGACCGGGTCGGCGGTCACCGGTCCCTCGCTACGACCGCCCGTATCAGTGCGGCAGGAGCGTCGCGCGTGTCACCTCGCGGCTGTCCAGGGCCCGCTTCAGGTACCACGGGTCGTACCGCACGACCGGGACGATGTCGATGGACTTCCGTGTGAGCAGGCCGGGGTCGAACTCCGTGTGGTGGCCGGGGCTGACGTTCCCGATCTCGAGGTAGCGCCCGCCCGTCCGGACCAGTTCGATCCCCTCGGAGAACGCGTCGGGAACGCCCGCCACCTCGACGCCGAGGTCCGCGCCGGTCCCGCCCGTGAGTTCGCGCACCCGCTCGGCCCGGGCCTCGACGGTGTCGTGCTCCCGGAAGTCGACGACGTGATCGACGCCGAACTGGCGTGCGCGGTCGATGCGGCCGTCGACTCCCTCGACGACGATGGTCTCGGCGCCCCGCTCGTTCGCGCAGGCGATGGCGTTCAGCCCCAGGCCCCCCGCCCCCTGGACGACCACCGTCTCGTCGTAGCCGACGCCCACCTCGTCCATCCCGAAGATGATCTGCGAGAGCGCGCAGTTGGCCCCCGCGGCGATGCCGGGGTCGAGCCCCTCGGGCACCTTGTAGAAGTACTGGTCGGGGTGGATGAAGTAGTGCGAGGCGAACGTGCCGTGAAAGTGCGGCGGCTCCTCCGGGGGCCGCGACCAGTTCCGGTAGGCGTTCTCGCAGAGGTGGAACTGCCCCTCCTGGCAGGGCGGGCACTGCCGGCAGGTGACGAAGTACGCCGGCGCGACGAGGTCGCCCTCCTCGATGGGCTGGCCGGCGTAGTCCGTCTCGACGCCCTCGCCGAGCTCGTCCACCCGGCAGAGCGCCTCGTGGCCGAGGACGGCCTCCTTCACTTCGGGGTGGTGGCCCCGCCAGATGTGCAGTTCCGAGCCGCAGACGTTCGCCCGCTCGATCCGCGTCAGGACGGCTCCCGGATCCGGCGCCGGAACCTCGTACTCCTGTATGTCCAGCGTCTCCGGTTCGGACAGGTACACGAGCTTGCCGGTATCACCCGATGGCATACCGGAGGGTGCCCGGCCGGGCTCATTATTCTTCTCCCGTTCCGGCCGGCGGGGACACGGGTGTGGCGGGTCCCGAAGCGAGGCTCCGGGACGACCTCCGGAGGGACGGAACGGGCAATAGGGTCCAGGCACGGGAAGAGAGAGGAGGGGCCCCGGCACGGGACGAGGGGGTGGTGGTCTCGGCACGGGATGAGGGGAGTGGGTCCCGGTTCGGGGAGCCGGCGTCGGTCGGCGTCACCGGGGAAGGGGATTAACCCCCCGCCCGGTCGCACGACCCGTCATGCCCAACGGAGCTCCCGATCCCCGGCCCGGGGACGATGTACAACACCGACCCCGAGGAGTGTGCGGCGACCATCGTCCGAGCCGCCGAACTCGGTTACCGGCACGTCGACATCGCACAGAAGTACGGGAACGAGGCGTTCGTCGGCGACGGGGTCGCCCGCACCGACGTGCCCCGGGAGGAGCTGTTCGTCGCCACCAAGATCCACGAGGCGAACCTCGCGTACGACGACGTCCACCGCACCGCCGCCGAGAGCCTCGACCGGCTCGATCTCGACTCCGTCGACCTGCTCTACGTCCGCTGGCCCGCCGCCTCGGCGTACGAGGACCGATACGATCCCGCCGAGACGCTCCGGGCGTTCGACGAACCCGTCGAGGCGGGGGCCACGCGCCACGTCGGGGTCGCCAACTTCTCCGTCGACTTCCTGGAGGACCCGGGAGGGTCTCGACGCGCCGATATTCGCCCACCAGATCGAGATGCATCCGTTGCTCCAGCAGGACGAACTGCTCGCGGACGCCCGGGCACACGATCACCGCCTCGTCGCGTACTGCCCGCTCGTGCAGGGGGCCATCGGCGAGGTGCCGGAGTTGCGGGAGATCGCACGGAAGCACGACGCCACGCCCGCACAGGTGAGTCTCGCCTGGCTGATGGGCAAGGGGGTCGTCCCGATCCCGAAGGCCACGGGCGAGCACCTCGCGGAGAACTACCGGGCCCGCGACCTGGAGTCCGACCCCCGAGGACGTCGAGCGCATCGAGCGCATCGACCGCGAGGAGCGGCGCATCGATCCCGAGAAGGGCCCCTGGAACTGGTAGGGGTCCCTGAGAGTCGAGCCGCGGCAGGTGCGGCGTGCCGTCGGCGGGCCGGTGGCCGCAGTCGTGGCCGCGCGAGTGTCAGTGACCGCGGCCGTGCGAGTGCGTGTGCCCATGGTCCTCGGGCGGCGACAGCGACCGCTCGCACCGGACGTTCGTGTAGTGTGACTGGAACAGTTCGACGAACTCGTCGTCGGGATCGAACTGGTGGCGCTGGATGCAGCCCACGTCCGCCCCGAGGAGGTGGACGCTCACGCTCGGGACGTCCGAGACCGTCCGGACGCTGTGGATGTCGTTGTCCGGCGGGACGAGCTCGTAAAAGTCCCCGCGGCCGTTCTCCTCGGTCCGGAGGTGCTCCAGCTCGGCGTGGCCGACGTGGTCGTCCCCGTCGCCGGTCCGGCGGTAGAACTCCTCCTCCTGGGCGCCGGAGTAGATCCCCACCAGCCCCCACGCGAGGTGGTCGTGGACGGGCGTCTCGACGCCCGGCGGGAGCACGAGCGTGAACAGCGTTAGCTTCTCCGGGCGCCGGTAGAGCAGCCACTGGGCGATCTCCCCGCCCATCTCTCCCCTGTCGTCGTAGCCGTCCGGAACGAGCCCGTCGTAGGGCTCGGGGAGCCACTCGTCGTCGGTGAGCAGGTCCCGGAACGGGTCGTGGAGCGCTTCCAGCAGGTCAGGGATCTCCTCGTGAGCGTTCGCGGCCTCGTCGACGGTCTCGACGAACGAGCGGACGCGCTCGTTGTCGAGGTACCACTCCTCGGTCGCGTCGGTCATCGCCCTACCCTCCCGCCGCACGCCCTTAGCTCCTGCCCCGGCGGCCGGCGATGGGCTCGATGGCCGGTGATGGCCGCTGCCCGCCGCGACGCGGGCGAGCGGAAGCGTGATACGTCCGAGCGGTCTCCCGACGTGGAATGGTACGGCGTAACACGGGGACGGGGCGACGGGATCGCGTCCCGGTCGTCGACCCCGCGGTGCTCGCGCGGGTGCGCCGCGCCGTCGAGGACTGGTTCGACTTCCGGAGGGTAGAGGCGTGATCGGGGCGGGCGGCGCCACGCCCCGGAGCCGCGCCGAGCGCGCCCAACTGGCGCTCCTGCTCGAGGTGACCGGGACGCCCAAGCCGGGAAACGTCGACCGCCGCCGGGACCACGACGACCTCCGGTTCGAGCACTTCCTGGCCGGGGCGGTCGGGAGCGTCCGGGGACTCCGGCTGGCGGCCGGCACCGCCCCGTTGGGACTGGCCTTCGAGCGGGCCGTGTTCGGGATGGCCGAGCGGACGGCCCGGAACACGCAGTTCGGCGCGCTGCTCGCGCTCGTCCCCCTCGTCCGGGCGGCGGCGCGGGACGACCTCTCGCCGGCCGGCGCCGAGCGCGCCGTCGCGGCGACGACCGTCCGGGACGCCTGCGAGTTCTACCGCGCGTTCGAGCACGTCGACGTCGCCGTCGGCGACCCGCCCGCCGGCCTGGACGACCTCGACGCCCGCCGCGGGGCCGGCGCCGTCCCGGCCGTCCGCGAGCGGGGGCTGACCCTCGGGGCGCTCATGACCGAGAGCGCTGACGTCGACGGGATCGCCCGCGAGTGGTCCGAGGGGTTCCCCCGGACGTTCGCGGCCGCCGAGGACCTGCTCGACGGCGAGGGACCGGTCCCCGACCGCGCGTCCCGGGCCTTCCTCGACCTGCTGGCCGACCGCACGGACACGTTCGTCGCCAAGCGCCGGGGGGAGGCCGTCGCCCGCGAGGCGACCGAACGGGCGCGGCGGGCCCGGGAGGGCCGAGTCGACCCGGAGACCCTCGCAGAACAGTTCGTCG
>PXRQ01000119.1:29316-36832 GCA_003022005.1 Halobacteriales archaeon QS_5_70_15
CCGGCGGATCGCCGGCCGACTGGCCCGCCGACTGGGAGGGGGTCGCCGAGAGCGTGGCGACGACGCTCGGCCCGAACGACCGCTGGAACGCGGCCGCGCTCGGACTCCGCGCCGGCGACCCCGTCACCGCCCGGACGTGGGGGGCCACGCGAACCCGCCGGAACTTCACCGAGCGCGGCGGGGGTTACGTCCAGTTCACCCGGGATCCGGTCGACTTCGTCGAGGCCGCCTGCTCGGTCCGGGAGGAACCCGACCCCGTGCTGGCGAGCGCCGACGCGTGGGCCCGCGTCGAGGTCTCGCGGATCGACTCTGGCGAGACAGGAGGGACGGAGTGGATCGACTGGGCGCTCCGCCCGGTCGAGGCGGCCGTCGAGCGCCGCGTCGTCCCGACGACCGACCGGGCGCGCGCCGCGGTCGTCGAGGCGACGGTGGCGGCCTCGCGGCTGGACGTTCCCGGATACGACGAGGCGGCGCTGCGCGAGCGCATCCGCTACTTCGAGGACGTCGTCGAGCGCTGCGGCGGCCCCAGAGCGGGGGCCGCCTGGGAGCGCTTCGAGGAACTGGTCGAGTGGCGCTAGAACTCCTCGGTGTCCGTGTCGGAACGGCGGTACCGGTCGACGCGGCGGTACGACTGGAACTGCCCCGCCTCGTCGATCTCGATCTCGTAGCGCCCGAGGATGTCCTCGGTGTCGGGGATCGACCGCCGCTCGACCAGTTCGACGGTCGCGATCCAGCCCTCGTCGGTGCTGTCGATCGCGACGATAGCGTCGAACTTGTGGCCGATCAGGCTGGCCGCGTTCTTCCGGACCTCGTTTCGGATCTCGATGAGCCCCGGAGCGGCAGCGATATCGTCGTCCCGAGAGGACGACTCGTCGTCTTCCGACGCGGACGATCCGTCGCCGTCTGACTCGGAGTCCGAGCCGGATTCCGACTCGTCGGAGTCGCCGTCGGCGTCGGCGTCTTCCTCGTCGACGGTCGGGTCGCTCTCGTTGTGCTGGTGACAGAAGCCGTCCTCTTGGGCCGGACGCGAGCACCGCTCGCCGCCCCCCGTGAGCGCGCGGCACTGCTCGGGCTCCCCGTCGGAATCCGAGTCGGCCGCGGATCCGGAGTCGGTTTCGGACATGGGTTAGACGGCGGCGGCGCGGGGTATCATTGTTCCGCGTGGTCGATCTCGACCGCGCGTGGCGGAATCGCCTGCGTGCCAGTGTCGAGGTCCTGGAGGTCCTCCATCTCCCCCGACTGGGCGGCCTGTTCTATCTTCGCTATCTCCTCCGCGTAGTGGATGAAGGTGTCCACGGAGGCGACGACGACGCGAGCCTCGACGGTGAGGATCTCGATACCGACGACTGAGACGCGCGCCCAGATGTCGATCACGACGCCCTTGTCGAGGATGCGATCCAGCACTTCCGCGAGACTCGCTGTACCCGGTGTTTCCTGAACCATCGTACTACAACGAGTCGGAGAACGCTTATCGAGGTTCTGCTTGCAACAGCGGGACCCGCCTCGGGCCCCCGATATACAGGGCCGTTACAGTCGCTCCCGAATCGCCGTCGCGAGGCGAGCCTTTAGGTGCAAGCAGGGGCTATTCACCAGTCGGACGAGAAGCTCCGTCACAATATTCCGGTATGTCTCAGTCACACCTCTACGCTTACGGCGTCGTCAAGGACGAGGGTGACCTCGACCTCGAGGTCGATGGGGTCGGGGGAGCGGACCGCGCGTACCTGGTCTCGCACGGTCCCCTCGCGGCCGTCGTCACCGACATCGACACGATGGATCCGGAGCGGAGCGACGAGAACGTCCGCGCCCACGACGAGGTGTTGCAGGCGGTGCTCGTGGAGGGCGAGCGGACGGTCGTCCCGATGCAGTTCGGGATGACGTTCAAGCACGCCCGGGCGCTGAAGAGCGTCCTCCGGGGCGGTCGCCGAGCGTTCACGAAGGCCCTCAGAGAGACCGAGGGCACCGTCGAGGTCGGGGTGAAACTGGTCGTCGAAGAGGACGCCGACGTCGACGAGGCGGTCGGCGAGGAGGTGCTCGAACGGCTCCGCGAAGTCAGCATCGACGACGCCGACAACGGGCTGTTCAGCGACCGACTGGTGTTCAACCGGTCGTTCCTGGTCGAACGCGAGAGCCGGGAGACGTTCGACGAGGCGGTCGGGGAGATCGACGAGGAGTACGGCGACGAGTTCACCGTCCAGTACACGGGACCGTGGGCGCCGTACAGCTTCGTCGACATCGAGATCGGGGCCAAGCGCTGATGTTCCTCGTCGACGACCTCCTCGTTCGCCCGCTGCTCTCGATCTTCGAGATCATCCACTCGATGGCGATCGAGCAGATGTACGACACGTCCGCGATCCGCGACGAGATGAAGGAAAACAGGCTCCTGTACGAACTCGGCGAGCGTACCGAAACGGAGTACGAGCAACGGAAGGCCGAACTGGAGGCGCAACTCGACCTCGCCGAGCGCGCGCGCGAACAGCTCAGCGGCCGCGTGGAGGTGAAACGGTGAGCGACGACGAGGGGGGAGACGGCGGCGACGACGCGATTGACGTCGACACCCCCGATCTGGTCGACCGGGCGGAGACCGACGTGATCGACTTCCTGCAGGCGCTGCTGATCGACGAGGACATCGACGAGGCCGAACACGCGCTCGCGGACCTCTACGAGGTGGCCACGGAGGCCGAGGAGCTCCTCGCGACGATCGACCTCTCGGAGCTTCCAGAGGCCGTCGACGTCAGCGAACTGCCGGCGCTGATCGAGACCGGCGACATCCCCGAAGCCATCACCTCCGGCGACGCCGGAAAAGCGATCGACACCAAGGCGCTGCTGGACGTGGTGGAACTGGGCAGGCTGTGGTCGAGCGTCGACGTCCGGGAGTTCTGGCGCAACAAGCGGGAGTTCGAATCCGCGCTCGACGACGTCACCGACGACGACGGCGATCGGGGGGAGGGCGTCCTGAACCGCATCAAAGAGGCGTTCGCGACGGCCGCGGAGGCTGACGGCGACGACGGCCTCGGCATGGACGACGTCGACGAGGAGGTGTCGGCCGACGCCGCGCAGGCGGCCCTCCAGTCGGGACTCCAGGACGCCATCGACAAGTTCTACGACGGGCTCCTGAAGACCCACGAGCGCCTCGAGACGCTGCGGGAGCTCAACCGGGAGCGAACCGGCAACGTCGGCCAGCCGGACTCGCGCAACCCGACGGCCTTCTCGACGCTCCCGGACCCGAGCAAAGGCAGCCGAGGCCGCGGACTGCAGTACTCGACGGTCCCCCGGGAGACCAAGTACTCCTCGGCGCCCAACCGCGAACGCGTCTACGGGACCCGCTTCGAGAAAGCCCTAGAGGAGCGACTGGAGGACGACGATGAGTGACGGCGACGGGACGCCCGAGCGCCGGAGCGGCGGCCGCGACCGCGAGCGCGACCCCGAGGAGCGACGGGCGACCCGGACCCCGGGACCGACCCGGGAGGGCGACAGCCTCGCCGACGTCGTCGAGATGCTGCTCGACAAGGGGATCGTCATCAACGCCGACATCGCCGTCAGCGTCGGCGAGACGGAACTGCTCGGGGTACACATCCGGGCCGCGATCGCTTCCTTCGAGACGGCCGCGGAGTACGGCCTCCAGTTCCCCGACGGGACCGACATGCGCCGCGTGGAGGCGGCCTCGGGCCGGACGGAGATGCACTCGAAGGGCGGATCGCCGCTGGCCATCGGCAGCCCCGGTACCCCCGCGGGCGGGCCGTCGCCGAAGAACCCGGTCGAAGACGACGAGCGAGAGGACGAGAGCGAAGAGGACGAGGGCGAAGGAGACGACGGGGAGAGCGGAGCGACCGACAGCGGAACGGACGCCGACGGCGGGCCTGCCGGCGAAGCGAGAGACGACGCCGGCCCCGCCGGGGGCGATTCCGGGACGGGAGAAGCAGTCGAGAACGCCGGGGGCGCAGAGGACGACAGCGACGGCGACGGCAACGGCGACGGAGGCGGGGACGGGGCGGGCGCGAGTACGGACGAGGAGGGGGAGCGCGAGCGCGAGGGGCCGTCGAGCGAGGTCGGGGATGACGAGAGTTGACATCGACGGCGAGGAGGCCGCCGACGGGCTCGTCGCGCTGGTCGTCGCGGTCGTCGAACTGCTCGTCGAGACGATGGAGCGGGAGGCGCTCCGGCGGATGGAGTCCGGCGACCTGACCGACGAGGAAGTCGAGCGCCTCGGCCGACAGTTCGCCGCCCTCGAGGAGGAGGTCGAGCGGATGAAAGAGACCCACGGCGTCGAGGAGGCCGTCGAGGGGCTCCGGGACGACCTCGACGGCGTCGTGCGCGACGCCGTCGGCGAGATCGGTCGACCGGGGGTGAGCGGCCGTGACTGACGTCGAGGACGGGCGCTACCTCTACTGCGCCGTCCGGGTCGACGACGCCGATCCGACCCTCGACGCGACCGGCGTGGAGGGCGAACCCGTGAGAGTCGTCGACGCCGACGGGATCGGCGCGGTCGTCCACGACTGCGAGTCGCTGTACGACGCGACCGACCCGCAGACGGTCCAGCGGTGGCTGCTCGACCACCAGGCGGTCGTCGACGACGCCGCCGAGCGGTTCGGGACGCCGCTGCCCTTCCGGTTCGACACGGTCCTGCGGGGCGGCGACGAGGGCGTCCGGTCGTTCCTCGAGGAGCGCCGCGAGGACCTCTCCGAGCGCCTCGCGGAGTTCGCCGGTCGCCGGGAGTACCGCGTCGAGGTGCTGGTCGACGAGGAGACCCTCGACGAGCAGTTGGCCGCCGAGGACGAGCGGCTCCGGGAGCTGGCCGAGCGGACCGACGAGGCGAGCGAGGGAACCGCGTTCATGCTCGAGAAGCAGTACGACGAGCGGCTGGCCGAACTGCGCCGCGAGCGCAGCGACGAGCGGAGCCGGAAGCTGGAGGACCGCCTCGTCGACCTCGCCGACGACCTCGAGCGGCTGGGGTCGCGGCCGTCGGCGCTGACCGGGGGGACGGACGGCGAGAAGGAAACGACCCAGGCGCGGATCGCGGTGCTCGCGCCGACCGAGGGAGAGACGGCCATCGGGGAGGTCCTCGACGACGTGGCGGCCGAGGCGGGCGTCACCGTCCGGTTCACCGGCCCGTGGCCGCCGTACACCTTCTCGCCCACCTTCGACGATGGAACCGAGTAGAACCGAGCGCGACGCGGTCGTCGATCTGCTGGACGTGATCCTCGAGAGCGGGGTGATCGTCCAGGCGGACGTGGTGATCGCCGTCGCCGAGGTCCCGCTGGTGGGCCTCCAGTTGCGGGCCGCGCTGGCGGGCATCGACACGATGACCGACTACGGGCTGCTGGAAGACTGGGACGAGGAGACGCGGGCCCGGGGGCGCTCGGCGGCCGCGCCCGCCCCGCAGGACCGGGACCGGTCCGCCGATCCGGTGCCGCCGCCCGCCGCCGAGCCCGGCGGGGAGGCGGGCTCCGAACCGGAGACAGCGACCGAAAGCGAGGGAGCGTCCGACGCTCCCAAGGACGGAGACGGCGGGAGCGGCGACGGCTGAGCGGTCGGGGCGAAGACGAATCCTTTTAGCCGCGGCGCGGAGACGTTGAGCCATGGCCATCAAGCCCGCCTACGTCAAGAAGACGGCGAAGCTCCTGCTTGAGAGGTACGACGAAGCGTTCGGCACCGACTTCGAGCACAACAAGGACGTCGTGACCCAGTTGACCAACATCGAGTCCAAGGGCGTCCGCAACCGGGTCGCCGGATACATCACCCGGAAGAAAGGCGGCACGGCCCAGTAGACGCTTCTCGCGACGCGCCGTCCCGACGACGAACGACCAGCGGCCGCGCTCGCGACCGCTTCCGTCCGGGGACCGACAGATCCGCCCGGTCGCCGGTCGACGCGCCGTCCGACGCCCGGGTCCCGGCCCGAGTCAGCGTTCCGATGATGTGACCGAACGGGCAGGTTCGGGGGCGATCACCGGGGAATCCTTCCGCGGATCACAACCGTTTTGGGCCCCTCTCCCCGAGGATCGCCAATGACTGTCAACGTCGGCGTCCTCGGCGCCACCGGTGCCGTGGGGCAACGGCTCATCAGCCTCCTCGACCCGCATCCCGACTTCGAACTGACCTGCGTAACCGCCAGCGACGCCAGCGCCGGAAAGTCCTACCGCGAGGCCGCCAAGTGGCGCATCGACACCCCCATCCCCGAGGACGTGGCGGAGATGACCGTCGGTCGGACCGATCCGGACGCGGTGCCCGACGACGCGGACCTGCTGTTCTCCTCGCTGCCCTCGTCGGTCGGCGAGCGCGTCGAGCCCGGCTTCTGCGAGCAGGGCTACGTCGTCTCCTCGAACTCCTCGAACGACCGCACCGCCGACGACGTCCCGCTGGTGATCCCCGAGGTCAACGCCGAGCACGTCGACCTGCTCGAAGTCCAGCGCGACGAGCGAGGCTGGGACGGCGCGCTCCTGAAGAACCCCAACTGCTCGACGATCACGATGGTGCCGACGCTGGCGGCCCTCGACGAGACCTTCGGGCTGGAGCGGATCAACGTCTCGACGCTGCAGGCCGTCTCCGGCGCGGGCTACTCCGGCGTCACCTCGATGGAGATCATCGACAACGCCATCCCCCACATCGGGGGCGAGGAACAGAAGATGGAGACGGAGGCCCGAAAGCTCCTGGGCGCGTTCGACGGCGCCGAGGTCGAGTGGCACGGCGCCGACGTCGCCGCCTCCTGTAACCGGATCCCGACCATCGACGGCCACCTCGAGAACGTCTGGGCGGACCTCGCCGACCCCGCCGATCCGGAGGCGGCCGCCGACGCGATGCGGGAGTACCCCGGCCTCGACCTCCACTCCTCGCCCGACCAGTTGATCCACGTCTTCGAGGAACCCGACCGCCCCCAGCCCCGCCTCGACCGCATGCGGGGCCGGGGGATGTCGATCACCGCCGGCGGGTTCCGGGAGACCGAGGGCGGCGTCCAATACAACTGCCTCGCGCACAACACGCTCCGGGGCGCGGCCGGGGCCTCCGTCCTCAACGGCGAACTCCTGCTGGAGAACGGCTGGATCTGATCGGCCGGCGCCGACCGTTTTTACTCCCTCGCGGGAAACGGAAACGCATGACGACGACAGCCGCTCGAACGGAGCGCGTCGCCGGGCCGACCGCCGGATTCGACCAGCGAGCGCCGGCGACGACCGCTCGCCGGGCCGGGCGACAGCGCGAGGTCGACTGAGATGGGGCTGGACGACGACGCCCGGGAGTACCACCGACAGGACCCGCCGGGCAAGATCGCCATCGAGACGACCAAGTCCACCAACACCCAGCGGGACCTCTCGCTGGCGTACTCGTCGGGAGTCGCCGCACCCTGTCGGGACATCGCCGACGACGAGGAGGCCGCCTACGAGTACACCGCGAAGGGGAACATGGTGGGGGTAGTGTCGAACGGGTCGGCGGTGCTGGGCCTGGGTGACATCGGGGCGCAGGCCTCGAAGCCCGTCATGGAGGGCAAGGGCGTCCTCTTCAAGCGCTTCGCCGACATCGACGTCTT
>PXRQ01000119.1:37024-38546 GCA_003022005.1 Halobacteriales archaeon QS_5_70_15
TGCTTCGAGATCGAGGAGCGCCTCCGCGAGGAGATGGACATCCCCGTGTTCCACGACGACCAGCACGGCACCGCCATCATCTCCGGGGCCGCGCTGCTCAACGCCGCCGACCTCGTCGACAAGAGCCTCGACGACCTGGAGATCGTCTTCTCGGGGGCCGGCGCGAGCGCCATCGCGAGCGCCCGCTTCTACGTCTCGCTGGGCGCCGACCCCGAGAACATCGTCATGTGCGACTCCTCGGGGATCATCACCGAAGAGCGGGCCGCGGCCGGCGACGTCAACGAGTACAAACAGGAGTTCGCCCGCGACGTCCCCGCCGGCGACCTCTCGGACGCGATGGAGGGCGCGGACGTGTTCGTGGGGCTGTCGGTGGGGGGGATCGTCTCCCGGGAGATGGTGCGGTCGATGGCCGCCGATCCGATCATCTTCGCGATGGCCAACCCCGACCCCGAGATCACCTACCCCGAGGCCAAGGACGCCCGCGAGGACACCGTGATCCCTCGGGTTCCCCTTCATCTTCCGGGGGGCGCTTGACGTCCGCGCGACCGAGATCAACGAACAGATGAAACGTGCCTGCGCCCGGGCGCTGGCGGAACTCGCCCGCAAGGACGTCCCCGACGCGGTCGTGAAAGCCTACGGCGACCAGCCCCTGCAGTACGGGCCGGAGTACATCATCCCCAAGCCCGTCGACCCTCGGGTGATGTTCGAGGTCGCTCCCGCGGTCGCGGAGGCGGCCATCGAATCGGGCGCGGCCCGCCAGACCGTCACGCTCGACGACTACCGGGAGCAGCTGGAGGCCCGCCTCGGGAAGTCCCGCGAGATGATGCGCGTCGTCCTCAACAAGGCCAAAAGCGACCCCAGGCGCGTCGTCCTCGCCGAGGGCGACGACGGGAAGACGATCCGCGCGGCCCACCGGATGACCGAGGAGGGGATCGCCGACCCCCTGCTGATCGGCGACCGGCGGGGGATCAGGCGGACCGCCGACGAACTGGGGCTGGACTTCGATCCGGAGGTCCTCGACCCCGGGGCCGACGACCTCGAGGTGTACGCCGACCGGCTCCACGAACTCCGCAAGCGCAAGGGCGTGACCCACCGCGAAGCGAGCGAACTCGTCGAGGACGGCAACTACCTCGCCAGCGTCATGGTCGAGATGGGCGACGCCGACGCCATGCTGACGGGGCTGATGCCCCACTACCCGTCGGCGCTGCGCCCGCCGCTCGAGGTCGTCGGCACCGAACCCGGGACGGAGTACGCCGCCGGGGTCTACATGCTCGCGTTCCGCGACCGCGTGCTGTTCGTCGCGGACGCGACGGTCAACCAGGCGCCCGACGAGGACGTCCTCGCCGAAGTGACCCGCCACGCGACCGGCGTCGCCCGCCGGTTCGACGTGGAGCCGCGGGCGGCGCTGTTGAGCTACTCCGACTTCGGGAGCGTCGACAACGAGGGCACCCGCAAGCCCCGCGACGCCGCCCGCCGGCTCCGGGCCGATCCCGAAGTGGACTTCCCAGTCGACGGCGAGATG
>PXRQ01000120.1 GCA_003022005.1 Halobacteriales archaeon QS_5_70_15
CCGGTCGGACGGTCCGAAGGGTCAACCGCTCCCCTTCGAGGAAGGTCGGCCCCGGCATGCACCACCGTTTCCAATCCCACTACATAAGTACAGAGGATTATTAACGAGTAGCAAGGGTGTCCTCTGCGATACGGAACGCATTCTCAGTATTCAACACGGACGTTCTCCCGACTTCTCGGTAGGTCGAATCGGGCCGTGTGCATACAACGCGCGTGCCCAACACTTGACCCAGCAGTCTATGCGCCGTGTCGTGTTGGTTGTTAGCATGGATGATGCTGAGCCGGCCAGCTCGCCACTCGACGCAGCGACGGGGACCGTCGGCCAGCGAACGATCGAGGCGTTCTCCGTGCTGGGCAGCGAAACGCGCTTATCAATCCTGCTGGCGCTCTGGGAGGCATACGACCGTTTGAGGACGCCAACGCCGTCTCGTTTTCCGCGTTGCGCGAGCGGCTCGGCCGGCCGGATTCGGGCCAGTTCAACTATCACCTCTGGAAGCTCGAAGGCCACTTCGTCCGGAAGACCGATGCTGGCTACGGACTCCGTCGCGCCAACGCTCCCGGGGGGTCACGACGGCCGTCGTCGGCGTTCTCGCCGTCATGCACGTCGTCGCGGCCGTCGGATGCGTCGCCGTCCTGACCGGCCCATGGCCCTGACCGGTCCGGCCGCCCGCGCCCCCGAACCGCGGCCCCGAGTATCGCCCGTCCACAGTCGATCGGTGTCCCCGCAGTGGCCACGGGCCTCGATGACGAGGCGTGCCCGACACCGTGTGAGGGGTGCGACCGGGGACCACTAATCGTCGTACGACCGGAGTCACGCACCGCCGACCGTTCCACGACCGCGACACGGGCGGTTCCGCGCCGATGGCGTTCGATGTTTGCATATCGAATCGGTTATCGGAAATAATATACGCACTCGAAATCCTTATCTCCCTACATTTGTAGGATGCCCACATGAGCCGTACGGGGGGAGAGCAGTCGACGCCGAGAGCCATCATTCACAAGCGGATACTCGACGCCGCCGAGTCGGAGCCGGACGCCTCGATGACGGAGATCGCGGACGGGATCGGCGGGGCGTCCACGGAACTGGTCGAGCGGGTACTCGAACAGTACGGGGACCCGGCGGAGGACCAGCAGGAGAGTCGGGCCGATACCCAGGATCCACAGGAGGTGACCATGGACGAACACGACAGTCAGAACGAGCAGGGAGAGACGGCGTCGACGACGGACGGGTCCGTGTCGGAGGCGCGGGCCGACGAGAACGGTCGAAGGGACGTGGATCGCTCGGAACTGACCGAGCGACAGCTGAAGACGCTCCGTCTCATCGACGAGGTGCCGGACGCGTCACAGAGCGACCTCGCGGAGGAGTTCGACGTGACGCGGGTCACGATCAGTCGCCGGCTGAACGACATACCCGGATTCGACTGGAGCCGGCGGCGGGAGATCGCATCGGAGATCCTGAACGGCGGCGACCTACGAGAGACCAACGAGCAGGAGCAGTCCGGGCAGTCGGGTGGACGGGAGCAGCCCGAGCAGTCGAACGACCGGGAGGGGTCCGGGCAGTCAGACGAACGAGAGCGGTCGGGACAGTCAGCCGAACCCGAGACGCTCGACCGACGCCTCGATGCCCTCGAACGACGGGTCGATGAGATCGAGACGACGCCGGATGATCAGGTCGAGACGACGCCGGACGCCTCGTCCCCGGGGATCGGACCCGAACTCGCACACAAGGTCGTCCACGCCGCCATGACCTCGGACCTGATCGACGAGGAGGAGGAGCTCCGATTGCTGCGGGAGCTGATGCGCTGAGCGGGACCGGAGTCCGGAACCGGGAGGAGGACGGTCGTTGAGCCGACTCCTCGAGGAACGAACTCGCCGGGTGGGAAGTCGTGGCTGCCGTCGATGGGTGCCACTACGTCCCGGTACGTGTCGCGGGTGCCGAGGCCGAAACCGGTCGTACTGTGCGTGTCGGCCGAAGCACTGCCGCCGCTCGGCGGGACGATCGGGATAGGTCCGGACGGAACACTACTGGCTACGCTACTTCCCGCGGCGGCCGTCGCTGCGGAGGCTCGGACGCGTGTGCTCGGTGCCCTTGCCGCGACCGCCCATGCCCCGGCTCCGGACGCCGGCGCCGGTCTTGCCGCGGAACGGCCGCCCGCGCTGGGTGTCGTCGCAGATCCAGTTGAGGTCGTCGTCGTTCTCGATGGCGGGGTGCTCGGGGTCGAGCAGGATCACCTCGTGCCACTTGCGCGAGCCGTCCTCGCCGACCCAGTAGGAGTTGAGCACGCGGAGGTTGGGGTACTTCCGCGCGGCGCGTTCCTCGGCGATGCGCTGGATGGACTTCCGGCGGGTGATCTTGTTGACGCCCTGACGCTTCGAGCGCCGGCCGGCCTTGAACCGCTGCTTGCGGGCGGTCCCCTTGCGGACCGCGACGCGGGCGACCACGACGCCCTGCTTTGCCTTGTAGCCCTGCGAGCGGGCCTTGTCGAGCCGCGTGGGGCGCTCGATGCGCTCGACGGCGCCCAGGTCGCGCCACTCCTGCTGTCGTTGCCATTGGAGTTCGGCGAGCTTCCCCTCCTTCGGGGTCCGCCACGCCTCTCGGATGTGCGAGTAGAAGCTTCGTACCATGTGCTGTCACCACGGGCGTTGGTGGTTCAGTTCCGCGCCCGGGGGCGGGAACCACATCCCGTCCTGCCGTAGCAGGTGCCCGCTGGTGCCCGTCGTCCAGCGAGTTACCCGGGGTTCGACGCTGGCGTACTTAGGGACTTCGAAGCCGCGTCGAGCCCCGCGTGAGAAACAGTAAAGTGCGGCTGACGGAACACCCCGTGTGGGAGGATACCGTGAGTCACGGGAGATCCACACCACTGGACCGGTCGTCGCCCCGGCCGAACGACGTGTTCGACATGATCGGCAACCGCCGTCGCCGGTACGCGCTCCACCACCTCAAGCGCCGTTCCGGGCCGGTATCGCTCGCGGCGCTCTCGCGGCAGGTGACGGCCTGGGAACGGGGGGTCGATCCCGGGGGACTCACGTACGAGGACCGCAAGAGCGCCCACACCTCCCTCTCGCAGTTCCACCTCCCGAAGATGCACGAGGCCGGACTCGTCGAGTTCGACCCGGAGGAGGGCGTCGTCCGGCTGACCGAGACGGGCGCCGAGGTCGAGGTCTACATCGAGACGGTGGCCGGCCGGGAGCTCCCGTGGCACCGCTACTTCCTGCTGCTCTCGGTGCTCTCGGTCGGTCTCGTCCTCGCCGTGGCCGTGGGGGCCCCGGGCCTCGCCGGGGTGCCGGCTCTCGCCCTGGCGGGGCTGGTCGCCGCCGCGTTCCTCTGCTCCTCGCTCGCCTTCCTCTACGACTCGCGGTACCGGATGCGCGTAGGGGGCCAGGAGGTTCCACCGGAGACGGAGGCCTGAGCGGGGCTCCGGACGACGGCCCGGCCGGCCGAACTGCGAGCGGTACGAACGCCCGAACCACCGGGTCTCGGATCGATCTCTACCGGCGAACCGCTCGAAACGACGCACCACAGCTCCTCTGTAGCCGGTGTAGTCTCGACGTCTCGAACGCGGGTTCGCTATCCCGACATGTGGTTTATGCGTGTCGACACGCCGGTCCCATCGGGTCGGCCTCGCCCGTCCTCAGGGGAACTCGCGGACGCTCTCGAAGGTGCCGTCGACGATCGCCCGGGCGACGGGGGTCGCGTCCAGTTCCTCGGGCACGCGCGAGGGGTGTTTCCGCCGGATGTAGCTCAGCAGGTTCGAAACGTCGCGCTCGAGGAGTTCGTCGGCGTTCTCGTGGGTGGTCGGCACCGCCTGCGGCCAGTCGAACACCGTGACGCCCGACCCGGCGACAGCGACGTTGTACTCGGACATGTCCGCGTGGACGTACCCGCCCTCGTACGCCGCTGCGACCTCCTCCAGCACGAGGTCGAGCACGGGGAGGGCCTGTGCGGGGTCGAGTTTCGCCCGCGAGAGCTCCACGCCCTCCAGCTTCTCCATAAGGATGGCGTGGCGGTTCTGATCGACCGGTCGCGGCACCCGGACGTCGGGGTAGAGCGTCTCGAGGGCCTCGTACTCGCGCTCGGCGGCCTTCCGTGCCGTGTAGAACCAGGAGATGTGCTCGTTGTCGCTGGTGTAGTCCCGCTCCTTCCGGACCTCGCGGAAGTCCGTGTACCCCTCGCGGTGGAACTTCAGGGCGAGCGGCTTGTACGACCGGGCCTCGTAGACGTCGCTCTCCTTGCCCACGCCGAGGGGCGCGCCGACGCCGTCGATGCTGTCCCGCTCGGCGAACGTCCGGAGCGCGAGCGCGTCGTACCCCTCGAACGTGAGCCGGAACCCCGTGTACTGGATCGTCTTGCGCTCTACCAGCCCGCGGTCCTCGCAGCGGTCGAGCCGGTACTCGACCTCGTCGCCGTCCAGCCGGGAGAACTCGGGGAGCTTTCCCTCGGCGACCCACCGGGAGAAGCGCATCCCGTGCTCGAGTCCTGAGAGGAGGTAGAAGTCCCCGGGTTCGAGCTCGGCCATCTCGCCGGCGACGTTCCGGACCATTCTGGCGAGGGTAGCCGGTCGGTACGTAAAAACGGCGCGAGTCCGGACTCGAACGAGCCTAAATCGTATGCCGCGATATCGAACCGCTACGCGATCATCCCCTCGGCGGACGACCGGGTGCCGCTTCGATCCTCGTACGGACGCTCGCCGCGATCTCGTCGAACGCCGCGTCCGCCCCGGCCACGTCGCCGGTCAGCGAGCAGAACCCGTGGGCGAGTGACGGGAAGTGGTGGGCGTCGACCCCGGCGTGTTCCCCCAGCCAGTCGGCGTACGCCCGGCCCTCGTCCCGGAGCGGGTCGTGGCCGGCCGTCGCCACCACGCCCGGCGTCGCCCCGGACAGCGCGTCCGGCGCCCGCAGGACTGACGCGAACGGGTGGTGCTCGTCGGCCGGCGAGCGGAGGTACCGCTCCCAGAACCACTCCATGTCCCGGCGCGTGAGGAGGGGACCGTCCGCGTTCTCCCGGTAGGAGTCGGTCGCGAACGAGCGGTCCGTGATGGGATACAGCAGGACCTGACACGCGAACGGCGGGCGGCCCTCGCTCGCGGCGTACAGGGCCGTCGCGGCCGCGAGGTTCCCGCCCGCGGAGGTCCCCGCGACGCCGACCCGTGCGGGGTCCGCACCGAGGCTCTCGGCGCGGGCCCGGACCCACTCGACGGCCACGCTCGCGTCCTCCAGCGCGGCCGGGAACGGGTGTTCCGGGGCGAGGCGGTAGTCGACGCTCGCCACCACGCAGCCGACCCGGTCTGCGAGTTCCCGGCAGATGTCCTCCGCCGAATCGAGCGTCCCCAGCACCCAGCCGCCGCCGTGGTAGAAGACGAGCGCTGGCAGGGGCGCCCCGGCGTCCGTCGCCGCGTCCGGCCGGTAGACCCGCAACGGGAGGTCACCGCCCGGTCCGTCGACGGCGATGTCCCGCACCGTCGCCATCGCGGGCCCGTCGCCCGCGGAGAACAGTTCGTCCTCGAGTCGCCGGGCGCTCTCGACGCTCAGGGCGTGCCACGGCGGGACGCCCTGCGCCTCGAACTCGTCGACGACCGCCCGCAGTTCGGTGTCGAGGGGTTCGGTCTCGTCGGTCATACGTGTCACTGTGTGCCAGAGACCCTCAAGCTTCCGTGCCGTCCGTTCGGCGGTCGCGGCGTTCGCCCGCTCGCCGCGGGGCGAGAGGGTCGTCCCCGTGACGGCACTGCTCCGGCGTTCCACGGCGCAAGACACAACCCCCGGCCGCCCGGCGACGGGGTATGGACAGCGACCCCCTCCCGGGGTTCGAACCCTCGCTGGCGTACGCCCGCGAGCGCGACGAGGCGGGGTTCGACCTCCGGGACCGGTTCGACGTTCCCGACGGGGAGTACATGGACGGGAACTCGCTCGGCCCGCTCTCGACCGACGCCGAGCGCGCGCTCGACCGGGTGATCGAGGAGTGGCGCGAACTCGGCATCCGTGGGTGGACCGACGCCGACCCGCCGTGGTTCGGCTACGCCGAGCACCTGGGCGAGCGCCTCGCTCCCCTCGTCGGCGCCCGCGGGGACGAGGTGGTCGTCGCCAACTCCACCACCGTCAACATCCACACCCTGATCGGGACCTTTCTGGATTCGGACGCAGTGGAGGGCCGGAAGGTCCTCGTGAACGAACTCGACTTCCCGACGGACCACTACGCCATCCGCGCACAATTCCGCCAGCGTGGCCTCGACCCGGACGAGCACCTCGTCGTCGTGGAGTCCCGCGACGGCCGGACGGTCGATCACGCGGACGTCGAAGTGGCGCTCGAAGCTACCCCCGAGGTCGGCATCCTGTTCATGCCGGGGGTGCTCTACCGCTCGGGACAGCTGTTCGATATCGAGCGGCTCGCACGGGCCGCCCACGAGCACGACGCGCTCGCGGGGTTCGATATCGCGCACTCGGTCGGCGCCGTCCCGCACGAACTCGCCGCGCACGGCGTCGACTTCGCCGTCTGGTGTCACTACAAGCACCTCAACGCCGGTCCGGGGGCCATCGCGGGACTGTACGTGAACCGCGAGCACTTCGGGACGACGCCCGCGCTCGCGGGCTGGTGGGGCCACGAGAAGGGGACGCAGTTCGACATGAACCCGACGTTCACGCCCGCCGACTCCGCCGGCGCGTGGCAGGTCGGGACGATCCCGGTGCTCGCGGCCGCCCCCCTCGACGGGTCGCTCGACGTCCTCGAGGAGGTGGGCATCGACGCCGTTAGAGAGAGGTCGGTCGCGCTGACGGAGTTCCTGATCCGCCTCGTCGACGAGCGGCTCCCGGAGTGTGCCGTGGGGACGCCGAGGGACCCCGCGCGCCGGGGCGGGCACGTCGCGGTCGAGCACCCCGACGCCTACCGGCTCTGCAAGGCGCTCCGGGACCGCGGGACGGTCGTCGACTTCCGGCCGCCGAACGTCGTTCGGGTCTGTCCCTCGCCGTACTACGGCACGTTCGAGGAGGTCTGGACCGTCGTCGGGAAGCTCCGCGAGATACTCGATTCGGGCGCCCACGAGGCGTACGACCCGCCCTCGGGCGGCGTCACGTGAACGGGCCGGGTCTCGGGCGGCTCCGTCCCGTCCTCCCTCCTCGTCCCGGCACGTTCCGCCCCGCTCCGAACCCGGCTACCCCGTGTTGACCATCCCGCCGTCGACGACGAGCGACTCGCCGTTGACGTAGCCCGAGCGGTCGCTCGCGAGGTAGACCGCCGCATCGGCGACCTCCTCCGGCTCCCCGAACCGTCTCGAGGCGATGCCATCCACGAGGTCCTCCCCGCGCTCCCCGCCGACGAGGGGGACGTCATCGGTCGTCATCGCCGTCTCGATGACGCCCGGATGGATGGCGTTCACCCTGATGCCATCGGGGCCGAGCGCGGCGGCCGTCGCGTACGTCAGCAGCTTGACCGCCCCCTTGGACGTGCAGTAGGTGACGAACGGGGCCGAGCCACGGAGTCCGGCGATACTCGAGAGGTTGACGACCGCCCCGTCCCGGTCGTCCTCAATCATCCGCCGGGCGGCGTACTGCGTCCCGAAGAACACGGCCCTGACGTTGACGTCCATCAACTGCTGGTACTCCTCGGGAGTCACGCCGAGGAACGACTCCGACCGGAACACCCCCGCGTTGTTGACCATCACGTCGACGCCGCCGAACGCCTCGGCCGCGTCGACCGCCGCCTCCAGTCTCCCGAGGTCGGTCACGTCGCAGTCGACGAACGCCGCGCTCGATCCCGTCTCCCGGACCAGTTCCTGCGTCGGCCTCCCGCCCTCTCGCGGCTCCTCGCGGCGATCCGCGATCACGACGTCCGCCCCCTCCTCGGCGAACGCCAGCGAGATGGCCCGCCCGTTGCCGCTCGCGCCGCCGGTAACGACCGCCGTCCGCCCCGCTAACAGGTCCTCCATGGCGTTCCGAGTGCACACCGGATCATAAGTGTCGAGGTGTGCCCGAGACCGCCCCACGGCCGGACGTCGGTCATCGCGTCGCGGGATCACGGCCGACCCCGACCGCCCCCTAGCCTCGGCCACACCACCCACATTGATGGGCGGCGGCCGGGAAGCCGGCGCACCGATGGCCGCCACGACCCGGCTCCGCGAACTGATCGACCGACCCGAGATACTCCCCGCGATGGGGGGGTACGACGCCCTGTCGGCCCGGCTGATCGAACAGGCCGGCGGCGAAGTCGTCTACATGAGCGGGTCGTCCGTCTCGACCTCCGTCCACGGCTCCCCGGACGTCGGGCTCACGACCATGACCGAGATGGTCGACCGGGCCCGGGGGATGGTCGGGGCGGTCGACGTGCCTGTCTTCTGCGACGCCGACACGGGGTACGGAAATCCCGTCAACGTGCGGCGGACCGTCGAGGAGTACGAGCGCGCCGGCGTCGCCGGTATCCACATCGAGGACCAGACGTTCCCGAAGAAGTGCGGCCACTTCGAGGACAAGGCCGTCGTCCCGACAGGGGAGATGGTCGGGAAACTCCGGGCCGCGACCGACGCCCGGAACGACGAGGACTTCGTCGTCATCGCCCGGACCGACGCCATCGCCGTCGAGGGGTTCGAGAGCGCGATCCGGCGGGCCGAGGCGTACGTCGACGCCGGCGCGGACGTCCTGTTCGTCGAGGCGCCCACGACCCGCGAGGAGCTCGAGCGGGTCGGCGAGGCGTTCCCGGACGTCCCCCTGGTGGCGAACATGACCGAGGGGGGCGAGACCCCGCTGTTCACCGCCGCGGAGTTCGAGGCGATGGGGTACGACGTCGTCCTCTACCCGGCGACGGGGTTCAAGGCCGCGGCGAAGGCCATGCGAGAGCTGTACGAGGAGATCGCCGAGACGGGGACACAGAAGGGAATGATGGACCGGCTCGTCTCCTGGGAGGGCCGGAACGAGATCACCGGGCTCGACGAGGTGGTCGAACTGGAGCGGCGCTACCTTTGACAGCGACAGAGTCCCGCCCTTCCCGTGAGGGACGAGTGTTCCGACGTACTGTCGGAACCGAGGACCGAACAGGGCGGCCGTGGATCGCGTAAGCTCCCGTGAGGAATCACCGCGTTACTGCTTGTCTTGAGTCTCCAACGCTTCAAGACCGGCTTCTAATACCTCTGTATAGGCTTCCGAGAGGTCCAAATCGTTCACTTCTGCATAGTCTTTGATTCGCCCACC
>PXRQ01000121.1 GCA_003022005.1 Halobacteriales archaeon QS_5_70_15
TGTCCGTTTCTGCCCGGCCAGAGGCACTACTGCTCCTGGTTCCGCCAGTTTACTGAAGAGCGTACAGGGCAGAGTGGCGGCTGGCGCGGGGAGCGTGACCAGCAATCTCCGGCAAAACGCCCTACAGCGGCAACGGCGCGTACAGCACCAGCACCACGAACGCGGTTATCCAGACCACCTTCAGCGCCGTGTTAACAGCCACTACCTTCGAGCCGAACTCCGCCCCCCAGATCCCGTACTGGAACGGGATCGAACGTTTGAACGTCGAGACGGCGAACGAGACGATGCCGCCGACGAGCATCGTCGCCACCGCGGTGCGGGTGGTGAACACCCCGTCCTCGACGAGCGGCGCGAGCACGAGCGCGCCGTTGGTCGTGTCGAGCGTGTAGACGGCGATCACCGGGACCGCCGCCGCGGGGAGCCCGGTGGCCGCCGCCAGCGGGTCCGCCGCCGCGGTGAACTCGGCGAGGTCGTAGTGGGTGGTGAGGAGCGTCACCGCGACGTAGATGACCACCAGCCGGGGGACGATGTCGCGTGTCTTGTCGAGCCCCTTCCGCACCGACTCGTGGAGCTTCTCCTGCGGGGTCTCGGGGGCGTCGCCGTCCGCGGTCGGGTCACCCCCGTCGGCCCTCGGGCCGCCGTCGGCCTCGACGGGGGTGGCCTCGCGGTCGGTGTTCCGCTCCGAGAGGAGCACCGCCCCCGCGATCATGCCGGTGAGGGTGATGGCCACGGAGACGCCGGCGCGGGCCCCGACGTACACCAGCCCCACCTCGAGGCCGAGTATCGGTATCAGTACTGGAGCGTAGAACGTGAAGATGTGTTGTACGAAGCCGAAGAACGTGTTGATCGTCACGGCGACGAGCGTCGCCCGGTCGTCGAGGGTGCCCGACTCGTGGAACTCCGCGAGCATCCCGTACCCGGCCGTCGTCGACGCCGCGGTAGTGAGTATGGCCGACCCGACCTCCTCGGGGAGGTTCGCAGGGCGGGTGAGATACCGCGAGAGGACCGCGATGCGTTCGACGAGCCCGAACGCGACCAGCAGGTTCGCGAGGCTCACGCCGACCGCGATGAACAGCGTGATCTTCCCCACGCGCAGGAGCACCTCCCATAGCAGCGCGGGCAGGTCCGGGGCCGCCATCACCGGACGGTACTGCGGCCGGGCACAAAGTCCCTGCCCGTGCGAGCCTCTTCACACCGGCATACATCGGCCTCGACGGCCGGCGATCGACTGCCGACCCGGGACTCGACGCTCGGCGATCGACTGCCCACACGGACCGACGGGAAACGGACGGGCCGGGGAGGGGAAACGGACGGTAGTCGCTCGTGGCGATCGGCACGACGGCGCGTTCGATACGAGTCGGCCCGTCAGTGGGAGGCGACGCCGGGCTCGTCCCCGATGTCGGCCTCCGCGTCGCCCCCCTCCCCCGCGTCGCTCCCGGTTCCCGCGTCGGCCTCGACGTCGGGGGCGGCGTCGGCGAGCGCGGCGTCGCGCTCGTCGCCGAACCAGGCGTACATCTCCGCGTCGCAGGTGCACTCGGTGCCGAATCCGCACTCGGGACACTCCCAGTCGGGGGGGAAGTAGCTCTCGAAGGTGGCGATCCGGTTCATGCCGTGTTGGGCGACCAGCCGACGGTTCGCGGGGTTCTCCCGGATCCACGCGACGACGAGGACCGGGGGCGACTCGAACAGCGGGGCGACGGACGTCGCGCCGAGCTGGGTCCCGATCCCGCGGGAGCGCTTCTCCGGGTCGACGGCGATGACCTTGTAGAACGAGACCGGGAAGTCCGACTGTTCGACTGGCGTCCCCGACAGCACCCGTTCGATCGGCACCGAGAGCTGGTCGTCGAACCCCTCACGCTCGAACCGGCCGGCGATGGCGAACCCGTCGACCGTCCAGTCGGTCCGACCGAGTTCGTCGACCTCCGTCAGTTCGACGACACCCGGCACCCCGTCGGCCGTCGCCCGGTAGACGAATACGTGCTTCGACGGGTCGCGGACGTACGGGACGAAGTAGTCGGGATCGGTGATGTACTCGGGGCTGGTCGTCTCGGCGCTCAGTTCGACGAGCCGGGTGTCGACGCGCGGCATACGCTCACTGTTCGAGCCGACCGATAATATTATTATCGGTTACCTTACACCAAATGATGACAAATACTTCATTAACCGAAGAGTACGATTCTTAGCCTCTCTTACCGATGTTGGTTCTTCTAATCCACCATTCATTTCTCGTAAACGGTGCGAGTTTTTTCTATCGGGATTTGGGCCCGCGGCGCCCGTCCGAGGGACGACGGCTCCGCGAACGGGGCCGGCCCCGCCTGCCTCCTCCCGGTGTCCCGCACGGTCGCTCGCGACCGTGCGAGGGCGCCGAGGAATCGGGCGGGCCGTCGGTGTCGTCCGGACCGTCGTGACCCCTCGCCGGCGACCGCCGACCCCGGCCGGGCTACCGCGGGTGGACCGGTGCGACCGTCCCGGACGGCCGTTCGTAGTCCGTTCCCGGCGGTCACGGGTCCGGTTCGAGTGATCGCCGGTAGATTGTCACAACAGCCCGTATCAGTCCTCGATCTCGCGCCCGGCGTCCGCGAGACCCGTGGCCGGTGACGATCCGGTGTCCCCCTCGACGAGGGTCTCGGCGCCCGTAACGACGAACCGCAGGCCGGCGTCGCCCGGGACGGCGTCGACGTCCCAGCGGTGTACCTTCGCGAGCGTCCTGGCGACGACGAGGCCCAGGCCCGTGACCTCGTGCGTGCTCATCCGGCCGTGTTCGAGCAGCATCTCGCAGTCCTCGACGGGGACCTCGCCCGCGTCGTCCTCGACGACGAACCCGTCCTCGGTCACGGCCACCCGGACCGTCACCGGGCCGTCGGATCGGTCGAACGCCGAGCGGAGGACCGTTCGCACCAGGAGTTCGAGACGTGACGGATCGGCGAGGACCCGGCCCGGTCGCTCGACGAGGAGCGAAACGGGGCCGTACCCGACCGAGTCGACGGCCCGGGCGGCCGTCGACTCGAGGTCGACCGGTTCGACGCGCTGGACGGTCTTGCCCTCCCGCATCACGCGGAGGAAGTCCGCGATGATGTCGTCCATCCGGTCGGTCGCCGCGTTGAGCCGCGAGAGGTACCGCTCGACGAGCGCCGGATCGTACCTGGCGTCGCCCGACTCGACGCCGCGGAGGTGGGACTCCAGCACGTCGCTGAACCCCGAGATGGTCCCGAGAGGGTTCCGGAGGTTGTGTGCGGCCGAGACGGCGAACTCGTCGAGCTGTTCGTTCTGTCGCTCCAGCTCCCGACGGGACTCCACTTCATCGGTGATGTCCCGGAATATGAGCGTGTGGCCGAGCAGGTGCGTCCCTGACTCGACCGGCGAGACGGTGACCGTGTAGTGGGCTGCGGGACGGCCCTCCCGGCCGCCCTCGATCCGGATCCCCTGTGGCCCGTCGTAGTCCTCGAGCGCGACCCTCTCGGCCAGGTCCGGCACGACCGACTCGAACGGCCGGTGGGCCACCCCGGGGGCCGCCCGTCCGTCGGCGAAGGTCTCGATAAACGCCGGGTTCACGTCCACGATCCGTCGGGCCTTGTCGAGAGTCACGAGCGGGTCCCGGAGGGCCGTGACGACGTTCTGCCGGGCAACGGGGGTCACGGCAAAGAGGTTGTAGTGGATGGCGACGACGGTGGCGAGACCGCAGGCCGCCACCCCGAGGGGCATGTACAGGGGGTTGTACTCGATCGGAACCGCGACGACGTACGGGAGGGCGTTGGCCGAGGCGAGCGCGAGCACGCCGACGAGCAGCGCGCCGACCGACCGGGAGAGAAAGCGGGTCGACCGGAGCAGCTTCACCAGCAGCCACACCCCGGTGAAGAACGGGACGTACGAGAGCACCGTGATCAGGTAGTGTCCGGGACCCTTGACTACCTCGTAGTGGGCGAACGGTTCCGGGTGGAGTTCGACGACCGGGTAGACGAAGCCGTGGAGCGGGTTCGTCGCCGGGAGGAGGAAGGCGAGGCCCACGAACCCGGCGAGCGCCAGCCGGACCGGCCCGCGCCGGTGGAACGTCCGGTTGGTGTACTCGGCGGCGAACGCCAGCCAGACGACCGCGACCGTCGCCGCGAGCCCCAGTTCGAGGGCCATCGCCGCGTCCGTCACCGTCCGCGAGGCGCCGAACAGGACCTGCGTCGCGCTGACCAGCCCGTAGACGCCGACGACCCCGATGAAGCGGGCGAACTCCCGGGTTCCGCGGGCGTCGTAGCGCCGCGGGACCCACGCGGCGACCGCGAAGCTGACCGCGCTCGCGGCGAGGAAGGCGACGGCGTAGACGGGCTGCTCGGACGGCACGTTCCTTCCGGGGGTAGCGCGGTTTCACTTATCAAAGGGGTCAGGAAATCGAACCACGAACGACGGGGCGTCCCGCACCCGAGCGCCGGGGAGCCGGTGCCGCCGGCCCCGCGGCCGTGCCGCGGGACCCCTGACCGACAGTGTCTTGCCGGGGGCCCCGGAGCGTCCCCCCATGTCGTCGCTCCCCCCTCCGCTCCCCGCGCTCCGCCGGGCCACCCGGTGGCGGTGGGTGCTCTGGGGCGTGCTCGCGGGCGGTTTTCTACTCGTGAACTTCCACCGCGTCTCGACGGCCGTGCTCTCGGAGGCGCTCGCCCGCGAGTTCGACACCACGGGCGCCGAGCTGGGGTTCCTCCACGCCGCGTTCTTCTACATCTACGCGGCGCTCCAGCTCCCATCGGGCCTGCTCGCCGACCGGTTCGGCAGCCGCCGGGTGGCCGCCGCCGGCCTCCTCGTCATGTCCGTCGGCGTCGTCGGGTTCGCCGTCTCGGAGTCGTTCCCCGCGGCGTTCCTCTCCCGGGCGGTCGTCGGCCTCGGCGGGAGCGTCCTGTTCGTCGCGACGCTCCGGTTCCTCGCCAACTGGTACCGACCCCGGGAGTTCGCGACGATGACCGGGCTCACCGTCGCCGCCGCGGGCGTTGGCGGCGTGCTCGCGACGACGCCGCTCGCGCTCGCCGTCGAGGCGACCGGGTGGCGGGACTCGATGCTCGCCGCCGGCCTCGTCGGATTCGCGTTCACCCTCGGCGTGGCGCTCCTCGTCCGGGACCGTCCCTCCGCCGCGGGGTTCGAGCCGGTAGACGGCGTGACCCCCCCGGAGGGGCTCCCGGACCTCGGGACGGTCGCGGCCAACACGCGCCGCGTGCTCGGGGCGCCCTCCACCTGGCTGCTCGGATTCGTGCTGTTCTTCCTCCTCGGGACGAACTTCACCGTCCTCGGTCTCTGGGGGGTCCCGTACATCGTCCACCTCTACGACGTCTCGGTCCCGCGGGCCTCGAACTACGTCCTGCTGGGGAACCTGGGACTGCTCCTCGGCGCGCCCGCGGTCGGCTGGCTCTCCGACCGGGTCGGTCGGCGGGTGCCGCTGGTGTTCGCCGCCGTCCTCGCGTTCACCCTCTCCTACGCGGTGATCCTCCTGACGGTCACCCCGCCGCTCGCCGTCGTCGGGGCCGTCCTGTTCGTCGCCAACTTCACCGTCGGGGGGAACGTCCTGCTCTACGCCGTCGTCAAGGAGCGCCACGCGGCGGCCGCCTCCGGGACCGTCACCGGCACGATCAACAGCATCGGCTACTTCGGTGCCGCCGTCTTCCCGGCCGCGATGGGGGGTGCCCTCGACGCGTTCTGGACCGGCGAGACCGTCGCCGGCGCCCGGATCTACACCACGCTCGGCTACCGCGTCGCGTTCGGCATCGCCACCCTCTCCGGCCTGCTCTCGCTTTCGTGTCTGGCGTGGTTCCACCTCCGGTACGCGCGCGGACCGGTCGCGGAGGAACCGGCGTCCGGGACCGACCCCGAGCCGGTCGAGGACTAGTCCCGCCCGTCGAGCACCGCCCGTATCTCCCGGAGGTACGATTCCCGGGTGTGGTCGAGCCGCGAGAGCCAGACCTCCTGGTACGACGGGTGCAGCAGCGGGAGCACCGGCGGATCGAGCCCCTCCAGGGCAACCGGTTCGAGCACCATATCCAGGAACCCCTCGACCGGCCGGCCGTCGACGGCGGACAGCGACCGGGTGGCGTGTTTCCCGGTCGCGAGCACCCAGTCGGGCGCGACGGTCGCCACCTCGTCGAGCAGGTACGGCCGGCAGTTCGCCAGTTCCTCGGCCGTGGGTTCGCGGTTCGTGGGGCTCCCGGTCCCCGTCGGGTCGTCGGCATCCGGGCGCTCCTCGCACGGGAAGCACTTGACCGCGTTCGTGTAGTAGGCGTCCCCCGCGTGCCCGAGGTCGGCGATCATCGCCCGGACCTTCCGGCCGGAGGCCCGCGAGGTGTAGGCCATCCCCGTCCAGTTGCCACCCTTCCATCGCTCGGCGCCGGGGTCCCCCGCTCCCGGCGCCTCGCCGACGACCACCAGCGAGGCGTCGCGGGGGCCGACCCCCCAGGAGATACGCTCGCGGCAGCCGACCAGCGCCGGGCACCGCCGACACTCGCCGTACTCGTTTCGCTCGCCCGGGTCCGGATAGGGGACGTCGACGGGGTCCGTCACGGTCCGAGCGTCGGCGCGCGGGGTCGAAAGCGTGACGCCGGGGGCAGCGCCGAGCACACGGTGTCGGGGGCCACTGTCGCTCCCCGGTCCCGGGTTCGGTTCGGCACTCACTCGCCGAAATTACCGATACGCTTATACCACAAACGTTAGGTGCCTCTCGTCTATAGTCGGGGTGTGGCACGGATAGACGAACGGGGCGATGGGGGAGGTCACCTGCCGATCGAGCGGGACCGGTACGGCTCGTTCACGCTCACCGACGGCGACTTCGTGGTGTTCGACCGTCAGGACCCGGACGTGTGGCTCCGGTCGTCCGTCGTCGTCGACATCGAGCAGTAGCCGGACCGGCACCGGGGACGGGGGCCCGCCGCCGCTCGATCGACCCGTGTATCACTCCCGCTCGACAACCGTGTACTCCGGCAGCGGGACCAGCGTGATGGGCCGGTCGACCTTCTTGAGCAACGACTGTGCGACGCTCCCGAAGATGATCCGCTCGGTCCGGGAGTGCTGTCTGAGCCCCATGACGATCCGGTCGGCGTCGACCTCGCGCGCCATCTCGACGAGCTCCGTCGAGGGGTCACGTCCCCGGTTCACCTGCCGGGTACGGACCGTCACGCGGTCGTCGAACGCGCCCTCGAAGGCCTCCAGCGCCGCCTCGCCGGCGTCGATCGTCTCCACGTCGTTGTCGGGGATCACGTTCACTACTTCGACGGTGTCTCCCGGAGCGATCGACCTCTCTAGGAAGTCACGCAGCGCCTCGCTGGCCTCGGCCCCGTCCGTACCGACGAGATATGTTACCATTACGCAGGGAGCTATGTCGTGGGCACACAAAAGCGTCCCGGCGCCAACCGGGGCGATCACTCCGTCAGCGGCAGGGCGAACCCGAAGACGACCGGCGAGAGGACGGCGACGACGAGACCCAGTATCTCCAGGTCCAGCAGGAGCGCGTCCTCCCACGGCGGGAGCGGTCCGACGAGTACCGGGAGGAACGCCTCGCCCGCGGCGCCGACGAGCAGCATCGCCAGTCCGAACAGGAACCCACGCTTCGTCAGCTTCGGGTAGTCGAGGTCGCCGTATCGGCCCATGTGCTCGCCGAGTGGGGAGCGGTGAGTTCAGGAGTAGCGTGTGGGTCAGTACGTGCGAGTGTGTGACAGCGGATCACGCAAACGACATACCGTCGGACTCCGGACGGAAGGCCATGCGAACTGATGCGTTCGAGGCCTTCGCCGCGTTCGCGGTCGTCGCCGTGGACCTCGTCGGCACCGTCGTCCCAACCTACCTCGGGTTGGCAGCCGAGCGCCTCGCCGTCGCGGACCTCGCCGCCGGGGAGTTCGCCGTCGGGGCGTGGCTGCTGGTAATGGGCGCGCTCGCGCTGTTCTTCGGGCTGGAGCTCGTGGGTCGGCGCCGGCTGCTCCCGCGGCTGGTCGGGCTCGCCTCGTGCTCCTGAGCCCGCGAGCAGGCCTGACCCCCGAGCGGCCCCGACCCCGCAGCGCCGGGGCCGCTCCCGAACGTGGCACCGCCGTCTGCCCGACCGATTCCCCTTTAGTGGCGGACGTTCTCCCCACGTGTATGAACCGCTTCGCGGAGGTGGACGACCAGTACGACCCGGGCGCGGTCGAGGAGCGGACCTTGGACCACTGGGACGAGGTTGACGCCTACCGGAAGGCCAAGGAGCACCGCGCCGACGGGGAGGACTACTTCTTCGTCGACGGGCCGCCGTACACCTCCGGCGCGGCCCACATGGGGACGACCTGGAACAAGACGCTGAAGGACACCTACATCCGCTACCTCCGGATGCGGGGCTGCGACGTCACCGACCGCCCGGGCTACGACATGCACGGACTGCCGATCGAGACGAAGGTGGAGGAGCGCCTCGGGTTCGAGAACAAGAAGGATATCGAGGCCTTCGGCATGGAGAACTTCATCGGGGAGTGCAAGTCCTTCGCCGAGGAGCAGCTCGAGGGCCTCCAGGAGGACTTCCAGTCGTTCGGCGTCTGGATGGACTGGGAGGACCCCTACAAGACCGTCACCCCCGAGTACATGGAGGCCGCTTGGTGGGGGTTCAGGCAGGCCCACGAGCGGGGTCTCGTCACGCGGGGCAAGCGCTCGATCACCCAGTGTCCCCGGTGTGAGACCGCCATCGCCAAGAACGAGGTCGAGTACCACCAGGTCGAGGACCCCTCCATCTACGTGAAGTTCCCGCTCGCGGAGCGCGAGGGGTCGCTGGTCGTCTGGACGACCACCCCCTGGACGGTCCCGGGTAACACGTTCGTCGCCGTCGGCGAGGACGTCACCTACGCGAAGGTGCGAGCGGAGAAGGATAAGGCGCGCGAGGCGCGAAGCGCCTCGGACGGGTCGAGTAGCGCGGAACAAAGTTCCGGCGAAGCGACCCGCGAGACGAGGAGGTCCTCTACGTCGCCAGCGACGTCGTCGAGGAGGTGCTGAAGAAGGGCCGCTACACCGACTACGGGATCGAGGCAGAGCTCGCGGGCGGGGAGATGGTCGGCTGGACCTACGAGCACCCGCTCGCCGAGGAGGTGCCGGAGCACCCCGACTTCGACGGGGCGCTCGAGGTCTACACCGCCGACTACGTCGAGGTCGACCGGACCGGACTGGTCCACTCCGCGCCCGGGCACGGCGAGGAGGACTTCGAGCGCGGCATGGAGCTGGGCCTCGACATCTACTGTCCGGTCGGCGGCGACGGCGTCTACGACGAGAGCGCCGGGACGTACGCCGGCCAGTTCGTCCGCGACGCCAACGAGCACATCCGCGCGGACCTCGATGCCAAGGGGCTACTGCTGGCCGACGAGACGTACGTCCACGACTACGGCCAGTGCTGGCGCTGTGACACCGACATCGTCCAGATCGTCACCGACCAGTGGTTCGTCACGGTGACGGACATCAAGGACGAACTGCTCGCCAACATCGAGGACAGCGAGTGGTACCCGTCCGAGGCGCGTGACAAGCGGTTCAGGCAGTTCGTCGAGAACTCGCCGGACTGGAACGTCTCCCGACAGCGCTACTGGGGCATCCCCATCCCCATCTGGACGCCCGAGGGGGACGCCAGCGAGGACGGTGAGGACGGCGACGGCTGGTCCGGCGACATGGACGAGGCCATCGTCGTCGGCACGCGCGAGGAGCTCGCGGACCTCGCGGACCGGGACGTCGACCCCGACGAACTCGACCTCCACCGCCCCACCGTCGACGACCTGACGATCACCCGCGACGGGACGACCTACACGCGGGTCCCGGACGTGTTCGACGTCTGGCTCGACTCCTCGGTCGCCTCGTGGGGCACGCTGGACTACCCCGACCAGGAGGAGGCCTTCGAGGAGCTCTGGCCCGCCGACCTGATCATGGAGGCCCACGACCAGACCCGCGGCTGGTTCTGGTCGCAGCTCGGGATGGGCACGGCGGCGCTCGGCGAGATCCCGTACGAACAGGTGCTGATGCACGGCTGGGCGCTGATGCCCGACGGCCGGACGATGTCCAAATCGAGGGGCATCCTCGTCGACCCGAAGGAGGTCATCGAGGAGTACGGCGTGGACCCGATGCGGGCGTTCCTGCTCGCCCAGACCCCACAGAGCGACGACATGCGGTTCTCCTGGGACGAGATGGAGAACAAGCAGCGGGACCTGAACATCCTCTGGAACGTCTTCCGGTTCCCGCTGCCGTACATGCGCCTCGACGGGTTCGGCGGAGATGACCGAGTCCTGGGAGTCCTTCCGCCAGGACCGGGCGCTCGAGACGTTGCTCTCGTTCGTCGTCGAGGACGTCTCGCGGTTCTACATCCAGGTCGTCCGCGAGCGCATGTGGGAGGAGGAGGACAGCGAGTCCAAGCGGGCCGCGTACGCCACGTTCTACCGCGTGCTGACCGAGGTGGTGGCGCTGCTGGCCCCCTACACCCCGTTCGTCGCCGAGGAGATCTATCGACATCTCACCGGCGACGCGGGGCACGACACCGTCCACATGTGCGACTGGCCCGAACCGGACGCGGCCCTGCGCGACCCCGAACTCGAGGCGGACGTGACGGTCCTGCGGGGGGTCGAGGAGGCCGGCGCGAACGCCCGCCAGCAAGCGGAGCGAAAACTCCGCTGGCCCGTCTCGCGCGTTGTCGTCGCCGCGGACGACGAGGGGACCGCCGCCGCGGTCGACCGCCACCGCGACCTGCTGTGCGAGCGGCTGAACGCCCGCGAGATCGAACTCGTCGGGCCCCACGAGGAGTGGGGCGAACTCGCCTACGGCGCCCGCGCGGACATGTCCGTCCTCGGTCCCGAGTTCGGGAGCGAGGCGTCCGAGGTGATGAACGCGCTGAACGAGGCCAGCGTCGACGAGCAGACCGTCGGGGCGCTCGAGGAGGCGGTGACGGAGTCACTCGGCCGCGAGGTCGACCTGACCGAGGAGATGGTCGAGTTCGTCACCCGAACCCCCGAGGGAGTCGAGGGGACGACGTTCCGCGCCGACGGCCGCGAGCGCGGGGGGGTCTACGTCGACACCGCGCTCACCGAGGGGATCGAGTCCGAGGGGTACGCCCGGGAGGCCATCCGCCGGATCCAGGAGATGCGCAAGGACCTCGATCTGGACCTCGAAGCCGAGGTCAGGGTCGAACTCGACGTCCGCGACGAGCGCGTCGCGGAGCTGGTCGGGCGGCACGAGGACCTGATCGCCCGCGAGGTCCGCGCCGCCGAGTTCGGCGAGGTGGCAGACGGCCACCGCAAGGAGTGGGGGGTCGAGGGCGTGACGATGGAGATCGCGGTCGAGCCGCTCGCGGCGCCCTCCGCGTCGGACTGAGACGGTCGTGCGTGCCGGTGTACCGGCGAGCGTCGGCCGGGGTCGGCGATCATCGCGGCGCACGCACGACCGTACGACACGGGCTACCGCTCCGGTCGGGACCGGCTGCCGGATCGTTTCAGCCAGCCCGCCGCCCCGAGAACCGACCCGACCAGGCTCGCCAGGAGGTCCGCGCGCTCGGGCTCCCGGCCCGGGACCCGCTCCTGGAGCCGTCCGAGCAGGGCGGCGTAGCCGGTCGAGAGGGCGACTGCCGGAGCGCCCACCGACCGGACTCCGCGCGGTCCGGAGCTGCTGTTCCCGAGCGCGTCCGCGACCGCCGCCGCGAACGCCCCGTGGCCGAGGAGGTGGAGCAGTTTGTCGGGTCCGACCAGCCGGAACTCGGGGTGGCGGCCGCCGGGTGCCGGGAGCACGTCCCATGACGGGCATCGCTGGACTCTCCCGTATCCCGGGGCCCGGCGAGCATAGGGCTGACGGACCGGGGACTCGTCGGGGCGTCCCTGACTACTGTCCCGGGACCCGTCGGCCTCCCCGGAAGCCCCGGCCGCGCGACCCGTCCGGGAGCGACGAGCCGCGAGGGACGGTGGATCGCGAATCCGTAACTGAGGGAGGGCGTCGGTATATGCGGGCGGTGAACGACCCGTCCACCATGGACAGGCGGGACCTCCTCGCCGGCGTCTCGGGGATCGGGATCGCTCTGGTCGGCGGGTGTCTCGGGTCCGACGATCCGGCGGGGGACGCCGGCAGCCGGTCGACCGACACGGCCTCGCCCGAGCCGACGCCGGAGCCGACGGACACGCCGACCCCGACTCCGACCCCGGGGGACGGATCGGATCTCACCACTACCCCGACGGCGACCCCGTCGGAGCTCCTGAACGTCGGGGCGGTGGAGTTCGTCGTCCACAAGCGCGTCAACCGGGCGCGGTCCGGCCGCGGGTTCCCGGCGCTCGGGATAGAACCCCGGCTCCGCGAGGCGGCCCGCTACCACAGCCGGGACATGGCGCGGAACCGGTACGTCGAGCACACGTCGCCGGACGGCGAGACGGTCGCCGACCGGTACGCGGAGTTCGGCCTCGACTGCGATGCGCGGGCGGAGAACCTCGCGAAGACGTACTACCGGGCCGAGGTCGACGCCGACACGGGCACCGAGCGGTACGAGACGCCCGGCGAGCTCGGCCGGGCGATAGCCAGCCGCTGGTTGAGCTTCTCGAAGTACCGGAACAACATCATGCGCGACGAGTGGACCGCTCACGGGGTCGGGGTCTTCGCCCTCGAGCGGGCGGGGAAGGTTGTCGTCTACGCCACGGAGAACTTCTGTTAGGGGCCGTCCCCGGCTTCACGGCGCGTCGGTCACCGTCGGCGCGAACGGCCCGTGGTCGGGGGTGGAGCAGTTCTCGGGACCGAGCCGCCGGAGCCGAGGGGCGGCCGCCGGGCACCGGGAGGACCGAGCCGACGGGCACCACCGCCGGGAGGAGGTCGGCGCGACCGTGCCGTGTAACCCGATCCGCAGGGGTGGACCGGCATCGTGGACCGGATAGCGCCGCTGACGAATCCGCTGGACCCTCGGTCAGTAGTGCTTCGGGAGTCGCTTTCCGAGTCGGTAACTGCTCACCGGATGGATGCCGGCCAGCTCCTGCGGCGGGCAAAACAGTTCAGTTCCGAGTGCAGCGCGCGTACGGCGTGACGGATCTGACGACGATGTCACCGCGAGAACTCGATTCCGACGACGTTGCCGGTCGGGGAGTTCTCCTCGACGACGATGGTACCGCCCAGCCGGAAGGTGATCAGTTTGACCAGCCACAGCCCGAAACCGCTCCCGTGGTGTACCGGCGTCATCTCCACCTCGTCGATCAGTATATTTCGTTCCATGTCGGGGATCGGTGGCCCGTTGTCGGCGACGTCGATACGGGTCGTCCCGTCGGTCCGAGTGACGGTGATAGCGACGTCGGGCGACGCCGAATCGTCGTGAACGATCGCGTTCGTCACGAGTTCGCTGATCGCCAGCTCGAACTCCCCCGCTAACTCGATGAACAGTTCGTCGGGGCAGTCGACAGTGATCGTCGCTTCCGGGTAGTCGGACCCGACCGTCGAAACGACCTGCTGCAGAACTCCCCCGACGTCGATCTCTCTTTCCGCCGGTCCGTTCTGCAGTAGTTCGGTCACTACCCGCTGCTTCTCGGCCATTTCGACCAGTCCGTCGCTCACGTTCACGATCTGTGCAGCATCGTCCGCAACCGTTCCCGACGCCTCGGAGCGGATCATCTCGGCCTGCCCCCGAATCACGTTTATTTCGTTGCGCAGATTGTGCCGCAGCATCCGCGTAACGATCCTCAGAACCCGTTCGCGCTCCTTCGCGGCCGTAACGTCCCGGCTGTTGACGACGAATCCCCCGATGCTCGGGGTATCGAGCAGGTTCCTGGCGCTGGCTTCCATCCAGCACCACGACCCGTTCGCGTGTCGAACGCGGTACTCGGACGATACGGTCGCTCCGGGGTCGCCTATCGACTCGTCCATCATCTCCCGTTTGACCCCGCGGTCGTCCGGGTGGATGTACTCCCATACCATATCGCCGACAGTCTCGTCGGGGTCGTACCCCAGGATGCGCTCGATGGACGGGCTCAGATACTGGAATCGGCCCTCGGCATCGACGATCGAAATGATGTCGTTCGACTCCTCGACGAGCGCCCGGAACCGTCGTTCGCGGTGTCGCCGCTGGCTTATATCACGTCCGATACCGACGACCCCGCTCGTCTCGCCGTCCGTATCGGTCAAGCGAGCACCGGACCACTCGTAGGGGATCCGCTCCCCGTCGCTGGCGAGCAGATCGGCCTGGACGGTCGTCTCGCCGTCCCGGAGGGTCGTCCCGATGGCGTCGGCGATCGTCTGCCGTTCGGACTCCGGGAATATCTCGGTGGCCGCCAGTCCGTCCAACCCCGCGGGGTCGTAGCCGGTCACGTCGACGACCTCCTGGTTCCACCGTTGGATGGTCCCGTCCGTATCGAGCACGTAGAAGAGGTCATCCAGCGCGTCCAGCGATTGTCGAACGAACTCCCGTTCCCTCCGTAACTCCCGTTCGCGTTTCTCGCGCTCGGTGATGTCGCGGGCGGAAACCACCAGCGAAACTGTCTGCCCGTCATCATCGGTGACCGGACGAACGACGCCGGAGACGGCGTACGGGGCTCCATCGGGATCTATCAGATCAGCTTCATAGGTGACGTACTCACCACTGGCCGCCTGTTCGACCTTCCCGCGGATGACCGACCGGAGCTCTTCTGGCCACCACGACGTCTCCCAGAACGGCTCCCCGACGACGTCCTCGAGCTCGGCATCGATATACTCCATGGCGGTTTGATTCACGTCGAGAAGCGTTCCATCGGTACCCAGCACCCCCGCCAGGATGTTCGGGTCGTTCAATATCGACTGGTATCGTCGCTCCTTCCTTTCGAGGTTTCGTTCGCGCTCCTTGCGTTCGCTGATGTCCCGGGCGATGGCGACGAACCGATCCTCCCCGTCGAGGCTGAGATGCCGGACGTGGACCTCGACCGGGAACGTGGACCCGTCCCGACGCCGGTAGACGCCTTCGAGGCGACGGCTATCACCGATCTCCATCCCGTCCCAGAGCGCGCGCGCCTCGTCGGGACCGATCGTCCGGTCGAGTTCCCAGACCTTCATACGGGCCAGCGTTTCCCCGTCGTAACCGGTTGCCTCAACGAGGCGAGAATTGGGGTCGATGATGTTCCCGTCGCCGTCGTGGACGTTGATCATGTCCGGCGAGTTGTCGAAGAGTGCTTCGAGGCGGGCGGTCGTCCGCTCGAGTCGCTCCCGTCGTCGCTGTTCTTCGGTGATATCCTGCACGACCACGACCAGTTGCTCGACCTCCCCGTCGTCCGAGACCGGCGACACGGTGCCCCTCCGGATGACCTCCTCGCCGGCGATCTCGAACTCGGACGTGTGCTCTATCGCCTCCCCTTTCCCCACACACTCTCGGTACCTGTCAACCACCTCCGCTCCGTCCCCGGGACCGAGCGTTTCCCGGAGAGTCTCGTTCCGTATTTCCGCCGAAGACAGCCCGGAGAGCTCCTCCATTCGGCGATTGAACCGACGGTACCGGAACGCTCCGTCGTCGTGATCCAACAGGATGAGCCCGGCCGGCACCTGTCTCATGATGGTGCTCAGTTCGGCGTTGGTCTGTTCGAGTTCGGTCTGGAGGGATCGGCTGTGTAGCGCGTGAGCGATGTCGTCGGCGAGGTCGCCGAGGAGTTCCCGTTCGGTCCGGTCGAAGGCGTTCGGCCGGCACGCGAACGTCGCCAACAGTCCGTGTAACTCGTCCTCGTATTCGATCGGGACGACCGCGAGCGACCGAAAGCCGCGCTGGAGTGCCGGCCCTCGCCATTTCGCGTACCGATCGTCCTCCTGAATGCTCTGGGAAACCGCGATTTCGCGGCCGTGGAACGCCCGTCCTCCCGGGGCGTGGCGGCCCGGTGACCCCTCGTCGACGGCCATCTCCAGCTCCTCGAAGTAGCCATCCGCGTCCCCCGCCCACGCCCGAGGTGCGATCTCCATCGCTTCCCGATCCACGCCGGCGATACAGGCAGTGACGTACGGATCCGTTTCGCTGATCAGCCGACAGACCTGGGTTTCGATCTCCGTCGTCGAATCGGCCCTGATCAGGACCTGTTTGACGTCGGAGGCGAGTTCGCGAATCCGCTCTAGGTTCGCCGCTCGGCGCTCGGATCGGTACTGTTCGACGGCGTTGCCGATGCGGTTGGCGAGTACCTCGTACTGATCCGAACCGCCCCCTTTCCGGAGATAGTCGGTCGCCCCCGCGGAGAGCGCGTCGCTGGCAACCCCTTCCGACCCTTCCCCGGTAAACAGGACGAACGGGAGGTCGGGATACTCGTCGCGGAGGGCACGCAGGAACTCGATCCCGTTCCGGCCGGGCATGTCGTAATCCGCGACGATACACTCGAAGTCATCATCGGCGAGACGATCCAGTCCCTCGGCAACGCTCGTGGCCGTTGTGACGGAGATCCGACTGTCCTCCCGCTCCAGAAACGTCGCCGTCAGGTCCGCAAAATACGGCTCGTCATCGACGTAGAGGACTCGCACGTCTCCCCGGTCCATAATGATCTGTCTATTCGGACGGTAATAAAACCGCTTTCCGACATCAGATCGCGTGTAGGCCCCGCAGTACCGTGCTGACTTCGGCGTTCGGTTGCGACGTATATCTATGTATACGACTGCCACGCCGCCAAGGAGCGTGCGGAGCGTCCACCCGATCCACGGCGCTGTAGCCCCGTTCGCTCGGACGATCAGTGCTGCCGATCCGGGGGGCTATTCCGGGGACGGAGCGGTCCCTCCCGGCTCCGGTTCCCCGGTCCTCGGGCCCATCCGCTCACGGGTATCGGGCAAGCGGCTTCGTCCGTCCGTTCCGGACAACGAACCGGGACACGACCGGGCTGGACCTTGCCACGACGACTCGTCAACCGCTACCGCACCGTACGGAGAGGAGCGATCGCCCCTCCCTCCCCCACATCGAACGACCGGTCCTCCCTCCCGAGCCGAGCGACGGGCGATGTACGCGCACCACACCCCGACGTGCCGTGAGGACTGTCCGATGAGGATCAGGTGAAACCGGGTGGGTGACGGAGCGGTCCGCCGTTGACGAACCGCCCGTAGGTCGTGCGCACTCCGTTACCGACGAGAACCGCCCCGGTCCAGGTGGTCGAGGCTCGGTCGCTACGCGGACCGTATCAGAGCGCGTCGGCGACTGGCGGCGCGACGCTGACGGCGGTCTCGGCCCGCTCGACGGTGTCGGTCCCGTACACCCGGTCGACGCCGGCACGCGAGAGCCGCGTGCGGGCGTTGCGGGCGAGCATGGCGTGGACGCACGCGACGAACACGCCCGCCGGCGCCTCGAGCTGCCCGATGGCCTCGCTCGTCGTCCCGCCGGTGGCGACGATGTCGTCGACGAGCACCACGTCTCGCCCCGCCGCCCTCGTCTCGGAGGGCGCCACCGACACCTCGCCGGTGTCGCGGTCGCGGTGCTTCTCGAAGTGGTCGACGTCGCCGGTGCCGTACCCCTCGCGGACCGACCGGGCGAGCCCGCGGGCGGAGGCGTCGGGCGCGAGGAACAGCGGGTCCGCGGTTCGTGGGGGTCGACACAGACCACCCGGTCGGTCCCCGGGGAGAGCGCGCGGGCGACGGCCCGGGCGGAGACGGGCTCGCCCTCGCGGAACGCCCGGTCCTGACGGGCGTAGCCCATGTAGGGCAGGACGGTCACCACCTCCTCGGCGTACTGGCCGGCGACGTCCTGGAGCTGGAGCAGTTCGACGTGGGCGTCGCCGGAGACGGTGCTGGCGACGACGACAGCCCGGTCGACCGGCTCGGGCTCGGCCACGCGGGCGAGGAGTTCGCCGTCGGCGAACCGGTCGTACTCGACCGCCGCCAGCGGTTCGTCGAGTTCGGCCGCCAGCGCCGCCCCCAGCGACTGGGACGCCGAGCCGGGGAGTATCATGCCCGGCCCTGGAACGCGGGCCGTTACAAGCGTTTCCTCTCGGGCGACGGGTCGTCGGCCGGCCGCCGAACCGGCGGGAACCCCCCTCCGGCCCGTCACGCCGCTGACGCGGGACTTATCAGCAGTGACCCTGAGGGGTCGATGGATGGTCGCGACGACGACGCTGGCGACGCTGCTCGTGGCTGGCCTGGCCTCGCTGTTCATGGCGTGGGCCATCGGCGCCGGCTCCTCGGGATCGACGCCGTTCGCCCCCGCCGTCGGCGCGAACGCCATCGGCGTGATGCGTGCCGGGTTCGTCGTCGGCATCCTCGGCCTCGGCGGGGCGGTCCTCCAGGGTGCGAACGTGACAGAGGCGGTGGGGAGAGAGCTGATACGGGGGGTGGCCCTCTCGCCGACCGCCGCCATCGTCGGCCTGCTCACCGCCGCGACGCTCGTCGCCATCGGCGTGTTCACCGGCTACCCCATCGCCACCGCGTTCACGGTCACCGGGGCGGTAGTGGGAGTGGGCCTCGCGCTCGGCGGGGACCCGGCGTGGGCGAAGTACCGCGAGATCGTCGCGCTGTGGGTCGCGGTGCCGTTCGTCGGCGGCGGCATCGCCTACGGGACGGCCCGACTCCTCCGCGCGGAGGGCGTCCCCGAGCGGCTCGCGGTCCCGCTGCTCGCCGGCGTCGTCGGCCTCGTCC
>PXRQ01000122.1 GCA_003022005.1 Halobacteriales archaeon QS_5_70_15
GCGCGAGCGGCTCACGCTCGCGCCGGGGGACGTCGGCACCGCGACGCTCCCGGTGCCGACGGGGAACAACGAGCTCCGGCTCCGACCAGGCGACGCCTTCCCGCTCGACGACCGGCTCCACGTCGCCGGCCCGGAGCGCGCGCGGATCCGGGTGCTCCTGCTGACCAACGAGGAGAACCGGTATCTGCGGACGGCCCTCGAGGTGCTCGAGGAGGTGGCGCTGACGGTCGACCAGCCGCCGGCGTCCATCACCGGGAGCTACGACGTGGTGGTGTTCTCGGGGGTCGAACCCGACCGGATGCTCCGGTCGACGCGGGAGCAGGCCGCCGGGATCGCCGCGAACGGCGGCGGCGTCGTTATCGGGGCACAGGGGAACCTCGGGGCGGTCGGCTACGGGGAACTGCTTCCCGTGGAGCCGGCCGACGGCACCGGGACCAACCCCTCGCTTCGGGTGGCCGACGACCGGCTGACCCGGGGGATCCAGTTCCCGCCGCCGGAGGTCTACCTCGAAGCCGAGCTGAAGGAGGGGTCGGAGGCGGTCGTCACCGCCGACGGGTCGCCGTTCCTCGCGCGCGCGCCGCTCGGCGAGGGCCGGACGATCTACTACGGGTATCTCCCGTCGGACTCGGCGTTCCACTTCCACTACCAGTACCCGGTGTTCTGGAAGCGGGCGGTGTACGAGGCGGCCGGCCGCGAGACCCTCGATGCGACCAACGACCCGACGGGGACGCGGCTCCGGCTCCCGAACGGGACGACCGTCGAGACGCCGGACGGGACCGTCACCGCGTCGGGGACGCTCGCCCTCTCGGGGGCTGGGTTCTACCGCTACGGGGACCGGCGGCTCGGCGCGTCGCTGCTCAGCGAAACCGAGTCGAACGTCTCGGCCCCGGCGCTCTCGACCGGACCGGACGGCGTCGTCCGGGAGCGGGAGGAGCAGGTACCGAAACCGCTCGACCTCTCGCCGGCCGCCGCCGGGGGGGCGCTCCTGTTCGTCCTCGTCGAGCTGTCGTACCTGCGGTGGCGGGGTGACCTCTGATGGCGGCCGTGGCCGCCGGCCCGATTCCGGTCGCCGTCCCGGGGGTGAGCGACGCCGTCGAGCCCCTCCTCCGGGCGGCCACGAGCGCCGTCGAGACCACGCTCCGGGGCGTGACGGTCGGCCTCGAACTGCCCGTCGTGCTCCTCGCGCTCCCGGTCGCGCTCGCGCTCGTGGGCTGGCTGACCTTCCGGTTCCGCGGGCCGGGCGGGGACTGGTCGCGCCGGCGCCGCCTCGTCCTGTTCGCCTCCCGGGTCGTCGTGGTGACCTGTCTCGTCGTCGCCGCGGCGGGGCCCTACACGGTCGTCTCGCAGACCACTCCCGGGGACCCGCGGGTGCGGATGCTCGTCGACGAGTCGGCGTCGATGGAGGTGACCGGGACGGACACCGATCGGCTGGCCGCCGCCATCGAGGCCGAGGGCGTGCCGGTCACCAGGTCGGTGATCGCCTCGGGCAACGCCTCGCGGGTCGGCGACGCCGTGGTGGCGAACGTCGACCCCGGGGCGTCCGTGCTGCTCGTCTCCGACGGGCGGGTGACCGGCGGGCGCTCGCTCGAGGAGGCGGGCGAGGTCGCACGGGACGCGAACGCGACGGTCCACACCGTGGAGCTGTCGACCCGGTCGCCCGAGCGGTACGTCACCCTCGCCGGGCCGGCGAAGACGAGCGTCGGCGTCGACAACGCCTACCTCGCCCGGGTCGAGGGGACGGGACTCGAGAACGAGTCCCGGACGGTGACCGTCTACGCCGACGGGACGCCGGTGGCGACCGGGGAGGTGCGGGGGGCGGGCGCGTTCTCGTTCACCTACGCGTTCTCCGAGGTCGGCGCCCACGAGCTCGAGGTCAGGGTCGACAGCGACGACCGCTTCGCGGTCAACGACGTCTACCGGAAGTCGGTGCGGGTGGTCCCCAAGCCGAAGGTGCTCTACGTCGCCCGCGGGGACTACCCGTTCGGCGACCTGCTCGACCAGCTGTACGACCTCGACCGGGCCGAGTCGATCCCCGACGACCTCTCGCCGTACCGGACGGTCGTGATACAGGACACCCCCGCGTCGGCGCTCGGGAACGTCTCGGCGCTCCAGCGGGCGGTCATCGACGGAACGGGACTCGTGGTGGCGGGCGGGCCGAACGCCTACGAGAACGGCGGCTACGCGAACTCCTCGCTGGCCGCGACGCTCCCGGTGTCGTTCGGCGAGGGGGCCGGCCGGACCGCCCGCATCGCGCTCCTCGTGGACGTCTCCTCGAGCGCGGAGTCGGGGATGCGCGTCCAGAAGGCCATCGCGCTCGACGCCCTCGAACAGCTGGGCGACGAGAACGAGGTCGGGATCGTCGCGTTCAACACGCGGGCGTACCGGGTCCAGGACGTCGTCGACCTGGGGGAGAACCGGGAGACGCTCCGGCGGAACGTACGACGGCTGACCAGCCGCGGCGGGACGGACATCGGGGTCGGGCTGCGGGGCGCCGCGGAGCTGCTCGGCGGCCCCGGGACGGTGATCCTCATCAGCGACGGCAACGACCGCGGGAGCACCGCCGTCCCGGTGGCCCGCCGGCTCGGCGCGCAGGGTATCCAGGTCGTCACAGTCGGCGTCGGCAACCCGGTCAACGACGAACTCCTCGGGGAGATCGCGAGTTCGACCGGCGGACAGTTCCTCCTCGCGGACGAGACCGACCGGCTGCGGCTGCTGTTCGGCGGGGACTCCCGCACGTACGCCTCGGACAAGCTCACGATCGTCGACCGGAACCACTTCATCACCGCCGGCGTGGAGACGACCGCGAACCCGCCGCTCGTCCACGACGTGAGCGTGCGGGCCGGCGCGGACTTCCTCGTCGCCGCGGGCGACGGGACACCCGCGATAGCCCAGTGGCGCTACGGGCTCGGCCGCGTGGTGTCGATCACCGCATACGGCAACGACGGCACGCTCGACGGCCTGCTCGAGGAGCCTGACTCGCTGCTGCTCACCAAGTCCGTGAACTGGGCCATCGGCGACCCCGAGCGCGACGCGGAGGGGGTCGTCTCCGCGCCGGACGCGCGCGTCGACGAACCCACGCGGATACGGTACGTCGGCGACGAGCGGCCGTCGCCGCCCCCGCGGTTCCGGCAGGTCGAGCCCCGCACCTACGAGGCGACGGTGACGCCGACCGAGCCCGGGTTCGAGACGGTGCTGAACGCGACCTACGCGGTGAACTACCCGGTCGAGTACGCCTCGGTCGGCCCGTCGTCGTCGCTGTCGGCGCTGGCGCGGACCACGGGCGGCCGGACGTTCCGGCCGGGGCAGGTGGGGGTGGGTCCTGCTGACGGTCGCGCTGCTCGTCTTCCTGCTCGAGGTGCTCGCCCGGCGGCTCGGGACCTACCGCCGCTCGGCCCGACGACGGGTCGCGGCGGGAACGGCCACGGAGGGCGACGCCGATGACGACTGATGCCGATCACCGTCGTCCGCCGGGGAGGGCGACCCCCGGCCGATCGTCCGTTCGCGCGGCCCCGGGACGGGCGCCTACGGACGCCCACGGGGGCCGGTACGGGAGCGGTGGCCCCGAACGCCGGCCGACGGACAAGACGTTTGTCCGTCCGGCAACTGGGGTGGGACGATGAAACTCCTCGGCGGGAGCATCAACGTCGCCCTGGTGGTGCTCATCGCGGTGAGCGTCGCCGGGACGGCCGGCGCGACGATGTTCTTCCAGGACTCGGTCTCCGAGATGCGCCAGCAGAACGAGCAGCTGCGCACGCAGAACCAGGAGCTACGGGCAGAGCTCCAGCAGACCCGTGCCGAACTGGAGGCGGCACGCGACGAGCTCGAGCGTGTCAACGAGAGCATCGAGACGAGACAGGAGGACCTCCAGCAGGTCACGGAGGACCTGCGTGAGACCGAGCAGCAGCTCCGCGAGACCGAGGACGAACTCGCCGAGACACGGGAGTCCCTCGAGACGGCGCGGGGGGAGCTCCAGCAGGTCCGGGAGGAGCGCGACGCCCTCCAGCAGGACGTCGAGGAACTCCGCCAGGAGAAGACCGACCTGGAGAGCCAGCTCGAGACGCTCCGGGACGAGCGCGACCAGCTCCGGCAGAGGGTGCGGGAGCTGGAGGACGAGGTCGAGGTTCTCGAGGAGGACCTGGCGGAGCTGGAGACGGAGAACGCCGACCTCCGCCGGACCGTCACCGAACAGGCGAGCGACATCGATACGCTCTGTCAGCGGGTCTCCAGGGACAGCCAGAGGATCATCGAGATCTGTGGGACACCGACGCCGACGCCGACAGGGGCGTCGGGAGGGTCCTGACCCGTGGCGAGCGGCGACGTCCGGGACGACGGCGCGCCCTCGAACGAGCGTCTCCCGGTCGGCGAGGCCCGCGAGCGCGTCGAGCGGGCCGTCCGCCGGGTCAGGCGGGAGGGGTACAAGGCGGCGGCCGTCCACGCCGTCGTCGACGCGGCGGCGGTCGCGCTCGCCGTCAACCTCGCGCTGACCGTCGCCGGGTTGGACCTGCCCGGACCGGCGTACGCCCGGCAGGCGGTCGCGGTCGGGCTCGGGCTCCTCGTCGGGCTCGTCGAGTTCGCGCTCCGGGTCCGGGTGCCGCTCGTCGAGCGGTTCGAGGAGGTCAACCCCGAGGTCCGCGAGGCGCTCCGGACGGCCAGGGACGCCGCCCGGTCGGGGTCAGAGACCCGGGTCGCGGGCCGGCTCTACGAGGACGTCCTCGGGGGGCTCCGCCGGGCGTCCAGCGCCGACCTCGTCGACACGCGCCGGCTCGCCGGGACCGTCATCCTCATGCTCGTCGTCTCGGCGGCGACCGTCCAGGCAAGCGTCGTCGGACTCGATCTGACCCCCGAACCCCGGGACGTCGACACCGGGGACCGCGACGGGTCCGAGGACGACTACGGCGGCCTCGAGGACGGCGACGAGATCCTCGGCGAGGAGACCGACGTCGACGAGGGAAGCGACGACCTCGACGCCGTCGTCGGCGGCTCGTCGGGCGGTGAGGGCGGCCAGCGGTCCGAGGACCGCTCGCACGAGAGCGGCGGGTTCTCCTCCTCGGGCTCCTACGACGCCCAGCAGTCCGGGTTCGCCCCGGCGGCGGACGTGGAGAACGCCGACATCATCCGCGAGTACAACGTCCGCATCCGCGAGGACGACGCATGAACGATCCACCGGAACCGGCCGCGGTCCGTGGACGGGGGAACGAACCGGGAGCGATCCCGGCCACCGCGAGCACGCACGCGATCGCGAGCACGAACACCGAAACTGACGAGACATGAATGACGGCTCCGACGATCTCACGACCGACGGCAGTGGCAAACGGCCCGGAAGCGACGCACGAGCGACCGACCTCGACGTCGACACCCTCCGGGAAGGGTTGGACGAGGTCCGCGAACAGGTCGGCAGGCGGCTCGTCGGCCAGCGGGACGTCCTCGACGACCTGCTGGTCTGCCTGCTGTGCGACGGGAACGCCCTCCTCGAGTCAAATCCGGGGCTCGCCAAGACGCTCACCGTCCGGACCCTCTCGAACGTGATCGACCTCTCGTTCTCCCGGGTGCAGAACACCCCCGACCTGATGCCCTCGGACATCACCGGCACGGAGATCATCCGCGAGGGCGAGGGCGGCAGGGACTTCGTCTTCGAGAAGGGCCCCATCTTCGCGAACATCGTGCTCGCCGACGAGATCAACCGCGCGACGCCGAAGACACAGGCCGCGCTGCTGGAGGCGATGGAGGAGAAGCAGGTCACCGCCGCCGGACAGACCTACCGGCTCCCGGAGCCGTTCTTCCTGTTGGCGACACGGAATCCCATAGACCAGGAGGGGAGCCTCCACCCGGACGAGTCGCTCTACATGAACGGACGGCTGTGGCGTGCCGGCGATGCGCTAGAACACGCTCGCGAACACGGTGAACTCGTCCACGAGAACGAGGACGGAAACGGGAGTGGGAACGCGAATACCCGGATATACGACGCCGGCGGGACTACGCAGACGCTCGGACCCGACGGGGAACTCCGGGAAACGCCCTGCATGGTCTACGAGGTGGACTACGAGGGCGAGACCTATTCGGTGGAGACGAAGACCGGGCGGACGATCCGGGTCTCGGCGGACCACCCGTTCCTGGTCAACCGCGCCGGGGCGATACAGTGGGTGAAGGCACGCGACCTCGACGAGGACGACCACCTCGTCGCCCCCCGGGAGATGGACCTGCCCGAGGAGCCGTTCCCCTCTCACGATACAGCGATAGAACGCCTCCGGGCAGAGCACGGTCATCACGTCGTCCGACGCGAGCGGGTGGTCGCGCATCACGAGCGGCTCCGCGAGGGATCGGCGCTCTCGCCGGCCGAGGTCGACGACCTGCGGATCGCAGCCGACCTCACCAAGCGAGAACTGGCCGACCGGGCGGGCGCCAGCTACGACCGGGTGCTGAACTACCTCGCCGGAGCGGAGAACGGCGTCGGCGAGGCACTCCGCGAGGCGCTCCGCGCCGCGGACGTCGGGGCCGGCGACCACGTCGAGTCCCACGCGAGACACCGCATCGACGACGAGCTGACGGACGCCGAGGCGGGGCTCCTAGTCGGATTCGTCCTCGCGGAGGGCCACGTGACCGACGCGAGCGTCTCCGTGCGCCAGAAGAACCTCCCGGACCTACTGGACCGGTGGATAGATACCGTCGAGAGCGTCGGCCTCGACGTCAGGGTCCGCGAGGACGGAACCGGCCGCGAGGCCACGGTCGACTCGAAGCCGTTCGTCGACTACCTCGCGGAGCGCTACGGCCTCCGCGAACCCGAGCGGCTCCTCTCGGCCCCGGAGTCGTTCAAGCGTCCGTTCCTCGAGACGTTCCTCCTCACCGAGTCCCACTACGACGCCGAGCGGCGACGCGTGACGTTCGTCCAGACCGACCGGACCCTGACGAACCTCGTCGCGTACCTCCTCCTCGGGGAGTGCATTCTCCCGTGGGTCTACGAGCGGGAGGAGCGCTACGAGCTCCGTATACAGGGCGAGGACGTCGCCCGATACCTCGATTCGTTAGAGTGGCGTGGCGAGGAGCCCGACGACGAGGGGTTCGAGTCGGCCCACCGGACGACCCCGCTCCCCGCGGAGGCTCTCGAACGGATCGTCGACCGTCTCGGGATGAAACACGACTCGCCGCTCTCCGAGCGGGACTGGTACACCTCCTACCGGTGGCTCCGGACGAAGCGCGACCGGATGGCGACGAGCCACTTCGAGTCGTTCCTCGAGGACGCGGAACGGACGCTCGCCGAACGGCAGGAGCGGGACCTCCGGACGAGCATCGTCGACGACCTCGGCGACACGGCCCGGGCGTGTGGACTGTCACTGACCGACGTGGTCGAGGGATCGGGCCTGACGAAACACCGCGTCTGGCAGTCGTACGAGTCGGAAGAACGGCCGCGCGAGGCCGTCTCGTACGTCGTCGACGAGTACACCGACCGGGTCGACGAGGCCGCGGAACTGACCGAGTACCTCCGCGGGCTGGTCGACGGCGACGTGTTCTACGACCGGGTGACGAGCATCGAGACCGAGCCCTACGAGGGGCCGGTCGTGGGGCTGAGCGTCCCGGGGACCCACAACTACCTCGCGGGGCTTGGCGCCTGTGGCATCAACCACAACACGTACGCCCTCCCGGAGGCCCAGTCCGACCGCTTCCTGCTGAAGATCCTCGTCGACTACCCGACCGAGGAGGAGGAGATCGAGGTGGTCGACCGGTACACCACCCGTCTCGACCGCTCGATCCCCGTGGAGACGGTGCTCACCGGGGCGGAGCTCCGCGAGGCCCAGGAGCTGGTCCGGGAAGTCCCGATCGCGGAGGACATCCGGACCCGGGCGGTACGGCTCGTCCGCGAGACGCGGAACGTCGACTACATCGAGTACGGCGCCTCCCCGCGGGCGAGCATGGCGCTCGTGGTGACGGCGAAGGCCCGCGCGCTGCTGGAGGGGCGGGCGTACGTCAGCGAGACGGACATCGAGGCGATGGCAAAGCCCGTGCTCCGCCACCGCATCATCGTCGACTTCCGGGCCGAGCGCGAGGGGATGACCCCCGACGACGCGGTCGACGAACTCCTATGACCATCGACCCGGGGTTCCTGGACGAGATCGAGCGGTACGCCCGCTCGCAGAAGCGCAACGTCGCCTCGCAGTTCCAGGGCGAGCAGCGCTCGGCCGAGCGGGGCGAGGGGCTCACGTTCGCCGACTACCGCCGGTACTCGCCGGGCGACGACACCCGGCGGATCGACTGGAAGCTGTTCGCCCGCACCGACGAGTTCTACGTCAAGGAGTACGAGGCCGAGCGAAACCTCACCGTCCACGTCCTGCTGGACTCGTCGGCGTCGATGGGCTTCGCGGGCGAGGCGGGGCTCCCGACGAAGTTCGAGTTCGCCGCCAAGCTCGGGCTCGGGTTCGCGTACCTGATCGCCCGCGAGCACAACGACTTCCGGTTCGTCCGATTCGACGAGACGTACGAGCGCCTCGACCGGGGGCGATCGAGCCGCGGGGAGGTGCTCGAACTGATCGAGACGCTCAACGGGCTGGACCCCTCCGGGGACGCCGACTTCGAGGCGGCGCTCGAGTCCTACGCCGGGACCATCGGTTCGCGGTCGCTCGTGCTGGTCGCGAGCGACTTCCTCGAACCGCCCGACGGGATAGAGCGGGGGCTCGAGGCGCTCGCGCGGAACAAGCTGGTCCTCGCGCGCGCGAGCGGCTGGGAGCACACATCGACGACGTCGCCGCCCGGGCGCGGACCCTCCGGGCCAGACACGAGCTCGTTGACACCGACGCGGGGTTCTTCGACGCCTTCGGGCAGGTCTGGGTGGAGTAGCCGGGGGCAGCGTGCCCCGGCTGCCGGGCGGTGACGGCCCCCGAACCGGGCCTCCGATCAGCGTCTCCCGTATCGGGCCTCCGACCGGCGTCCCCCGCATCGGCCCCTCGGTCGGCGCACCCCTCGTCGGCCGGCGACGGACGGAGCGACCGTTCCCGGCGACGGGTCGAGAAGGCCACGGAGCGTACTCGCGTCGTCCGTCGTCGGAGGAGATCACCGGCCGGTCAGCAGCCCCCGGCGTCGTCGAAGCACCGGCCGCACTTGCCGGCGTCGACCTCCGCCGTCGCTCGCTCGACCGAGGTCACCCGCAACTGATCCGGAGCGAGATGGTACGTGGCTCCGCACTCGGTCTGCAGGTCCGATCCTCCGGGCCGGGTCCTGTGGACTGTTCTCGTGGTCTCGTTCAGCACGTCATCCATGACAGCCTGTGACATACAGATCCCGGATAACTCCACGGGATGGTTTGGGAGGACCTCGTCGCCGCGGACCGCGGGGGACCCGGAACGACCCCGCGGGACGGGACGTCGCCCGGGTCGGCCCCGCGGGCGGTGGGCCGCGAGGCGACCCGGGCCGGGGCCCGTGGCGTTTTTGTCCCGCGACGGGGAGGGGGGCGTATGACACTGGCACTGATCATCGGCGGGACGCGGTTCCTCGGCCGGCACACGGTCGAGGAGTTCCTCGACGCGGGCTACGACGTGACCCTGTTCAACCGCGGGAACCACGAGAACCCGTTCGCCGACGATCCGCGGGTCGAGCATCTCGAGGGCGACCGGACGGTCGAGGCCGAGGTCAAGCGGGCCGCCCTCGACGCTGACCCGGACGTCGTCGTCGACTGCGTGGCCTACCACCCCAGGGAGGTCCGGGTGGCGATCGAGGCGTTCGCCGACGCCGGGGCGTACGTCTACGTCTCCTCGGGGGCCGCCTACGGCGAGCACCGGATACCGAAACGCGAGGACGGGACGGGGCTGAAACCCTGCAGCGCCGAGCAGGCCGTCGACGACTCCGACGCCACCTACGGGGCGCGGAAGGCCGAGGGGGACCGGGCCGTCCGGGAGGCCGCCGAACGGGGCGTCAGGGCGATGAGCGTCCGGCCACCGGTAGTGTACGGTCCCCACGACTACACCGAGCGGTTCGACTACTGGATCGACCGCGTCGAACGCTTCGACCGCGTGGTCGTCCCGGGCGACGGGACGAACGTCTGGCACCTCGTCTACGCGGGTGACGTCGCGAGCGCTCTCCGGACCGTCGCCGAGGAAGGGGAGCCCGGCGAGTCGTACAACGTCGGCGACGACCACGCCCCGACGCTCGGCGAGTGGGTCGAGCGGATCGCCGAAGCGTGCGACACGGACGTCGAACGGGTGTTCGCCGGCCCGCGCGAACTCTCGGCCGCCGGCCTCGAGCTGGCGGACTTCCCGCTCTACCGGCCGGACCCGCACCTGCTCTCGACGGCGAAGCTCCGGTCGCTCGGCTGGCGGTCGACGGAGCACGATGCCGCGCTCGAGGCGACGGTCGCCGACCACCGCGCCTCCGATCGGACGGGACGGGAGAACGGGCCGGATCGGGAGGCCGAGGAGCGGGTACTCTCCATCCTCGATACGGTCTGATACGGTCGTGCGGACTCCTTTACCGACGAACCCGGTCGGACGGTCGCCGAGAAGTCGGTACGCACCGACCGTGTGAGGAGGGTCACCGGACGGCCGTCGCCGGCCGACTCGACGTCCCTCCGAGCCGGCCCGTCGAACGAGCGGGGGGTCGACCGCCCACGTCTCCCGGATCGTGATCCCCGCCGGCCTCGACGGAGGGAACCGCCGCGGGCGGCGACAGCAGTCGCGAACGGGGAAACCGATACGGGAGGGGGTTCGCGCGAGCACCCCCGGATGCGACGGCGGACCGAGGGACTCTAGGAGGAACCGGCGGTCCCGACCGGGAACTCCGAGGGGATGGGCGAGACGTTCGCGGCGACCGATCGCGGCGGGTGAGCCTCGTGCGAGCACGATCGGGGGTATTTTCCCGTGGATCCCGGCGAGTGCGGGCTATGACGCGCTGCTTCGAGGACACCGATGTCGGACCGATCCACGACCGCCCGGGACGGCGAGACGGTGCTCCAAAGGGTCGTGCTCGGCCTCTCGAGCGGCACGAGCCCCGGACGTAGCACGCCACGGCCGGGAGGAACCGTTAAACGCGTGCCGCCGCCATCCCACGGTATGTTCGAGAAATCGACGTGGATCCGCCTGCCCCGGAACGTGGTGGTGGGTCACGGCGTCCTCGACCGGACCGTCGAGGCGGTCGAGGACCTCTACCTCGGCGGTCGGCCGCTGATCGTCACCTCGCCGACGCCGGACGAACTCGCCGCCGGCCGGGTGGCGGCGGCGTTCGCCGACGCCGGCCACGACCCGGCCAGGGTCGTCGTCGAGGAGGCGTCGTTCGCGGAGGTCGAGCGGGTCATCGAGCGGGCCGAGCGCGAGGACGCGGGCTTCCTCGTCGGCGTCGGCGGCGGCAAGCCGATCGACATCGCGAAGATGGCCGCCGACCGGGTCGACCGTGCCCTGGTGTCCGTCCCGACGGCCGCGAGCCACGACGGCATCGTCTCGGGCCGGGGAAGCGTCCCGGAGGGAGACACCCGTCACTCCGTTGCAGCGGACCCGCCGGCGGCCGTCGTCGCCGACACGGAGATCCTCGCCGACGCCCCGTGGCGGCTCACCACGGCGGGCTGTGCGGACATCATCTCGAACTACACGGCGGTGAAGGACTGGCAGTTGGCCCACCGGCTCAAGAACGTCGAGTACTCCGAGTACGCGGGGGCGCTCTCGCAGATGACCGCGGAGATGCTCGTCGACAACGCCGACTCGATCAAGCAGGGCCTCGAGGAGAGCGCGTGGGTGGTCGTCAAGGCGCTGGTCTCCTCGGGGGTGGCGATGTCCATCGCGGGCTCCTCGCGTCCGGCGTCGGGCGCGGAGCATCTCATCTCCCACCGGCTCGACCGCATCGCGCCCGGACGGGCGCTCCACGGCCACCAGGTCGGGGTGGGGTCGATCCTCACCGAGTACCTCCACAGCGGCGAGGACGGCGAGTGGCGCGAGGTCCGGAACGCCCTGCGGAGCATCGGCGCCCCCACGACCGCCGAGGAGCTGGGCGTCGACCCGGAGACGATGGTCGGGGCGATGACCACCGCCCACACCATCCGCGACCGCTACACCATCCTCGGCGACGGGGTCAGCGAGGAGGCGGCCCTCGAGGCCGCGACGGTGACCGGCGTCGTCTGATACCGTCGGACAGGACTACCCGAACATCAGCGCCGCCCCGGTACGGCGATACCGTTCGTTGGCTTGCGTCCGACAGTACGACCCGCATCACACGTCCCGACGCAGGGACGGCGGCGGATCCCGGTCGAACAGCCAGCCCGGCGGACGCGGGGGTCGCGTCCCGGTCGGTCCGTGGATTTATGTTTCCCTTCGGAAACAGACCCGACGACGCACATGTTCAACGTTCCCTCCCGGTTGCGGTCCCGGTCGGAGCCGGTCCGGGTCGGCGTCATCGGAGCCGGCCTGTTCGGGACGAACCTCACCGACCAGCTCGAGCGGGTCGACGGGCTGAGGACCGCCGTCGTCGCGGACATCGACACGGGGAAGGCGGCACGGACGCTCCGCGGGGCTGGCGTTCCGGACGACGAGGTGCGCGTCGTCGACAGCCCGGACGCCGCTGACGACGCCGTGAAGGACGGCGACCGGGCGGTCCTGGCCGACGGGATCGGGTGCTGTCGAGCCGACGTCGACGTGGTCGTCGAGGCGACCGGCATCCCCGAGGCCGGCGCCCGCCACGCGTACACTGCGATCACGGAGGGCAGGCACGTCGTGATGGTCACCGTCGAGGCCGACACGGTCGTCGGTCCGATCCTCGCGGAGCTCGCGGGGAACCGCGGCGTCACCTACTCGATGGCCTACGGCGACCAGCCCTCGCTCGTCTGCGAGCTCCGCGACTGGGCCGAAACGGTCGGCCTCGACGTCGTGGCCGCGGGCAAGGGGAACCCCTATCTCGAGGAGAACGCCTACGGGACCCCCGACGACGTCTGGGAGCGCATCGGGTTCGACGAGGCGTTCGTCGAGACGCAGGACCTCAACCCGAGGATGTACAACTCCTTCTACGACGGCACCAAGGTGGCCGTCGAGATGTGTGCGGTCGCCGACGCGACCGGCCTCGAGCCTGACGTGCCGGGGATGCACCTCCCCCCGGCGGGGGTCCCCGAGATACCGGAGGTCCTCCGGCCGGAAGCGGACGGGGGTATCCTCGAGCACACGGGCGTCGTGGACACCGTCAGTTCGCTCTACCGCGACGGGACGGAGGTCGAGTTCGACGTGGGGTTCGGCGTGTTCGTCGTGACGACCACGCCGGACGAGCGCGTCCGGGAGTACCTCGAACAGAACAGCGGGAGTGGGCTCTACACCGCCGGTGACGGCGAGTACCAGGTGTTCTATCGGCCCTACCACCTCCCCGGCATCGAGACGCCGGTGAGCGTCGCCAGCGCCGCGCTCCGGAACGAGCCGACGGGGGTCGCCGACTGCCACGTCGCCGAGGTCGTCGGGGCCGCCAAACGCGACCTCGAACCGGGCGAGGGGATCGACGGGGGCGGCGGCTACACGGTCTACGGTCGGCTCGAATCCGCCGACGACGCCGCCCGGGCGGACCACGTGCCGCTGGAACTGCTCGACGGGGCCGATGTCGTCGAGCCGGTCGCGCGGGACGAGGTGGTTTCGTACGACGACGTCGAACTCGAGACGGACTCGTTTCTCTACCACCTGCGCCGCCTGCAGGAGGCGACGCTGTAGCGGCCGTTCGTCGTCTCGGACCGGCCCGGCCGTCGGTCGGGTCCTCGAACGCTCGTCCGGCCGTCGATCCGGCCCTCCGATACCCGTCCGCTACCGACCTCGCTCCCGTTCCTACTCCTCGAGCGCCCGCCTGATGGCCGCGACGGTCTCGTCGCGGCGGCGGACGACCTCGCCCGGATCCTCGTCGCGCCGTCGTGGATGCCGCCCCGGCCCGCCGAGAGGTACTCCTCGAACAGCGGGCTCGGCGCGTCGTCGTCACAGAGGTGTGGGTTGAGCTCCTCGGCCACGGTGCTGACGAGGTCCAGTTCCGCGATGTCCATGGTCTCGAACGGGCCGATGGCGGCCGACCGGATCGCCCACCCGTCCCGGATGGCGCGGTTGATGTCGTCCGCCGAGGCCACCTCCCGCTCCAGGAGGTGGAGCGCCTCGCGGAACACCGCGAGCTGGAGGCGGTTCCAGACGAACCCGGGGACGTCCTTCTCGACGCGGATGGGGTCGCGGTCGACGCTCTCGACGAACGCGGCGAGACGCTCGAACGTCCCGTCGCTCGTCTCGGCTCCTCGCACGACCTCGACGGTCGGCAGGAGGTACGGCGGGAACCACCAGTGACAGCCCGCGACGCGGTCCGCGGCCTCCGGGACAGCCTCGGCGATGTCGGTGATCGGGATGCCGGAGGTGTTCGAGGCCAGTATCGCGTCCCCGGGGGCGGCGTCCGCGACCGCCGAGAACACCTCCCGCTTGACCCCCAGATCCTCCGTGACCGTCTCGATGACGAGGTCCGCGTCCGACACGCCCGCGTTCCGGTCGAGCGTGAACTCGATGTCCCCGAGCACCGCGTCCGGATCGAGGTCCCCGAGCCCCTCCTCGTCGAGGAACTCCACGACGTCGAGGACGTTCGCGGCCGCCCCGTCGAGGTTGGACTGGCGGTGGTCGATCAGCGTCACGTCCGTCCCGTGCCGGGTGAACTGCACGGCGAGCCCGTGGCCCATGTCGCCCGCACCGACGATCGAGACCGAGTTCGGCGAGGTCATCGGTCGAAGCCTCGTCGGGGAGGAGTAAATACCCGTCCGTGTCGCCGGCCCGCGGGCAAGTTTGATGTGGGTCGGCCCGCCATCCCGGGGGATGACCGGCACGGAAACCGTACTCGTGACTGGCGGACGGGGCTACGTCGGGTCGTACCTCGCAAGCGCCCTGATCGAGGACGGACACGACGTGGTCACGTTCGATACGGCGACCGGCGCGGGTCACCTCGAGCGGCTCGGGGTGGCCGGGACCGTCCGACACGTGGACGGCGACGTGACCGACGCGATGGCGCTGGCACGCGCGGCCCGCGAGGACGACGTCTCCCGGATCGTCCACCTGGCGGCGGTCCTGACGGAGGACGTCCGTTCCGACCAGCCCGCGGCGACCCGGGTGAACGCCCTCGGCGCGAACAACGCCCTCGAGGTCGCCAGGCTCCTGTCCGACCGGATCGACCGCGTCGTGCTGGCCTCGAGCGAGACAGTCTACGCTCCGGGGTCGGCGTACGACGGTCCGGTCGAGGAAGGGACCCTGCTCCGACCGGACTCGACGTACAGCGCCACGAAGCGACACGCGGAGTGTCTAGCCGGGGTATACCGGGAGGCACACGACGTCCCGGCGGTCGCGCTCCGACCGACCGGCGTGTTCGGCCCGTTCAGACGGAGCTTCACCGAGTTCGTCGACCTGTTCCGGGGGCCGGCGCTGGGCGACCCCGTTCGCGTGCACGGCGGCGGGACCGCCGTGAGCTGGCTCTACGCGGAGGACGCGGCCGACGCCCTCCGGCGGGCGGCGCTCGCGCCGCCCGACGCGCTCGAACACGGCGTCTACAACGTCCGGGGGGAGGTGGCGACCGTCGCGGAAGCCGCCGAAGCCGTGCGCGAGACCGTCGACGGCGCGACCGTGGAGGTGGCCGACGACGAGGACCTCGACTGGTCGGCACAGCACCTCTCGCTGTCGCGCTCGCGAGCCGACCTCGGGTACGAGGTCGAGTACGACCTGTCTCGGCTCGCCCGCGAGCACGTTGAGGCGATACGGCGCGCCGACGAGGGGGACGGCGTCTGAGCGAGCCGTCCTCGTCTGTCGTCGGGTCCGCGGGAGAGGCCGGCTGGACCCCGTCCCCGGGCTCGTGGTCGCGGGTCGTCACCGGGACGACCCTCTCCTGAGAGTCGGTTCCGTCAGCCGCCTCGGACGTCCCCGAGCCGATCCCGGATGTCCTGGATCCTGAACAGGCCCTCCGGCCGCACCATGATGATGGCGACGAGGACGACGAAGGCGATGAGGGGGCTCGCGCTGAGCGGGAGGAACAGCATCGCGACCTGTTCGACGATCGCGAAGACGAGTCCGCCGATCATCGCCCCGATCGGATCGCCGAGCCCGCCGAGGACGATGATCGAGAACGCGATGATGGTGTAGTTCTGGCCGCCCGTCGCGGCGAACGCCGGGAAGATGAGCGTGAGCAGGGTCCCGGCGATACCGGCCAGCGCCATCCCGATCCCGAACGAGTAGGCGGACACCCGGTGGGTCTCGATCCCCAGGAACTTGGTCGCCTCCCGGTTCTGGATCATCGCCCGGATCGCCATGCCGTAGTAGGTGCTGTAGAGGAACCAGACGAGCGCGACCAGCAGCACGACCGAGACGACGCTCCCGATGACCCTCGACGTCGCGTAGGTCTGTCCGAGGAACTGCACCGACAGCGGCAGCGTGCCCTCGTATGGCGTGGGGATGGCACGGGTCTGTGACCCCCACGTGATCCGCATCCCCGCGGCCAGCACGATCGAGAGCCCGAAGTACACCAGGAACGACATCATCTCGGTGTCGTCGGCGTTCAGCAGCCTCGGCACCGTCAGGTAGTAGGCCGCAAGCCCGAGGACGAAGAAGATCGGGATCACGGCGACGAGGCTTGTCAGCGGGTCGATCCCGTACAGCTCCCAGAGCCAGAAGGAGGTGTACGCCGCGAGTATCAGGAAGTTGCCGTGGGCGAAGTTGACGATCCGCATCACGCCGAAGACGATGTTCAGGCTACTGGCGATGAGTGCGTAGACGAGCCCGATCATCACGCCGGTGACAAGTGCGGAGACGATGCCGACCATCTCAGCTCACCACCCTCCGCCAGTACTCCGAGAGCCCGTCCAGGACCCCCGCGAGCGACAGCTTCCGGTATTCGAGTTCGCCGATGATCCCCCGGGGGAGCACCAGGACGACCAGCATCAGGACCAGCCCGGTCAGGAAGAAGCCCCCGAGCGGGAGCGCACGCCAGAGCAGGGTGTCGACGGCGTAGAGGCTGGTCGCGCCGAGTATCGGCCCGAGGAGCGTCCCCGGCCCCCCGAATATCGCGTACAGGAGCGGCTTCACGCTGAGCAGCACGTCGAAGGAGCTGCTCGGGTCGACGATGGCGGTGTTCCACGCGTCGATCGCCCCGAAGAGCCCGGCGAAGACCGTACTCAACAGCCACGCGTACGAGCGGATCCGACCCCGGTTGATGCCGCTGGTCTCGGCGGCTATCGGGTCCTCCCGGATCGCCATCAGCATGACGCCGAACCGCGATCGCAGCAGCCAGACCGTCACGACGACGACGGCCACCGTGACGATCAGCACGGCGTAGTACGACCGCATGGGGGCGTACGCGCTCGCCAGCTCCAGCCCGGTCGCGCCGCCGGTGAGTTCGGCGGGGGTGAGGTTGACGCCGATCCGGATGGCGTACGCCCCGGCGAAGTTCGCGATCGCGAAGTAGATCCCCTCGAGACGGAACATCGGGAGGAACACCGCGCCCGTGAGCAGTCCGAAGAGCCCACCGATCAGGACGGCCAGCGGCAGCGGGGCGTCGAGGTGCAGGTACGACATCGCGAACCCGTACGACCCGACCCCGTAGAAGGCGAAGTAGCCGAACGGGATGTAGCCGGTGAACCCGAACACGAGGTTGACCGCCAGCGCCAGCCCCGTCCAGAACATCAGGTAGAACAGGAACGACTGCCCGATGATAGGGATCCCTCGGAAGAACGGCCCCAGGAGCAGGACCAGCAGGACGAGCGCCGCGACCGCCGCCAGTACGCGGTTCCGTGTCGATTCGACCACCGCGTCGACGATCCAGTTGACCATCAGGCGACCTCCCCCTTGGCCGATATCCACTCGCTCACGAGGTTCTCGACCTCTCCGGTCATGTCGTCCGTCGGTTCGTTGACTACTATCTCACCCTGTTCCATGATGAACAGATCGTCGCCGTACTCGACCGCCGCGCGGATGTTCTGATCGACCAGAATGACCGTCACGCTCTGGGCTCGCAACCGGGCGATGGAGTCGTACACGTTCTCCGAGAGATCGGGTGCCAGCCCTGCCGAGGGTTCGTCGACGAAGACGACGTCCGGGTCCGTGAGCAGCGACCGTCCGATCTCTAGCATCCGCTGCTGTCCGCCGCTGAGCGTCCCCGCCCGGACCCGACGCTTCTCCTCGAGTGCGGGGAACTGCTCGTACACGTTCTCTATCGACCGCTCGGTGCGTTTAGTGTCGTCGCGGATGGTCCACGTCCCGAGCTTGAGGTTCTCGTGGACGCTCAGCTCCGGGAACACGCTGCGCTCCTGCGGGACGTAGGCGATGCCGGCGTCGCGGAGCATCTCCGACGGGGAGTACGCCGTCAGGTCATCGCCCTCGTAGGTGATCGTCCCGTCGTGGAGGTCGGCGAACCCGTAGATCGTCTTCAGGAGCGTGCTCTTCCCGGCCCCGTTGGGCCCGACGATCGAGGAGATCCGGTCCGGCTCGAACGTGGCCGAAACCCCATTCAGGACGTCGATCCCCCGGACGTAGCCCGCCCGGACGTCGTCGAGTTCGATCATCCGGCGCCCCCGCCCAGGTAGGCCTCGATCACCCGGTCGTGGTCCTGTACCCGTTCGGGGCTGTCGCTGACGATCAGTCGCCCCTGATCGAAGACGTCGATCCGGTCGCTGATGTCGTACAGGGAGTTGACCTCGTGGGAGACGATCAGGAAGTCGGTGCCGCCGGCGCGGAGCTCCTCGATGCGGTCGTTCATCGTGGTCTTGATCTCCGCGTGGACGCCGGCGAACGGCTCGTCCATGAAGATTACATCGGGGTCACGCATGAGACAGCGCGCGAACTCGAGCAGTTTCTTCTGGCCGCCGCTCAGGGCCTGGGCCTCCTCCTCGAGGAGGTGGTCGAGGCCGACCAGGTCGACGTACTCCGCCGCGAGGTCCTCGATCTCCTCGCGGTCCCGGTCGGTGTTGAGCAGCGGGACCGTCACGTTCTCGTGGACGGTGAGGCTCCCGAAGATGTGAGGGGTCTGGAACGTCCTGGCGATGCCCCGCCGTGCGATCTCGTACATCTTCCCGCCGGTTATCTCCTCGTCGTGGTAGTACACGTGTCCCGCCGTCGGGTCGAAGACCCCGGTGATGCAGTTGACGAACGTCGACTTGCCGGAGCCGTTCGGCCCCATGAGACCGACGATCTCGTCGCTCACCTCGAGCGAGACCCGATCGACGGCGGTGAGGCCCCCGAACTGCTTCGTTAGATCCGCAGTACGTATCGTCATTGCGAGTTGCGAACTCCACCGGCTGCTACCGCTCGTCCCAGGGCGGGATGGGGTAGGTCGGTTCGCTGGTGGGCGGCGCGATGTTCTCCGGGCCGATGGACTCCATGTTGTCGTAGACGGACTCCCCGCCGGTCGACATGTTCTGCGCGGCGAAGTAGTTCGAGTGGTCCTGGTGGTGCCGCTCGGGGTGGACGGAGAACAGCCCGTTCACGACCGTCGTGTCGCCCGAGAGTTCGAGCGAGGCCTCGATGAGCGCCTCGGTGTCGCGGGCCGTCCCGGCCCGACTGATGCTCTCGCCCATGACCACGGCCGCCGAGTACCCGTTCGCCGAGTTGAACGACGGCTCGTTGCCCCCGAACGTCTCCCGGTACTGGGTGAAGAACTCCGAGACGGTCAGTCCGAGGTCGACGCCCTTGTCGATTTCGGGGTGGATGTTGTGCTGTCCGATCCAGTACTTGGCGTCCGTGCCGAGGCTGTCGTAGAACTGTGGGTTCGTCGCGTACACCATCTGCACCCACGGGAACGAGATCCCGTTGGACTTCATCTGCCGGATGATGGTGACGTTGCTGCCGACGTAGCTGATCGGCCAGAAGACGTCCGGGTCCTCGTCCTTGATCTGCTGGAGCGTCGACGTGAAGTCGGAGGCCCCCGAGCCGTGGCTCTCGGAGTGGATCAGCTCCAGGTCGAAGTCCCCGACCTGTTCCTTCACGGCGTCAGCCAGGGAGGTCGTGAAGGCGGCGTCGAGGTGCAGCAGCGCGACGGTCTCGGCCCCGACCGACTCCATCTTCGTGAGGAACCCCCGCGGCTGGATGGAGGTCGGCGTCTCGACCGACATCAGGTTGCTGTACCCCTGTTCGTAGATGGACTGCGACGCCGCACCCCACGCCATGATGTACTTGTCGTTCGTGTTCGCGACGGCGGCGGCCGCACTCGTCAGCGTACTCGAGAACGGGGCGAACAGGACGTCCACGTCGTCCTCGGTACACAGCGTCTCGTAGAGCCGCGTGGTCCGCTGTTTGCTGCTCCGGTCGTCGTAGGATACCAGCTCTACCTCCTTCTGTTCGCCGCCGACCTCGAGGCCGCCGCTGTCGTTGGTCCGCTGTTGCCAGAGCTTCAGCCCCCGGAACCCCTTCCGGGAGTCGAAGACGAAGTCGCCGGTCGTCGACCGGGTGAGCCCGATCCTGACCGTGTCCCCTTCACCACCGCCGCCACCGCCGCTACCGGTCAGCGTCGTACACCCCGCCAGTCCGAACAGGCTCGCGGCGCTGCCCGCCTTGAGCACGGTCCGCCGGCTCGGTGTCCGACGTCCTGATCTGCGATCGTTGTCGGGTGCCCGTGTCATGCTGTATCAGCTCACGGTGTGGTCGTCCACCGCCTCGTTTAGTTCTTCCGATCTTATATCCGAGATATAATCATACAGTCGGTAATCGAGGTACGTAGATGCGAATAAATAATTCAATAATAGGATAGTATAGGCTCGGAACCGCTCGCGGGCGCCTGCTGCCGTCCCGTCCCACCGGGGAGCGGTGTGGTCCCCGACGTACCACGAGCGGGGGGCCTAACACCGCGGCGTGGGGCCTAACACCGCGGCGTGGGGAGGAGCGTCGGCGTGTCGTGGCGGCGCCGGGGGCGTGGCCGAACGCTTCATCGGGACGTTCGCAGTCCCGTATCGGTGATCGCGGACACGGTCCCGACCGTCACCGGTAGATCGGTACGCCCGTCCGTATCAGAGCCGGAGTCCGTCCCAGCCGACCGCCGATTCGAAGGCGCTCGCGGCCGCGAGCACGGTCTCGTCGTCGTGGCGCCGCCCGACGAACATGAGCCCCACCGGCAGGCCTTCGACGGGACCACAGGGGACGGAAACCGCCGGGTGGCCGGTGATGTCGAACGGCGCGGTGTTCATCGCCATGTCGTGGGCTCGATCGAGTGCGTCCTCCACGCTCCGATCGGGGGCGACCGGGTGGGCCGTCTTCGGCACCGTCGGGAGCGCGAGCACGTCCACGTCGGCCAGCGCCTCGTCGTAGGCCCGCCGGAGGTCCCGGCGGAGGTTCTGTGCCCGCGCGTGGTAGCGACCGTGGTATGCGTCGGCCAGGTACTGTCCCGCGATGAGGCTCACTTTCAGTGTCGGCGGGAACTGGTCCGCCCTGGTCCGGCGGGCGGCCGCGAACGCCTCCTGGAACGAGGTGTCGTAGTACCCCTGCGAGAAGTGACCGACACCCTCGTCGCGGACGAGCGCGGTCACCGCGGAGTAGTTGATGGCCGTCCAGAGGAGCGCGCCGTCGGTGTGCATCGGGACGGATACGTCGACGGCCGCCGCCCCGGCGTCGGCGAACCCCTCTACGGCCCTGCGGACGGCCTCGTCGACCGCGGGTCGGCTGTCCTCGAGCCCGAACCCCTCCGCGAGGACGCCCACCTCGATGTCCTGCGGATCGTCGGTGAGCGCTCCGGCGTAGTCGCCGACGTCGGGGGCGGACTGTCGGGGGTCCAGTCCGTCCGGCCCCGCGAGGACCTGGAGGGTCTGTGCACAGCGCTCCACGGTCCGCGCGAGCGGTCCGACGTGGTCGAACGTGTGACCGAGCCCGACGATTCCGGTGTACGGGACGAGGCCAAACGTCGGTTTGAGCCCGACACAGCCACACCACGCGGCGGGGATACGTATCGAGCCGCCCTGGTCCGTGCCGAGCGAGACGTCGACCTGAGCGACAACAAGGAGGGATTCTGTGGGATCCGCGTTCACAACGCGCTGCGACTGGACAAGACCGGTACGTATCTGACGAGTGAGGACATTGAGGGCGACGGTGGCGGAAACGACGCATGGGGAACGAGGGCCGACTGGGTGCGACTCGACGGCGAGATCGGGGACGAGCCCGTATCGGTGACGATGATGGACCACCCGGACAACGTCGGATCGCCGACCTACTGGCACGCCCGTAGCTACGGGCTCTTCTCGGCGAACCCGCTGGGTGCCGAGGCGTTCGGCGGTGACCCACTGGGCTTCGAACTCCCGGAAGGGGAAAGCGTGACGTTCCGGTTCCGGCTGTACCTGACGGACAACGTTCTCCCGGCCGAGACGGCCGATCAACTTCACTCGCAGTTCGCTGACGAAACCTGATACGTTTTAGTATGAGACATTCCGGATACGTTTTAGTATGAGACATTCCGGTATCGACCGCGGGGCTGCGCGCGGTCGAACCGTAAACGATCAGACGAAACCTATGAGTGTTTCCCTGTCGGTCCTGACGCGCTGATATACACCCGGACACGAATAGGGTACCACGACGGTCGGGTATTCCCGGTCAACACGATTTCTCCACGGCGATCAGCGAGCAATCGCGGTACCTGGTTCGTGTCCGGGCGTATACCTTACGCAGATCACGATATCGATTATATGTTATAGATACATATTGTTTAAGTAGTTTGGGTGCTAACATATGTGGC
>PXRQ01000123.1:0-5467 GCA_003022005.1 Halobacteriales archaeon QS_5_70_15
CCCGGGGCTCGCCCGACCGCCGGTGGGTCCGGGCTCACGCGACGGAGTACTGGCGGACAGTCCCCCGCTCGTCGCTGGCGACCCCGCTACCCCTCGCCGACCCCGCAGGCCGTCAGGCCGGCGAGGTTCCGCCGGAGACGAGCCCCCCGGCGACCGCGATACCGCCCTGCGCGGTGCCGCCGTCGCGGTTCGCCCACCGGTCAGAGCCGGCGTGGGCGCCGTCCGCCAGCCGGCGGAGCTTCCCGCCGAACGCGCTGACGCGGACGTCCCCGCCGTCGTCCTGCACGAGCGCGACGACCTTCCCGCCGACCTTTCGGCGCCAGAGTTCTCCGCCGGGCCCGTCGGCGTCGTCGAGCGCGCGCACCTCCCCGGCGGCCGTCCCGGCGACGAGCGTCGGCGCGCGGAGCGTCAGTTCGATCGCCTCGCCGAACGGGTCGTACGACCAGGCTACCTCGACACCGGGGTCGACCGCGACGATCCGACCGTCTCGTGTCCCGACGTAACACCGGCCACCCTCGCGCACGACCGGCGAGGAACCCACCGGGTCGACGGCGCGCCAGCGCTCGGTACCGTCCTCGGGGTCGAGCGCGAGCAAGCCCGGCCACTCGCGGAACGTCGTGTAGACGGTCCCGTCGACGACCGCCGGCGCGTTCGCCCACGCCGTCCCGGGGGCAGCGGCGTCCGGAGCATAGGCGGTCGCCCGTGGGTCCTACGCCGGGTAGCGCCACTCGGTCGAGTCGTCGGTGCCGGCCGCGGGGCCATCGTTCGCGAGTCCGGCGCAACCGGCGAGCGAGGCGGCACTCCCGGCCGCGGCGGCCGCGAGGAACCCGCGCCTGGTCGTGGGAGAGCGCATGGAGGGCATCCCCCAGAAACGGTCGGTCGTTCGGCAAATGCCTTCGGGTCCGTCCCCGACCACCCTCCGGACGGCCAGTCTTAAGCGCCTCGCTCCCCGATGGGGGGGCATGTTCGACGAGGACGACCTGGCGGAGATCCGCAAGGGGAAAGAACGGTGGGAGGAGGAGACCTACGGTCCCACCGTCGAGCGGTTCGGCGAGCGCGAGGAGACGTTCGAGACCGACACCGAGGGCCAGGAGGTCGACCCGCTCTACACGCCGGCCGACGTCGCCGACCTCGACTACGGCGACGACGTCGGCTTCCCCGCCGAGGAGCCGTTCACCCGCGGGGTCTACTCGACGATGTACCGCGGCCGGCTCTGGACGATGCGCCAGTACGCCGGGATGGGCACCGCCGCCGAGACCAACGAGCGGTTCCTCTACCTGCTCGACCAGGGACAGACGGGGCTCTCGATGGCGTTCGACCTCCCCACGCAGATGGGCTACGACTCCGACGCCGAGATGGCCCAGGGCGAGGTCGGCAAGTCCGGCGTCGCGATCGACTCGCTCGAGGACATGGAGCGGGTGTTCGAGGGGATCCCGCTTGACGAGGTCTCGACGAGCATGACCATCAACGCGCCCGCGAGCATCCTCCTGGCGATGTACATCGCCATCGGCGACCGCCAGGGCGTCCCCCGCGAGGAGCTCCGGGGCACCATCCAGAACGACATCCTGAAGGAGTACGTCGCGCGGAACACCTACATCTACCCGCCCAAGCCCTCGATGCGGCTCATCACCGACATCTTCGAGTTCTGTGCCGAGGAGGTCCCCAAGTTCAACACCATCTCCATCTCCGGCTACCACATCCGCGAGGCCGGCTCGACGGCGGCCCAGGAGATCGCGTTCACGCTCGGCAACGGCATCGAGTACGTCCAGGCGGCCATCGACGCCGGGCAGGACGTCGACGAGTTCGCACCGCAGCTCTCCTTCTTCTTCAACGCTCACAACAACATCCTGGAGGAGGTGGCGAAGTTCCGCGCCGCCAGGCGGATGTGGGCCCGGATCATGGACGAGCGGTTCGGCGCGGAGAATCCCAAGTCCAAGCAGCTCAAGTTCCACACCCAGACCGGCGGGTCGACGCTGACCGCCCAGCAGATCGATAACAACGTCGTCCGCGTCGCGTACCAGGCGCTCGCGGCCGTGCTCGGCGGGACGCAGTCGCTGCACACCAACGGGAAGGACGAGGCGCTGTCGCTGCCGACCGAGAAGTCCGTCCGCACGGCGCTGCGGACCCAGCAGATACTCGCCCACGAGTCCGGCGCCGCCGACACCATCGACCCGCTGGCGGGGAGCTACTACATCGAGCACCTCACGGACAGCCTGGAGGAGGAGGCGTTCGAGATCCTCCGGGAGGCGGACGACCGCGGCGGGATGCGGAAGGCCATCGAGTCCGGCTGGGTCCAGGGTGAGATACAGGACGTCGCGTTCGAGCGTCAGCGCGAGATCGAGGAGGGCGAGCGGGTCATCGTCGGCGTCAACGAGTTCGAGGTCGAGGACGAGGGGCCCGAGGAGGAGATCGAGACGGTCAGCGACGAGGAGGTCGCCGAGCAGATCGAACGGGTCGAGGCGCTCCGCGACCGGCGGGACGACGAGGCCGTCGAGGCGAAGCTGGAGGCGCTCCGGGCGGCCTGCGAGACCGGCGAGAACGTCATACCGTACATCGTCGACGCCGTCAAGACGTACGCGACAACGGGGGAGGTGGCCGACGCGATGCGGGACGTGTTCGGCGAGCACCGCGGCGGGGTCTGATACGGTCGTGCGTAACGATTGACCGGTGCTCCCCCGACCGGGTTCGGTGATCATCGGTAACGGACTACGCACGACCGTATGAGACGGAGGACTGCAGCGAATTCGGGGGTGTTCGCCGGGGCCGGTCAGCGAGCACCGGGCCGGTTCACGACCGACCCCACGGATCGGGGCGACCGGTCGCCACAGCACGGTCGGCCGGCGTCGACGGCGGTGAGGATCCGGTACGACCGCCGGCCGCGATTTTTCGCGCAGTGAGAACGCCCGCGCACGTTTGTATGCGTGCGGCGTGTGACCCGAAGTATGGGTGGGAGAACGGGAAGCCCGGATCTGAGGTGTCGCCGACGCGCAAAGCGGTATCGGACCTCGACACGTCCGGCTCGGTGGGGGACAGTAACGCCGACCGTCGTCACACGCCCGAACCCGGAAACGGCGGTCCGACCCGGTCGCACGGGGTCGACGAGGACCCGGTTCGGCCCGGGCGCCGGAACGGATCGGTCCGTCCGTCGAACGACGGGCGGGAGGCCCGGGTGATGGCGGCGCACTCCTCCACCGACGGGGATCGGATGGAGCCGTGCGAGCGCTGCGGGCTCGAGACCCCACACGAGGTCCGCATCGAGATCAGGACCGAGTCCACCGATCGGGAGAACGCCGAGTTCTCCCGGGAACCGTACCGGGTCGCGACGTGCGTGTCCTGTGGGAACGAGTCGGCGATCCGGATGAACAGCGCCTGATACGGCGGTCGTAGCGATCCGGCATCGATCCCCCGGCCGGGTCGGCGATCATCCGCGGGGCGCGGCGACCGTCGGTACGATCCCACACCGGGACAGCGGCGGGAATCGTCACTCGATGCCGGCCACACAGCCGAGCGCCTCGGTCCTCCCGTGGCCGGCGGTCCCGCACCCTCGTGGTGGGTACGGTCCCCCGGTCTCCCGACTGACCGTCGAGAGGACCTCGCTCGACGCGGTTCCGCCCGCCGGCCCACCGGCCGCGACCCCGATTCCGACCGCCGCGTTTTATCCGACGGCCGCCGACACGCCGCCATGCAGTTCGACCACGCCGGTATCGCCACGCGGGACGCGGACAGCGTCGTCTTCCTCTTCGAGGACCTCCTCGGGGTCGAGGTCGCCCACCGGGAGTGGTTCGACGGGATGAAGCTCGTCTTCCTGGCGGTCGGGGAGGGTTACCTCGAGATCATCGAACCGACCGACGAGGACGGAACCGTCGCGGGATACCTCGACCGCGAGGGACCGGGCATCCACCACCTCGCCTTCGCCACGGACGACATCGAGGCGGCGCTGTCGCGTGCCGACGACCGGGGCATCGAACGCATCGACGAGGAGCCCCGCCAGGGCGCGTGGGGCCACACCGTCGCCTTCCTCCACCCGCGGGACACGGGCGGCGTGCTCGTCGAGTTCGTCGAGCACTGATCGGAGGACCGGAACCCCTCGCCGGCCGCCGGACCGGCGGATCGACCACCCGACGACCCGACGGACCGGCGGATCGACGACGTCCCGACCGTGGCGTCGACGTCCCGGGACGGACGACCTCGGGCGTCGACACCCGCGACCGCTCGCTACGGGCCCTCCCACTCGGTCCACGACCAGGGGTGGTCCCGAACGCTCCAGTGGAGGTCCGCGGGGAGCCGGTGGAACCACGCCGCGCCGTTCAGCTCCGACTCCTGAACGTCGATGCTTCCCCCGGTTTCCCGGGCGGTGAAGAACGCCCACAGCGTGTAGACGACCGGCCCCTCCTCGTCCCAGTCCCCGTCCCCCTGCCCGTTCCCATCGTCGTCGTCGGCCGGTTCGAAGGTGGTCCGGCGGACCCGCCGGCAGTCGAGCACCTCGCACTCGATGCCGGTCTCCTCGCCGACCTCGCGGACCGCCGCCTCCTCGTAGGTCTCCTCGCCCTCCCTGCCCCCGCCTGCCGGCCCCCACCCGTCGTCGTCCCGACCGAGCGCGAGCAGCACTCGCGGGTACGCCTCGTCGACCTCCGGCATCGAGTCCGAGAGCGGCGGTGGCTCCTCCCGGACGACCCAGGCGTACCCCCCGCCGGTGTACCCCTCCGCGGCCCGCTCGGCGAACGCGTCGAACCCGTCCGGCGTCAGTTCGACGTGCTCGTGTTCGAACACGGGGTCGTACTGGTCGCGGATGCGAGCCAGCCGCCGGTCGACCTCCTCGCGGTTGTAGTGGGTCACGGACGGCCGAGGCAGTACCGGCGGCCACAAGAGCGGTTCGGTTCAGGGGAGCCGGTCGATGGCGGCCCTGGCCCCGGTCGCGAGTCGCTCGACCACCTCGCCGGCGGGCCGGACGGCGTCGACGGTACCCGCGCTCTGTCCCGCGTAGAGCGCCCACGCCTCGGTGTCACCGGTCGCTCCCGCCACCGGGATGTCGTCGCCGTACCGCTCGACGGGGTGGCCGTCCGGGTACGCGCCAATCCGCTCGCCCTCCCCGGGTCGTTCCCCCGACGGGGATCGGTCGGCCGTCTCCCACGCCTCGACGGTACTGTTCCGCAGGACGCGGTGGTCGCGCCCGGGCCAGCCGCGGTCGAACAGTCCGGTCCGGACGGTGTCCGTCTCCGAGGCGTCCGCGATCCGGTCCCGGTAGTCGTCGACGACGTTCGCCTCGCGAGTGGCGACGAACCTGGTGCCGAGCCACGCGCCGTCGGCGCCGAGCGCGAGCGCCGCCGCGACCCCCCGCCCGTCGGCGATGCCGCCGGCGGCGACGACGGGGACGCCCCCGCCACCCGCCGCCACGGCGTCGGCGACGCGGGGGACCAGCGGCATCGCCGCCACGTCGCTCTGGAGGTGTCCGCCGGCCTCGGCGCCC
>PXRQ01000123.1:5516-32509 GCA_003022005.1 Halobacteriales archaeon QS_5_70_15
CGCCCGCATCGAGCACCACGTCGAGGTGTTCGTCCGTCGGGAGGTGGGTCGTCCGGTCGTCGAGCGCGAGGTTCACGGCGAACGGACCGTCGGTTGCCTCCCGGGTCTCCTCGATCACGCGTCGCGTTCCGTCGAGCGACCGCCACGTGACCGCCAGGTGGCCCAACCCGCCCGAACCGGTCACCGCGGCCGCCAGTTCGGGACAGGTGGCGCTCCCGATAGGCGCCTGCACGATCGGATACTCGATGCCGAGCAGGTCGGTCAGCCGGGTTCGGAGGGTCACGGCGGGGAGTCACAGCCCAAAGTGAAAGTAGCTACCCCCGGCGAACCGATGCGGTATCGCCACCGTCACCGGGGTGGTGTGGCTGCCTGCTGTACTGCGGGTGAAGGGATGTGAGGCCGACCGGAGGGAGGCCTCGATGACGAACGGTGAGCGAAGCGACCCGTGATACGGTCGTGCGTCGTCTTTTACCGTCGATACCCGACCCTGGCCGGGTTATCGCCGGTACATCGTTACGCACGACCGTATGAGTCGGAAGCGACCGAGCGAGCGGCTTTCGGCATGAACGGGTTTTTTCCGAGCGAAGCGAGCGAAGCGAGCGAACCGCTCGGGAAAAAGAGGTTCAGTAGAACTCTCTCACCAGGTCCGTCGCGTCCTCGGGGGCGCCGTCGGGGATGTCGGTCATCGGCGCCTCGATCCCCTCGCGGGTCTCGAAGCCGACCGAGTCCTCGTCCCGGTAGATGACGCCCTGGTACTCGACGTCGCGGTCGAGGATCTTCGACTTGGCGGCGTCGTAGTCGGAGGCGTCGTGGTCCTCCTCGTCGAGGTCGACCAGCGAGTCCCGGAAGTAGTCGTACGTGTCGACGTCGTTGAACGTCACGCAGGGGCTGAACACGTTGACGAAGCCGAACCCGTCGTGCTCGATGGCCTCCTGGACGATCTCCGCGTGGCGCTGGGCGTCCGAGGAGAACGACTGGGCGATGAACGTCCCGCCGGCGGCGAGCGCGAGCGCGAGCGGGTTGACCGGCTGCTGTTTCGTCCCCTCCGGGCTGGTCGAGGTCTCGAAGTCCTCGCGGGAGGTGGGCGAGAACTGCCCCTTCGTGAGCCCGTAGATGCGGTTGTCCATGACGACGTAGGTCATGTCGACGTTCCGGCGGACGGCGTGGACGAAGTGGCCGGCGCCGATGGAGTAGCCGTCGCCGTCGCCGCCGGCGACCATCACCTCCAGTTCGGGGTTGGCCATCTTCACGCCCGTCCCCACCGGAAGGGCCCGACCGTGGACGCCGTGGAGCGCGTAGCTGTGCATGTACGTGCCGATCTTCCCGGAGCAGCCGATGCCGGCGACGATGAACGTGTTGTCCGGGTCGTTGCCCGTCTCCGCGAGGGCCTTCATCATGCCGTTCATCGTCCCGAAGTCGCCGCAGCCGGGACACCACGTGGGCTGTGCGTCGGACTTGAAGTCGGTGAACCTGACGTCGGAGCTCATGCCTCGACCTCCTCGCTCTCGGCGGCGACGCCGAGGTGTGCCTTGATCTCGGCGGCCAGTTCGTCCGCCTTGAACCGGACGCCGGTGTACTTGTTGATGCGGTCGACGCGGGTCAGCGTGTCGTGCTCGACGACGTCCGCGAACTGCCCGGTCGCGTTACACTCCACGACGATGACGTCCTCGGCGGCCTCGACGGCCTCGCCGAGGTCCGCCCGGGGGAACATGTAGGGGCAGGAGAGGAACCGCACGGCGACCCCGTCCGCCTCGAGGAACTCCATCGCCTCGCGGATGGCCCCCTCGTTCGAGCCCCACGAGATCACGAGCGTGTCGGCGTCGGGGTCGCCGAACTCGCGGGGCGACCAGTCCTCGTTCTCGCGGGCGGTCTCGACCTTCCGGTTTCGCTTGTCGACCTGCTCGACGCGGACCTCGGTGTCCTCCGTCCGCCGGCCGAGTTCGTCGTGTTCGAGCCCGGTCGTCATGTGGGCGCCACCCTCGGTGCCGGGGAAGGCGCGGGGGGAGACCCCGTCGTCGGTCGCGGCGTGGGGCTTGAACCGCCCCTGGTCGTCCTGCCACCCCCCGACCGACGCCTCGTCGACGACGTTGCCCCGATCGACCTCGACGGCGTCCATGTCGAACTCCCCGGGGGGGAACGTCTGTTCGGTCACCGCCAGCGAGAGGTCGGAGACGAGGTAGAACGGCGTCTGGTACTTCTCGGCGAGGTTGAACGCCTCGATCGTCTTGTGGAAGCACTCGGCGACCGTCGTCGGGGCGACGACGAACCGGGGGATCTCGCCGTGGCCGCCGTAGAGGGTCATGTCCAGATCGCCCTGCTCCTGTTTGGTGGGCATCCCCGTCGAGGGACCCGAGCGCATCACGTCACAGATGACCAGCGGCGTCTCCGTCTGGGCGATGAGCCCGAACGTCTCGGTCATCAGGTCGATCCCCGGCCCGGAGGTGGCGGTCATCGACCGGGCCCCCGCGCGTGCCGCGCCCAGGGCCATGTTGACCGCCGAGAGCTCGTCCTCGGCCTGGACGACCTTCCCGCCGTAGCGGTCGATGCGGCCCGTGAGGTACTCCATCACGTCCGTCGCGGGCGTGATGGGGTAGCCCGCGTAGAACCGACAGCCGGCGGCGATGGCACCCATCCCGATGGCCTCGTCCCCGTTCAGGAGAACGTAGTCCTCGTCCGTCGTTTCGAGCTCGTAGTCCGTGTCGAGGTCGTAGTTCTCGCGGACGTACTCGGCGCCGAGGCGGGCTGCCTCGCGGTTGTTCTCGACGATGGCCTGACCCTTTCCCCCGAAGCGTTTCTCCAGCGACTCGTCGAGCTTCGGGATGGGAAACTCGCCCACTTCGGCGGCGGCACCGAGCGCCACCACGTTGCGCATGATGGCGCCGCCGGCGTCCTCGGCCAGGCGCTTGAGGGGGACGTCGAGGCCGATCATCCCCTCGGGGGCCTCGAAGTCCTGCATCATCGTCCGCTCGCCGTCGAAGACGATGACGCTCCCCTCGTGGAGTTCGTCCATGTTCTCGTCGACGGTGCGCTCGGTGAGCGCGATGAGGATGTCGAGCCGGTCGACGACGCTCTCGACGGGCTCGATCCCCGTTCGAACCTTGTACGCGGTGTAGCCGCCGCGGATGCGGGACGCGAAGTCCTTGGACGTAAAGACGTGGCGTCCGGCCCGCGAGAGCGCCTGGGCGAAGATCTTCCCGGTGGAGTCGATACCGTCCCCGGCCTCCCCACCGATGGCCCAGTTGAGGTCCTCTGGCATGCTGCTTCGGGGTTCCGTACGACCGAGGTTAAGCCTTCTGAATGTTACCATGCGCTCGCACGTGCGGGGCCGGTTCCGGCCGCGGGAAAGCGAAAAGTCGTTTGCCCCTCGGGGTCACCCCTCTCCATGGATCAGACCGACGCCCGCATCGCGGCCGTCCGCGAGGTCGGGGCCGATGACATCGCGGTGGACATCGAGACCCCGGACGGGTTCGACGCCCGTCCCGGGCAGTTCGTCAAACTCACCGGCGAGGGGGAGTCGCGGTTCTACACCATCTCCTCGCCCGACGTCGAGGGGGCGTTCGAGGTGACCATCGAGGTCGACCCCGAGGGGACGCTCGGGCCGTGGCTGGCGGGGCGCGAGCCGGGCGACACCGTGGGCGTCACCGGCCCCTTCGGCAACTCCTACTACGAGAACGAGCCCCGTGTGGTCGTGCTCGCCGGCGGTCCCGGCGTCGGACCCGCCGTCGGTATCGGCGAGCGCGCACTCGCCGACGGGGGGACGGCGGCCGTCGTCTACCTCGACGACTCGCCGGTCCACGAGGCCGTCACCGGCGAGGACGGCGAGCAGGTGTTCGTCTACGGCTTCGCCGACTTCCTCGACCTCGCGACCACCGCCATCGACGCCGCCGGCGGCGACAGCGAGTCGGCGAAGGTCGAGAACTTCGGCTGAACCTCTTTTCGCCGGGGGGGCACCTCGCTCGCTACGTTCGCTCGGCCTATGTTAGCGGCTGAACAGACGTCCGAGTACCGGGCAGTAGTTGAACGTCGGCGCGAGTTCCGCTAATCTCCGGTCGTCACCGCCGCGAACTCCGAGTTGGGTGCCTCCTCACCCTGTCGGAGCACCGCCGGGGGATGCGGTTCGGTTAACAATGTTACGTACTCGAACGGAGAGGTTTAACAACGAGGAGCGCCCATCCGTGCGTATGAGTGCCAACGACCCGGTCGTGGTCCAGGCGTACCGAACCCCGTTCGGGAAGGAGGACGGGGCGTTCGCGGACGTGCGGAGCGAGGACCTCTCGATCCCGCTGATCGACGAGATGCTGGCCGAGACCGGCCTGACGGGCGATCAGATCGACGACCTGATGTGGGGCTGTGCCCAGCAGCGCGGCGAGCAGGGCAACAACGTGGCGCGGGTCATCGCGCTGCTGTCGGACCTCGGGGAGTCGGTGCCCGCGACGACGATCAACCGCTGGTGTGCCTCCTCGGCCCAGTCGGTCATCTCCGCCAGCGACGCCGTCCGGGCCGGCCAGCGGGACTGTGTCATCGCCGGCGGCGTCGAGAACATGTCCCGGACGAAGATGGGCGAGAACAACCAGATCCACCCCCGGATGAACGAGGACTACAACCTCGCGGCCCTCTCGATGGGGATGACCGCCGAGGAGGTCGCCGAGCGCTACGACATCTCCCGGGAGGAACAGGACGACTACGGCTACCGGAGCCACCGGCGGGCCAGCGAGGCGACCCGGTCGGGGCGCTTCGACGACGAGATCGCCCCGGTCGACAACGGCGAGGGGACGGTCGAGGAGGACGAGGGGATCCGCCACGACGTCGACCGCGAGAAGATGGCCGAACTCCCGACCGTGTTCAAGTCCAAAGGGACGGTTACCCCGGGCAACGCCTCGCAGATCACCGACGGCGCGGCCGCGCTGATGGTGGCCTCGCGGTCGTTCGCCCGGGACCACGGCCTCGACGTCCTCGCCGAGGTGGGCAACAACGCCGTCGCCGGCGTCGAGCCCGAGGTGATGGGGATCGGACCGGTCCCCGCCTGTAACGAACTGTTCGAGCGATCGGGGACGACCGCCGATGAGTACGACCTCGTCGAACTGAACGAGGCGTTCGCCTCGCAGTGTCTCTACTGCCAGCGCGAACTCGGCTTTGACGACGATATCTACAACGTGAACGGCGGAGCCATCGCGCTCGGCCACCCGCTCGGCGCCACCGGTGCCCGGCTGCCCGTGACGCTCATCCACGAGATGCGCGAGCGCGACGCGGAGCGCGGCCTCGCGACCGAGTGCGTCGGGTTCGGCCAGGGCGCGGCCATCGAGTTCAGCCTGCCGTAGGCCCGCCCCGAACGTTCATCGGCGACGCCTTCCATCGCCCGCGCATGCGCCTCGCAGGCTACGAGCACGCGCCGGGAGCCCACTGCGGCTCCACGTCCCTCCGGAACCTCTCGAACCACTACGGCTGGGGGTTCGACGAGACGACGTGTTTCGGGCTGGCCTCCGGTCTCGGGTTCCACTACCGGGAGCCCGGGGAGTCGCCACACCGGATGTTCGTCGGTCGGCCGCTCTGGCTCGAGCGCGCCTTCTTCGAGAACCCGGGTATCGGGACGACCGACCGCGAGGGGGAGGACTTCGAGACGGCGTGGGCGGCGGTGCGCGAACGGCTCGAGGGCGGGGACCCCGTGATGGCCTTCGTCGACCTGTTCTACCTCGACTACTACGACACGACCACTCACTTCGCGCCCCACTCGCTGCTGCTCGTCGGCTACGACGAGGACGCCGACGCGACCGAGGCACCGAACGCCGATGCGGACGCCGGGACCGGCGTCGTCCCCACGAGCGACAGCGAGTTCGAGGCGGTGCGGGCGCTCCCGCTGTCGTCGCTCCGTGACGCCTGGTCCTCCGACGCGGTCGTGCCGCTGTCCAACCGCTACCTGGTCGCAGAGAACGACCCGCCGGTCGGGACGGGGACGGCGACCTCGCGTTCGTCTCCCCCTGCCGGCTGGGGGGGCAGTACCATCCCGTGCTCGAGCGGGCCGAGCGGCTCGCCGCCGTCGAGCACCGGACGGCGACCGCCGTGGAGGTGGCTGGGCTGGTCGACCCCGCCGACGGGAGCGGCTCGTCGGTTCGTACCTGATTTATCCGGGCGTCACGCACACCCGGTATGGACGGCGAGCCGGACCCGACGGAACTGTTCGAGCGCATCCCGTTCGCGGAGGACCTCGGCATCGAACTGACCCGGGCGGCCGACGGGCACGCCGAGGGCCGCCTGGAACTCGCCGAGCGACACACCTCCAACGAGCGGACCGGCGTGGTCCACGGCGGGGTGACCTACTCCCTCGCGGACACGGTCGGCGGTGCGGCCGCCTACTCGGCCGTCGGGCGGTCAACGCCGACGGTCGCCACCGTCGACGTGACCGTCACCGACGGGTCGGGGGCACCCGTCGCGGAGTGTCGCGGTGTCTACAAGACCGGCGGGGGCGACGGGGGCGGGGCCTGGGGGGACCGACCGGGCGGGTCGCGGTAGCGCGGTCGGATCGGGCGGTCAGGTCGGGCGGCAGAACGCCATTGCCTCGCGGACCGCCTCCCCCGAGCCGATGAGCGTGATCCGGTCGCCCTCCTGGAGCGTGAACCCGGCCTCGGGGACCTCGGTGTTCCCGTTCCGGGAGACCAGCGCGATGAGACAGCGGTCGGGCAGTTCGGGGCCGACCTCCCGGACGGTCCGGCCGACGAGTTCCTCGTTGGTCACCTCGACCTCCTGGACGTCGCCGGACTCGCCGACCTCGCTGAACCAGCGGGTGAGCGCCGGCCGCTCGATGGCGTTGTCGATGGCCTGTGCGGTCGCGAGCGCCGAGGAGATGGTCCGCACCCCGAGGTCCTCGAACGCCTCGACGTTGTCAGGTTCGCGTCGTCGTCGCCGGTGGCCGCCACGACGATGCGGGCGTTGTCCGCGCCCGCCGAGCGCAGCACGTCGGTGTCGGTCCCGTCGCCGATGTGGGCCGTGTGGCCCTCGTTTCGGACGGTCTCGACCTGCGTCTCGTCGTTCTCCACGATGACGACGTTCTCTCCCCGTTTCTCGAGGCGGTCGGCGAGCGCGCGGCCCACTTGTCCGCCCCCTACGACTATTACACGCATTGGTATCACGTCGAGCAGTTCCGCGATGTAACGGGCGAACCCGCCCTCGAAGACGACCGTCGCCAGGATGACCAGGAACACCGTCCCGACGAGGAGGTTCGCGGCCTCGGTCATCCCCTGGTTGGCGAACTCGACCGCGAACAGCGTCGCCACCGAGGCGGGAATGATCCCCCGCGGGCCGACGAAGCTCATGAACAGCCGCTCGCCGAGGGTGAACCGCCCCCCGAGCGTCGAGAGGAGCACCAGCACGGGCCGGATGAGCAGCGCGACCGCGACCACGACGACCAGCCCGCCCACCCCGAGCGCGGCGAGGTCCTCGAACCGGAGCAGCGCGGCGAGCGCGATGAACACGAACGACAGCACCAGCAGGGTGATGTCACCCTTGAACGAGGTGATCTCCTCCTCGTACGGCACGTCGAGGTTCCCGAGCAGCATGCCCGCGACGGCGACGGCCGCCACGCCCGCCTCGCTGGCGATGGTGTCGGCGGCGCCGAACGCGACCAGCGCCCCCGCGAGCACGAGCAACCGGGCGTTCTGCGGGGCGTTCCCCGGCGACAGGTCGATGTACAGCAGCAGGTAGTAGGCCAGGAGGGCGACGGCGATGCCCACGATCAGACCGGTCCCGAGCCGGAGCACGAACTCCTCCAGGAACACCGCCGGGGTCGCCTCCCCGACCGTCACCACCTCGAAGACGACGACCGCGAGTATCGCGGCGGTCACGTCGTTGACGATGCCCTCGGTTTCCAGGGCGGCCTCGACCCGGTCCCGGACGGGGACGACCTCGAGGATCGGCGTGACGACCGTCGGCCCGGTCGCCACGAGCAGCGCCCCGATCAGGAACGAGATGTCCCAGTCGGCACCGAGCGCGAACCTGACCGCGACGGCCGTCGCGACGAGCGCAATGGCCGCACCCAGAGTGACCAGCCGGATGGTCTCGCTCGGGGTCTCCCGGAGCTTCTCCAGCTTGAGGTGGAACGCCCCCTCGAAAACGATGATGGCGACCGAGAGCCCGACGATCGCGGGCAGCGCGTCGCCGAACGACGACTGGGTGACCACGCCGAGCCCCTCCGGTCCGAGCGCGATGCCGGCCGCGATGAGGAAGATGATACTGGGGACCTCGAACCGGTCCGAGAGGATCTGCGCGCCGACCCCCAGACCGATGATGGCCGCCACCAGCGGGATCAGGTACGTCGCGCTGGCCGCCACGGGGACACCTCCATCGCGTCTGGGTGACGGTGTCCCCATTCATAAATGGCATCACTCCCGACGGGGGGTCGTCCCCGTCCCCGGACGGTCGGGCCGGCCGCACTTATCGGGTCGATCCATCGTCCCCGACCGAACGGCCGTCGGTCGGGTCGTGGACTCCCTCGCCCCGTCGACACGGACCGCCCGGGCGGCTACTCCTCGCGGGTGTCCAGGTAGCGGAGTATCCCGCGGACGTCCATCTCGGCCACCGCGCGCGCCCGGTCCTCGCTCCAGGCCGCCGCGAGATCGGGGTCGGTTCCCTCGACGAACCGCTCGATCACGGCCTCGTCGTCGCCGAGCCGCTCGCGGCGCTCCTCGACGAGTTCGGCGAACTCGGCGAGCGCCCGCTCGTGTTCCTCGAGCCGGTCGGCGGTCGGGCGTGGCCCGTAGTGGGAGTAACAGAGGACGTCGGGGTCGAGAGCGGCGATGGTTCGCGTGTCCGCGACGGCCTGGGGAACGTCGAAGTTCGGCGGTGGGGTCGTCGGTTTCACGGTGTCGAGGTCGGGCACGTAGATGCCGGCGGCGTCGGCGGTGAACACGGCCCCGTTCGCCGGGTCGTGGTAGACTACCTGGTGCGGGGCGTGGCCGGGGGTGTGGTGGACCGCGAGTTCGTGGTCGCCGAGGTCGATCGCGTCGCCGTCGGTGACGGTCCGGACCCGCCCCTCGGGGACGGGCTCGGGCTCCGCGTAGTGGCGTATCTGGTCCCCGACCGCCCGTTTCGTTCCCTCCCAGAGCCGCTCCGGGTCGACGAGGTGCGGCGCGCCGATCTCGTGTATCACCACCTCGGCGTTCGGACAGGCCTCGGCGAGGTAACCCGCCCCGCCCGCGTGGTCGAGGTGGACGTGCGTCAGCGCGACGTACGACACCTCCTCGGGGTCGATGCCGACCGACGCCATCGCGTCGACGATTGGTTCCCACCCGGTGCCGATGCCGGTCTCGATCACCGCCGGCTCCTCGGCGTCGAGCAGGTAGACCGAACTGTACCCCTCGACCCCGAACATCCCCGTCTCAATATAGTCGAGGTCGGTCGTGCCGTGGCCGGCTTCGCGGACCTCGCCGGGTTCCATGTCCGGTGGTCCCCGGTGGCGGTCTTGAAGCCATCGGGTGCGGGCGAGAACGGGAGCCGGGGGGAGCGACCGCCGGCCGGGGGCCTTCGAGGTGTGCCGACCGACGAACGCGTCACCCCCGAGCCCTCTCGGCAGCCCCGTACCGAGACCCGCTCACACGCTACCGACACGCCTAACCTCGGCCGTCGAGAACCGCCGCGCATGATAAGCCGGCAGTTCCTCCGCGAGAACCCCGACGTGGTTCGGGACGCCATGGAAAAGAAGGGGGTCACCGACGTCGACCTCGACCGCGCCCTCGAGGTGGACGAGGAGTGGCGGCGCCTCAAGTCGAGGGGCGACGACCTCCGGCAGCGGCGCAACGAGGTCGCGGGCGATCGAGGAGTCACAGGAGGTCAAGGAGGAACTCGAGGCGGTCGAGGCCCGCGCAGACGATCTCGAGGCGGAGCTCGGGGCGGCGCTGCTCGAGATCCCGATGATCCCCCACGAGAGCGCCCCGGTCGGCGAGGACGAGTCGGACAACGTCGAGCGTTACCGGTGGGGGTTCGAGGGGATGCGCGACCTGCCCGACGAGGTCGTCCCCCACTACGACCTGGGCGAGGAGCTCGATATCCTGGACTTCGAGCGGGGCGCGAAGGTCTCGGGCGGCGGCTACCAGTTCGTGAAGGGCGACGGCGCCCGGCTGGAGTACGCGCTCATCCAGTTCATGCTCGACGTGCACCGCGAGCATGGCTACACCGACGTCTTCCCGCCGATCCCGGTCAACAGCCGGTCGATGGAGGGGACCGGCCAGTTCCCCAAGTTCGTCGAGGACGCCTACCGCATCGGCGGCGACAACGACGAGCCGTACGACGACGACGACCTCTGGCTGCTCCCCACCGCGGAGGTGCCGGTCACCAACATGTACCGCGACGAGATACTGCTCGACGACGACCTCCCCATCAAGCACCAGGCGTACTCGCCGAACTTCCGGCGCGAGGCCGGCGAGCACGGCACCGAAACGAGGGGGTACGTCCGCGTCCATCAGTTCAACAAGGTCGAACTCGTCAACTTCGTCCGGCCGGCGGAGAGCTACGACCGGCTCGAGGGCCTGCTCGAGGAGGCCGAGGAAGTCCTGAAGCGGCTCGGACTTCCCTACCGAGTGCTGACGATGTGCACCGGCGACATGGGATTCACCCAGGCCAAGAAGTACGACGTCGAGGCCCGCCGACGACATGTCCGAGGGCCCCGAGGAGGGCGGCCGGTGGCTCGAGGTCTCGTCGGTGTCGAACTTCGAGGACTTCCAGGCCCGGCGGGCGGGCATCCGCTACCGGCCCGAACGCCACGAGAGCGCCGAGTACCTCCACACGCTCAACGGGTCGGGCGTCGCGCTCCCCCGCGTCGTCGTCGCCATCCTCGAGTACTACCAGAACCACGACGGCACCGTCACGGTCCCCGAGGCGCTCCGTCCGTACATGGACGACCAGGCGGTCATCGAGGGCCACGAACCGGTCGGCGAGAGCGCGGTCGGCGCAGGGCAGAAGGAGTAACAGCTCCCCGGGAACCGACCCGGACACGCTTTTGCGCTATCACGTCGAGGGCCGGCCGCGTCCGTGCATCCCACTCGGTTCCCCCGGACCGAGGGCTCGCCGCGCTGTGAGCCGCGCTCGGGGCCCACGTCGCGCTCGACGGTCCGCCGTGGCTGCTGGCGGTGCTGGCGCCCGCGGCCGACCTCTCGATGCTCGCCTACCTCGCCGGTCCCCGGGTCGGGAGCCTCGGCTACGACCCCGTTCACACCGACACCGTTCCGTCCGCGCTCGTGGACTCGGTGACCGGACTGGCCCGGACCGATCCGGTCCGTGCGGATTCGGCACCGATCCCGCCGCCCCCCGGAGGCTTCCCCGCTCGCCGCGCCGTCAGTCGGTGTAGGTGTGGATCCGCGCGATCCGGTCGCCCTCGAACCGGAACGTATCGACGAACCCGAACAGCTCCCCGCCGTCGGTGCGGACCAGTCGCCCCTCGACGGCGACCCGGCCGTCGCCGACGTAGAGCGCCTCGACCAGGTGAGAGGTGTCCGTCATCGGTCGGTCGTCGCGCATGAACCGGACGAACGCGTCGGGCCCGTCGATAGTCCGGTCGGGGCGGACGTGCCGGAACCCCTCGGCGAGCAGGTCACCGAGTTCCTCGTACGCCCCCTCGTCGATGTGTCGGTAGTACGCCCGTGCCAGGGCGGGGCCGTCCATAGTCGCTCTCGGGTCCGGAGACGTATGAACCCCGACCCCGAGTCGGGAGGCGGGCGGGTCCCGGACGGCTTTTGTCCGCCGGCGGGCTACCGGCGGGCGTGGAGCTCCACGTCCGCTACGAGGGCGACGACGACCCGGAGAAGTGCACCGCGCGCAAGCTCGCGCGGCTCGGCCTCGTCGACCTCCACGGCTCGGCCCGGGCGACGCCGCCCGGTGTCGTGCTCGATCCCTACGCCGAGCGGGCGCTCTCGCCGGCGGACGCGTCGCCCGCGGCGGGGGACGATAGCGACAGCCGGGACCGGAAGCGGGGGCCGGAGGTCCGCGACCGGCTCGTCGCGCTCGACTGCTCGTGGGCGACCGCCGAGGCCGAGGCCTTCCGTCTCTCGGGGCCCCACCGGGCGCTCCCGTTCCTCGTCGCGGGCAATCCCGTCAACTACGGCACGCCCTTCCGGCTCAACACCGCCGAGGCGTTCGCCGGGGCGCTCGTCATCCTCGGGCACCGCGAGCAGGCCGAGGGACTGCTCTCGAAGTTCCGGTGGGGACACACGTTCCTCGAACTCAACGAGGAGCCGCTCCGGCGGTACGCCGAGGCCGCCGACTCGACGGCGGTCGTCGCGATACAGGAGGAGTACCTCGGCGCCGACGGGTGGGACGTATGGAGCGGGAGCAGAGAGTAGTGGGACGGGAGCGAGAGCCGAGAACCGAGACGGGAGCGACCGGGAGCCCGGAGCCGAGCTATCATCACGACGTCCGCGACGTGTGGCGGGCCGGCGACCTACCGACAGCGGTTTTCGGTCGGGGGGCGACCCGACGTTCGATGGTTCGCGTTCGCGAGCTCTCGCCGGACGACGCGCCGGAGTTGACCGACCTCTACGGGGAGTACGGGTGGTGGGCCAACCGCGACGTCGAGACGGTCCGTCGTGCGCTGGCCGACACCGAGGTCGCCGTCGGCGTCGAGGACGGGGACCGGCTCGTGGCCTCGGCACGGGTCCTGACCGACTTCGCGTACTACGCGAACGTCTTCGACGTGGTCGTCGCGGCCGACCGCCGGGGCGAGGGGGTCGGCGAACGCCTGATGCGGGCGGTCGTCGAGCACCCCGACCTCCGGTCGGTCGCCGGCCTCTCGCTCCTGTGTCGTCGCGGACTCGTTCCCTTCTACGAGTCCGTCGGGTTCGAACTGTACGACGGCGAGGTCGAGGTCCCGGAGGGCGGGACCGAGGGAGTTGTCCGGATGACCTACCGACGGGAGGGCTGACAGGTATTGGCGGCCCGTGCGAACGCCGTGACGGGCTACCGGCGACCGCCAGGAGTCGGCGGCCACCCGTGGTCGACCGCGACGTTCCGTCTCACTCGCCGTGCGCGGGCGGGGACGGTTCCCCGATCACGATGGCGCCGACCTCGCGGGCGTAGACGTCCATCTCGGCACCCTTCTCGGAGTACCGCGTCCCGGCGACGGAGAGGAGGCCGGCCTCCTGGAGCCTCGAGAGGTGGTAGCAGACGTTCTGGAGGGAGGTCGCGACGCGGTCGGCGATCCCGGTCGCGGTGGCCGGTTCGCCGTCCATCTCGGAGAGGATCGACTGGGCGGTCTCGGACCCGAGGGCCTCGACCGTCGGTCCCGCATCGTCCGCCGGGAGATACCGGACGTCGGGCTCCGGTTCGGCGAACTCGTTCGGACTCGGACGCTCTATCGTCGACATCGTCGGTCCGACGTACTACCCGGAGGGGGAACAGCTGTATGCCGAAGCGGTTCGGTATTGCCGTCGGCACCGCCCGACCGGTACGCGCCGACCGTTCGACGGCCGTCGCAACGGGAAGTCAGCGGTGATGGCTGACTGGAGCCGGACGGGTACGCGTTCGTCGATGGATCCGTCTCGGCGACGCCCGGATCCACGGCCGAAACGATGCCGTCGACGGCACGTTTCGCGCCGAGGCCGTCGGCCCCTCTCCGACCGCCCCGAGGGACCCGCGTCCGGTTCGGGACAGCGGTCTGTCCGGGGGGTGCCGGTTCCGACGGCGGATCGCCGCGCCGGCATCCCCTTGCACGGTCCCGCGGGGTGGCGGTCGGGGCGTCCGTCAGCCCCAGGAGAGCCCGACAGGATCGGTGATCTCCAGCGGACTCCCCGCGAGGTCGCCCGGGGGGTCGGCCTCGTTGTAGTCCGAGGGAGCGACGTCGTTCGGGGTGTCGGGGTAGAACAGCGAGGCGAGGACCTGCAGGTGGCTCCGCCCGGGCCCGAGTTCGTACTGACCGCCGCCGTACAGCGAGACGTCCCGGTCGAGGCAGTGCTCGATACAGTCGAGCAGCGACTCGACGGTGCCGAACCGCGAGGGCTTGACGTTGAGCCACTGCGGCTCCACGGGGAGGGCCTCGACGTCGGGGACCCCGTGGATCGGGGCGTCCCACGAGAGCCGGTCGGCCTCGGGTTCGAGTATCGGGCGGGTCTCGTCGGTCCAGCGGGCGTCCTCGATCACGGCGTCGGGGAACGACTCGACGGTCAGGCGGTAGAGGTCGGGATCCGCGGGGACGTCGACGGTCGTCCCCTCGTAGAACCCCTTGAGATCGGCGATCCGGACCCGTCCGGTGCCGGCGAGGTCGGCGAACAGCCCCTCGTCCCAGTCGGGTTCGGGATCGAGTTTGAACTCCGCCTCCGGGTCGACGCCGAGCAGCGTCTCGATCCGGTCCATCGACTCGACCCGCGTGCTGACGACGAACCGCACCGGGTCGTAGTCGCGTCCGAGCGCCGCCCCGAGGGTCGTGTCGGCCTGTCGGAGCGCGAGGTCGAGCGCCGCGCTCTCGACCGTCCACCGGCGGTAGTTCCGGGAGGTCTCGCGTTCGGGCGGTTCGGGCCAGAGCTCCATCCCGCCGAGGTGGTCCGCGAACTCCCCGAACGTCCACTCGCCGGCGAAGACACCGTCGAACGCCCCGGCGTCCTCGGCCGCGACGAACGCGTCGTGGTCCTCGACCTCGTAGGTGACGTCCTCGCCGGCGCCCGTGGCTCCGAGCCCGTGGAGTCGCAGTTCGGTCGTCGCGCGGGTGAACTCGGGCCTCGGGGAACGCTCGTGTCGACGGTGGTCGTGCCCCTCGACGACGAGCGACAGGTCGGCGAGGCGGTCGTAGAGGCTCATGTGCGGGACAGCCCGCGGGCATGCATAAGGGTGTCCGACTCCCCCGCGGCGACCGCCCGCCACGCGGCGCACGGCCCCGCAACGCTTTTGCGCGCCCGTACGAAGCGCCGGATATGAGCCGCGAACACCTCGCGACGGCGAGTGACCTGGCCGCCGACGCCGCCGATCGGACGAGCGGCGAGCCCGCGGAACGGCTCGCCGCGTTCGCCGACCGCCTCGACCGGATGTCGACCGCCGACCGGGACCCGGACCACGGTCGGCTGGCGACCGTCCTGCTGAAACTCGACGGGATCGCCGGCGAGGTCGACGAGGACGTCGCGGCGACGATCCAGGAGGCCCGCGAACACGTCACCGAGTTCCGGAAGACCGTCGAGGGCGTCTGATACGGTCGTGCGTAACGATGTACCGATGATCGTCGATCCCCAGCGGGCGATCATCGGTAACGGACTACGCACGACCGTATGACACACCGAACGTTTGCACGCTCGGTGCTCGCTCCGCTCGCGCGGATGCTCCTAGTGGGCATACCGGGAGAGAGGACGACTCGATCACCTATCGAACGGACGGAACCCCGATGGCCGGGGCCCTCCGCCGAACGGTCTCAGCCCTTTTCGGCCACCTTCTCGGCGAGTATCGGGACGAACGTCCCGATGTCGGTGACCATCCCGACGGCCTGTGCGCTCCCGCGATCGAGTAACTGCGTGACCGTGGCAGGATTGATGTCGACACAGACGACCCGCGTGGTCGAGGGGAGGCAGTTGCCGACCGCCACCGAGTGCAACAGTGTGGAAAGCATCAGCACGAGGTCGGCCTCGTGGGCCTGCTCCCGGATGGCGTCCTGGGCCGCCACCGCGTCCGTGATGGTGTCGGGCAGTGGGCCGTCGTCGCGTATCGAGCCCGCGAGCACCCACGGGACGCCGTTCTCGACGCATTCGTACATCACGCCCGACTCGAGGGTCCCGTCGGCGACCGCCTCGGGGATCGACCCCGAGCGGATGATCTCGGAGATGGCGTAGATGTGGTGCTTGTGGCCCTTGCGTGCGTGGTCGAGCGACTCCGTGTCGACCCCGAGCGAGGTGCCGTAGAGGTCCCGCTCGATGTCGTGGACGGCGAAGCCGTTGCCCGCCGAGAGCATCGTCACGTACCCCTTGCGGACGAGCGTCGCGAACGCCTCCCGGGCGCCCGAGTGGATGAGCGCCGGCCCCGGCACCGCGAGCACCTCCCCGCCCTCCGCGCGGGTCTCGACGATGGCCTCGGCGATGCGCTCGATGGTCGATTCGGAGGGCCGCTCGGCCGAGACCCCACCCTGCATGAAGCCGAACGCGCCCTCCTTCCCCCGGGGGCGCTCGGGCGGCCGAACCCGGATGCCCGCCTCCCCCGTGACGACCAGATCCCCCGCCTCGATTGCGTTGAGGACCGTCGTGTACGCGTGGGCCGGCTCGTCGTCCCCGTTTGGGTCTACGACCACCGCACAGTCCATCTCGATGTCCTCGACCTCGACCCACACGCCGTCGACGCGGATGTCCGTGGGGTGGTTCGTCGTCGAGTAGAACCCCTCGGGGACGACCTGGTCCCGCGGGGCCGGCACCAGGTCGGCGTCCTTCGGGTCGGCGAGGTTCGCGCCGTTCTGGTGGAGTTCGTGGAGGATCGACTGGAGCTGCTCGGGGTCCTCGGCCGAGACGGTCATCCGGCAGTAGGACTCCTCGGTCTTCGAGCGGCCCACCCGGAACTCCTCGACGTCGAACGAGCCGCCCAGATCCATCACGATGCCGAACGCGGCCTGCATCATCCCCGAGTCGATGATGTGGCCCTCGAGTTCGACCACGCGGGAGACGGTCATGGGGCGTCGGAGGGGTGGGGATGACAAGTGGGTTGTGGGTTCGGCGGGAACCGCTCCGGATCGACCGCCGGACCCGTGCCGGTTCTGTCGCTCCGATCCGCCGCCCGTCCGCGTGCGGGATCCGTGACGGTCCCGCCGGCGCGACGCTACGGCTCCTCGATCCGGCGCTCGACCGACCACTCGAACCCGTCCTCGCCCGCCTCGACCAGCCGGTCGTGGAGCGCCCGCACGCCGTCCGAACCGGTCCCCGGGAGGACGTGGACCTCGACGTGGCCGTCCCTGACCGCGACGCGGAACGTGTCGTGGGTCGAGTCGTCGTGGACGAGGTAGAGCGGCATCGGCAGGTCGAACCAGTCGCCGTAGCGGTACGCCCCCGAGTCGAGCACCGACACGAGGAACTCCTCGAGCGCCGAGTCCGACCGGTCGACCCCGGGGTCGAACGAGAAGACGGTGCCGCCGACGTACTCGACGCCGCCGCTCCTGGGGTAGCGCCGGTCCGGGCGTGCCGGGATGGCGAACTCGTCGGCGGCCGTCCCGTCGGTCGCCGCCTCCGGCCCGGGGTCGGCCTCGACGGCCGCGCGCGCCTCGCGCTCGCGGAGTTCCGTCGCGGTCACGAACGTCGGCTCGTCCTCGGCCATGCGCCCCTCTCACGTTCGCCTTGGGCGGCTTCGGATTTAAACTCGCCCCCGGAACGGCGGAACTGTTCGACGGAGGGGACACGTACGGACCGTCGTCCGTGACCGATGGTCGTCGACCCCGCCCGAGCGACCGCCAGTAGATCCGTACGACGGTCCTATGAGGCGTCGTCGCCCCGGCCCCGCCCCGACTCCCCCTCCGTGTCGGCCCCGACGTTCACGTCGAGACCGAACTCCCGGACGCGCCGTCGCCAGAACTCCTCGTAGCCCTCCTCGCGCCCCTCGACCGTCGTCTCGCCGGAGCGGACCTGCTCGAGCTTTACGTCGACCTCCTCGAGCAGTCGCTCGCCGACGTCGTCCGAGACGATCCCCCGGCGCATCGCGCTCGTGATGGCTGACTTCTCCCGCCTGAGGACCTGCCGCTCGCCCGCGAGGACGGACTCGCGGCGGAGTTCGGGGTGCTCGCCCAGGAGCCGTGAGATGGCCGCGTTCAGGTCCTCCTTCTCGCGCTCGTACTCGGCGGCGACGTCCTCGTAGACGCTCGGGGGGACGTCGCCGGTGTCGTTGAGCCGCTCGGCGGCCTCGAGCGCCGCGTCGACCGCCCGGGCCCGGCCGAGCAGGAGTTCGTGGAGCTCCTCCGACGCCGAGCGGGTGGCGATCCCGAGCCGGTCGAGCAGCCGACCCATCGTGAGTCCCTGGACGACCAGCGAGAAGGCGGCGACGCCGAACACCATCGCCCGGAGCTCCTCGCGGAACGGGAACGGTCCGCCGGAGGCCGTCGTCTCGGGCAGACCGAGCACCAGCGCGACGGGGATCGAGCCGTGGATCCCGCCCCAGAGGAGGACGTGCTGGTAGGCCGTCGGGACGTCCGGGGAGTCGGTGTCGAACCGGTTGAGGACCGTCGAGATGGGGTATACCACGGCCGCACGGGCGAGCAGGACGAGCGGTATCGCCAGCAGGATGAGCCGGCCGTGGGCCGCGAGCTGGTCGACCGGCGTCGTGACGCCGATCATGAGGAAGATGAACGTGTTCACGAGGAAGGCGGCGGTGTCGAGCGCGTTGAACACGGAGAGCTTCGTCCGGGGACTCATCGCGTACTCGGCGCCGCGGTTGCCGACGAACAGTCCGGCGACGACGACGGCGATAACCCCCGAGACGTGGAAGCCGATGAGTTCGGCGATGACGTGCTCGGCGGCGAGGAACGAGCCGTACGCGAGGATGAACGTGAGGACGATCTCGGTCATGTGGTCGTCGAGGTTGACCATCACTGCGTAGACGGTGTAGCCGAGGACGAGGCCGACGAGGAGGCCTCCGAGCGAGACGACCGCGATCTCGAGGCCGGTTCGGGCGAGTTCCCCCGGCCGGAGGAGCGTCTCGGCCGGGACCCCCTCCTCCACGAGGACGAGGAACGTCGCGAAGAGGACGACGCCGACGCCGTCGTTGATGAGGCTCTCGCCCTCGACGAGCACCGAGAGCCGCTCCGGCGCGCCGAGCTCCTCGAACAGCGCGAGGACGCTCACCGGGTCGGTCGGGAGCGCCATGGAGGCGAACAGCAGCGCCACGAGGAGGGGGAAGCCGAACACGGCCTGCCCGACGACCCCGAGCAGGACGACCGCGACCACGAGCCCCACGACGGCGAGCACGAGTATCGGCCCGATGTTCCGCCGGAGCCGCTCGAGGTCCGTCGTGGCGGCCCCCTCGAACAGCAGCGGCGGGAGGAGTACGAGAAAGACGAGGTCTTTCGAGAGGGTGATGTCGATCAGCCGCCCCCCCTCCGGGAGGAGAACGAAGCCGATGGCCGAGAGCGCGAGCCCCGCGAGAAGGAGCGCGATGGTGTACGGGAACCGGCCGACCTTGGCGACGAAGATGCCCACGGCGGCCGCGACGATGAAAACGGGGAGCAGGTCGACGAGTACCGCCTCGATCCCGGTACCGCTCTCCGCCGCGAGCGGCAGGAGCGTCGCGAAAGCGGGTGTCGTTGGCGCCACGTTCCCACGCTCTCCCGGGACGGGTTAAGAGCCGTCGGTCTCCTCCGGGGGAGCCGCTCGAGGACCGTCACGGGCTCGGCGAAGCCGTCGCACGCCGAACGTACATCCGAACCGCCCGGGCGCCGACCGGCCCCGACTGCCGCCTCAGCTCTCGAAAGGCGGCTCGTCGCGGTGGTTGTCCGGGTTCTCCTGGTCGGTCGCCTCCTCCGCCCGCTGTTCGGAGCGCTCGCGCTCGCGCTTCGCCCGCTCCTCCCGCTGGGTCTCGCGGGCCTCCTGCTGGGCCTCCTTCGCCTCGGCGAGGTCGTCCCGGTCCGGTTCCGTCTCGTCCGCGGCCTCGTCCTGGTCGGGCGTCTCGACCATACCGATTCACCCGGCCGCCGGACGGATGGATGTGGTGCAAGCGAATGCAGGGACTCCGCGAGCGCCGAAGGCCGTGCCCGGCACGGCGGACGGTCCTGGAGCGGATCCCGAGCGCGGGTCCGCTACCGACGACCCTTTGACGGGGACCGGCAAAGCCGGCCACATGGGTCTGCTCGGCCGGTTCGCGGGTGTTCTGCGGGGTGAGAGGGCCGATGCCGGGGGGACACGCGACGGGGCCGCGCCCGCCCGCGTCGGACTGTTCGTCGACGGGCCGAACGTGCTCCGCGAGGAGTTCGACGTCGACCTCGACGACGTCCGGGCGGCGGCGGCCGCGACGATGAAAACGGGGAGCAGGTCGACGAGTACCGCCTCGATCCCGGTACCGCTCTCCGCCGCGAGCGGCAGGAGCGTCGCGAAAGCGGCGCGATCGCCTCCCGCGACACCGATTTCAAGCCCGTCCTCGAACTCGCCGCCCGGCGCGGGGTCCGGACGCTCGCCATCGCGCCCGGGAGCCACGGCCGCTCGGACGCGCTCCGGAACGCCGCACACGACGCGGTGACCCTCGGGGAGTGACGATCGGTGACGCCCGGGTTTTTTCGTCCGGTCCACGCTCGTTCCGCATGGCGAGCCCCGATCCGACCGAGTCCCCGCTCGAGGCCGTCGCCGCCGGGGGGCGAGCGACCGAGGCGTTCGAGCGGCTGAGCGACGAGACCCGACTGGCGATCCTGGTCGCCCTCTGGGAGAGCTACGAGCCGTTCGGTGAGACCGACGCCGTCCGCTTCTCCGAGCTCCGGGATCACGTCGGAACCGCCGACAGCGGGCAGTTCAACTACCACCTCGACCGGCTGGACGGGCACTTCGTGGAGTCGGTCGAGGACGGCTACCGGCTCAGCGAGGCCGGCCTGGTGTTCGTCCGGTCGGTGATCGCGGGCGCCGGCATCGAGGCGCCCACGCTCGAACCGACCGAAGTCGATCAGTCCTGTTACTTCTGCGGCAGCGGGGTCGAGGTCGCCTACGAGGACGGCTGGGTCTACGTCCGGTGTACGGAGTGCGAGGGGCTCTGGCCCGACGACGGCGAGAACGGACGGGACGAGCGGGGCGGTCAGCTCGCCACGTTCTCGCTCCACCCGGCTGGGCTCGCGAACCGCTCACCGGAGGAGGTCTACGCCGCGGCCTGGGTCAGGACCTTCCAGAAGCTCCACAGCATGCTCGAGGGCGCCTGTCCGACCTGTACCGGACGGGTCGACCGCTCGATCGACGTCTGCGGCGACCACGACCACGACGGCCGATGTTCGAACTGCGGACGGCGGAGCCGGACCGTCGGCCGGTTGCGCTGTACCGTCTGCAAGGAGTGGGTTCGGACCACGCTCGGCGGGATCGCGGCGTATCACCCAGCCGTCGTCGGGTTCTGTTACGACCACGGCCTCCAACTGCAGTACGGAGTCAACGACCTGGGGCGGATCAGAGAGCGGCTGGAGCGTGGCGGCTCGACGGTGGAACTGCTGTCGGCCGACCCGCCGCGCGTCGGGGTGACGACCGAACTCGACGGCGACGAGATACGGCTGGAACTGGACGGGAACCTGTCCGTCGTCGCCGTCGAGTCCTGACCGTCCGTGGCACGGACCCCGCGGGACTGCTCCGTGGTCTCGGGGAGTCGCGTGCTTTTTCGACGGGCCCTCCCAAGCCGGCGTATGGATCCCGCGGCAGCACTCGACCCGCCCGTGCTCGACGACCACATGCACCTCGACCCGGTGAACGGGCGCGGGGCCGACGCCGCCCGCGAGTTCGCGCGGGTCGGCGGCACCCACCTCCTCGTGCTCAACAAGCCGTCGTGGTCGCTCGGAACCGACGTCGAGGCCCCGGCGGACTTCCGCGAGCCGTTCGACCTCACCGTCGGGGTGACCCGCGAGGCGAGCGACGCGCTCGACGGGCGGGCCTGGCCGGTGCTGGGCGTCCACCCGGCGCTGATCTCGAAGCTCCTCGAACGGGGGTTCGACGTCGGGGAGGCCCGGGCGCTGATGGAGGGCGGCATCGACGTCGCCGCCGACTACGTCGCCGACGGCCCGGCGCTGGCGATCAAGTCCGGGCGCCCGCACTACGACGTCGACGACGCGGTGTGGGATGCCTCGAACGCGGTGATGTGCCACGCGTTCGAGCGGGCCGCCGAAGTGGGGTGTGCGGTCCAGCTCCACACCGAGAGCGGCGAGGACTTCACCGAGGTCGCAGAGCGGGCCGAGGACCGCGGGCTCCCGCGAGAGCGGGTCGTCAAGCATTTCGCGGGCGGGCGCACCGAGGGGCCGATACCGAGCGTCGTCGCGCGGGGCGAGGAGCTCGAAGGTGCTATCGAGCACGGGAGGCCGTTCATGATGGAGACGGACTTCATCGACGACCCCGACCGGCCGGGGGCGGTGCTGGGACCGAAGACGGTGCCCAAACGGAGCCTCCAGCTCCAGGAGGACGGTCACGACGAGGCGCTCCGGACCGCACACGTGGGGACACCGGCGCGAGTGTACGGCATCGACACCGAGGCGACGCTCGACGAGTGACGGGGCGGACGGCGGCAGCCGGCACCGTGCGGGCCGCCGACCGTAGCCGGCACCGCGCGGGCCGCCGACCGATTCCTACAAGACTTTATTCGCTCCACCTGAACGCGGGGTATGAGCCAGCCGAGGATACTGTTGCTCGGGCCGCCGGGCGCCGGCAAGGGGACACAGTCCGCGAACCTCGTCGAGCGCTTCGGCGTCGAACACGTCACGACGGGCGACGCCCTCCGGTCGAACAAGGGGATGGACATCTCCGACCTCGACACGGAGTACGACACCCCGGGGGAGTACATGAACCGGGGCGAACTCGTCCCGGACGAGGTCGTCGACGAGATCGTAAAGACCGCCCTCGAGGACGCCGACGGGTTCGTCCTCGACGGCTACCCGCGCAACACCGATCAGGCGGAGTACCTCGCCGAGATCACCGACCTCGACGTGGTGGTGTCGCTGTCGGTCCCGGAGGAGGAACTCGTCCGCCGGCTGACCGGCCGCCGGGTCTGTGCCGAGTGCGGGGCGAACTACCACGTGGAGTTCGACCGACCCGACGAGGCGGGCGTCTGCGACGAGTGCGGCGGCGAACTGATCCAGCGCGACGACGACACCGAGGAGACGGTCCGCGAGCGGCTCCGAGTCTTCGAGGAGAACACGGCGCCGGTCATCGAGTTCTACGACGAGCGCGGCGAACTGGTCGAGGTCGACGGCGAGGGCTCGCCCGACGAGGTGTGGGGGCGGCTGGAGTCCGCCGTCGAGGCGCGGACGTAGGGGAAGGTCCGGCCCCGCGGAACCCGGGAGGCTGGATCGAACCCGGGAGGGCCCGTCGGGTACTCGCGTCGCACGGGTCCGGTACGGCGGTCCCCGTCGAGCCGGACCCGACAGTTGCGGCGCGTCGCTCGACGCGACCGGAGCGATCAGGAGGGTCGTGCACGGCCGGAGACCGGGACTAAAAGCTTGATAACCCATCGCGATCTATCGCGGGTAATGGCAGGCACTGCCGAACGAGTACAGGACCTCGTGGACGACGACGACCAGATGGCCGGCGTCGTCCAGCTGGTCCTCGACCGTGCCGAGGACGGCGCGGTCACCTACGAGGACGTCAGGGAGGACGTGGACAGCGGCCGGTGGGGCCGGCTCATCGACCGGGGGATCCTCGTCGAGAACGGCGAGGAGTACGTCGTCCGGGACCCCGGGGGGGTCCGGGAGGGACTCGAGGAGGCGACGAAGGCCGAGCCGTCCGTCTCGCTCGACATCGACATGCCGGAGGAGCCGGACAGCGACTCCTCCTGGTCGATCTACGACAAGGCGGCTGCGGTCGGGTCGGTCGGGCTGTTCGCCGGCTACTCGATCTCGAGCGTCCGGAACGCCATCGGGAACGCGCTCGACCTCCTGCTCGGCCCGCTCGAGGCCACGCTCCCGTTCTACGCGGTCGTGATGGTGCTCGCGCTGTTCACCGGGCTCTACTCGACGCTCCTGCAGGCCAACCTGATGGACACGGAGAAGATGGCCTACTACCAGAACCGGATGAAAGCCATCCAGAACAAGCGCGACGAGGCCAAGGAGGCCGGCGACGACGAGGCGCTCGAGCAGATCCAGCAGGAGCAGATGGAAGCGATGGGCGAGAACCTCGGGATGTTCAAGGAGCAGTTCCGCCCGATGGTCTGGATCATGCTGTTCACCATCCCCGTCTTCCTCTGGATGTACTGGATGATCCTCGCCGACGCGACCACCATCACGCCCGAGAGCATCGTCCTGCCGATCGTGGGCGAGAGGTCCTGGACCGGGGGCGTGGTCGGCCCGATACAGACGTGGATCGTCTGGTACTTCCTCTGCTCGATGGGGTTCACCCAGATCATCCGGAAGGCCCTCGACATCCAGACGACCCCGACCGGCACCTGAGGCGACCGTCCCGTCCTGCTCCCGGTTCGGTTCTCCGTTCCCCCGTTCTCGCGTCGCTTCCGCGTCGATCGCCCACGGCGACCAGGACCTTGCCCCCAGTGACCCCTCGCCGGCCGACCGTCCCCTCTTCCCGAGGGAGAGCCCCGACTGGATCGTGGGAACACCCAAACCCGCCGGCACCGTCGGCCCGTCATGACCGACGACACCGGGGACGCCGTCGCGATCGTCACCGCCGCGGGGCGGGGCATCGGCGAGGCGTGTGCACGACGGCTGGCTACCGACGGGTACACGCCCGTCCTCCGTTCGAAGTCCGGCGGGGCCGTCGACGTGGCCGAGGAACTCGGCGGCGTCGGCTTCGAGGGGTCGGTGACCGACCCCGACGACCTCGCGGCGCTCGTCGAGGCCGCACGGGAGCGCTACGGCCGCGTCGACGCGGTCGTGAACGACACCGGTCACCCCGCGACCGGCGACCTGCTCGACATCGACGACGGGGCGTGGCACGACGGGCTCGACCTGGTCCTGCTGAACGTCGTCCGGATGGCCCGGCTCGTGACCCCGACGATGCGCGAGCGGGGGACGGGCGCCATCGTGAACGTCTCGACGTTCTCGGCGTTCGAGCCGAGCGCCGAGTTCCCGGTTTCGTCGGTCCTGCGGGCCGGCCTCGGGAGCTTCACGAAGCGCTACGCCGACCGATACGCGGCTGACGGGATCCGCATGAACTCGGTCCTCCCGGGGTTCGTCGACAGCTACGAGGTCGACGAGGAGACCCGCGACCGCATTCCGATGGGTCGGCCGGCCCGAACCGAGGAGATCGCCGACGCCGTCGCCTACCTCTGCTCGCCGGCGGCGAGCTACGTCACCGGGCAGAACCTCCGGATCGACGGGGGCCTGACCCGGTCGGTGTAGCGCCCGTCCGTGCGTCCGCGGGATGCTCCCGTGTCTCCCGTTCGGCAGGGTTCGCGGCCCGCTTCTCGCCGTTCACGTTCCCACTGGATACCCGGCTCGCTCCTCGCGGCGTTCGTCACGGCGACCAAATCCTTACGAGACCGCCGCGCCTTCCGATGGCATGGACGCGGCCATCGTCACTGTCGGCGACGAACTCCTCGCGGGCGACACCGAGAACACGAACGCGACGTGGCTCTGTCGGGAGCTCAGCGAGCGGGGCGTGACGGTGAAGCGGACGCTGACGGTCCCGGACGAGATCGGGGCCATCGCCGAGAACGTCCGGGCGTACGCGGAGGCGTACGACGCCGTCGTGGTGACGGGTGGGCTCGGGGGAACGCCGGACGACGTGACGATGGCCGGCGTGGCGCGGGCGTTCGACCGGCCGATGGAGCCGAACGACCTCGCGCGGGCGGATCTCGAGCGCTCGCTCGCGGCCCTCGCCGAGGAGCGGCCCGAACTGGACCTCGACGTCGACGTGGAGGCCGAGGCCTCGATCCCGGCGGGCGCCCGGCCGCTGATCAACGACGCCGGCCTCTCGCCGGGGTGCGTGATCGAACCGGAAGGCGGTGGGTCGAGCAGCGGGGGAGGGAGTCCATCGGGCCGTTCGAGCGGGCAGCGAGGCGGCGACACCGCCTCGAGCCGGACGGCGGAGCCGTCTCGCGGCCCGCGAGAGGACGACGCGGGCGGGGCCCCGTCGGAGCAGAGCTCTGACGGCAACCACGGCGCGGTGTACGTCCTGCCGGGCATTCCCGGCGAGATGACCTCGATGTTCGAGGGCGTCGCGGAGGAGTTCGCGGGCGCGGTGCGGTCGGCGGTGCTCTACACCGAGGAGCCGGAGGCGAACCTCATCGCCCGGCTCGACGAGGTGCGCGAGCGGTTCGGCGTCGGGGTTGGCTGTTACCCGGACCGCGACGCGGGGCACAACCGCCTGAAGCTCCGGGCCGAGGACGGGGCCGCGCTCGGGGCGGCCCGGGACTGGCTCGCGGCGAACGTCGAGACCATCGGGTACGACCGCGACTGACGGACGCGGTCACCGGTGAGAGCGCCCCCCGCGTCCTTCGTTCGGTAGGCCGACCCGTACCGAACGCACGGTTCTCGATTCCTCGGACCGGTTTATCGCGCCGTGGCATCTCCTGCTGTCATGACCGCTCGAGCGAACGCCGGCGGTGTCCGGGATGGAACCGTTGTCTGAGCGGACACGCGGGAGCCTGCGGGTCCTCTCGTCGACGACGACCCGACGTTCCGGGAGGTCGGCGCGGGGACGCTCCGTCGGCGCGGTGACCTGTCGGTCACGGTCGCGTCGATGCTCTCGAGGGCGGTCGACACCCTGCGAAGGGGTTGCGTCGATGCGGTCGTGAGCGACGTCGACATGCCCGGAGCGGGGGCCACGGCGTCGAGCTCTACCGCGCCGTCCGGGACGACCGACCCGCGCTGCCGTTCGTGTTCTTCACCGGACGGCCGGCCGGATGGCTGTCCGAGCGCGTCGACCTCCGGGCGGACCCGGCGGCGGCGGTCCGGACCATCGAGTGGTTCTGCCGGTAGCCCCGAACGCGGGGGTGACGCGCCGACCGCCGGCCCCCGGTCAGTCGTCGAACCGGGGACCGGGGTCGTTCGACTCCGGCGGATCGATGTTGCTGCTCGTCCGGAGCTGGTCGGCGGCCGAGGGCGACCCGGAGGACCGGATGATGTCGAGCGCCGTCATCAGGTCCGACCGCGAGATGATCCCCGCGAACGCCTCGCCGTCCATCACGACGAGCCGGCCGACCCCGTTCTCCTGCATCCGCTCTATCGCGTCCATCGCGTCGGCCCCGGGCTCGATGGTGTAGAGCTCGGTGCTCATCACGTCCTCGACGCGGTAGGCGTCCCGCTCGATCTCGGGGACCGACTGGGCGTCCTCGAGCGTGACGAGGCCGACGACCTGTCCGCTCTCGAGCACCGGATACCCGGTGTGCCGCTCCGTGAACATCCGCCGGACGAGGTCGGCCACGCTCGTCTCCCGGGGGACTGTGTCGACCCCCTC